>NZ_JBHVWZ010000002.1:0-492775 GCF_042881985.1 Streptomyces sp. NPDC058246 | reverse complement strand
GGCCCCGCGGGGGGCCATGGGTGGTGGGTTGGGGACCCCGCGGGGGGGGTGGCGGGCGGATTGGGGGGGGGGGGGGGGGGGGGCGGGGGGCCCGGGGCCCCCCCCGCGCCAATGTGCACCGGGCCATGGGTACGGGGGGAACCCCGGCTCAGTGCGACGGCCGATGACCAGTCGGCTCACTCATTACTGCGCCACGGCGGCCGAAAACGTCACACCCGAGCCGAAGAAACTTCAAAGAAAAACGAAACCGCAGGTCAGAGGCGTGCGCATGAGCAGGGGCCGGGCGGCTCAGTGGCCGGTGAGCAGCGCCAGTGCGCTGTACGTCCCGGACGGCGCCCCGGTCTCGGTCGGCTTCCTCGGCAGCAGCGGGCTCAGGGCCGACACCACCGGTGACGGGGTGAGGACGCCGCCGTTGCCACGGGGGTCATTGCCGCCCGGCAGTATGTGGTGGCCGTCACCGTCACCACCGTGGTCCTGACCGCCCTGGTCGGAGCCCTGCCCGGACCCCTGGCTGTCGCCGTTCCCGTCCTGGTTGTCACCGTTCTTGTCGTCGCCGGCCTGGCCCAGGATGCCGACGCAGTACGACTTCACCCGGCCGCCGCCGCCCGCCGCGTCCTCCAGGGCGCGTCGGCGACCGGCCGTGAGGTCCTTGCCGTCGAGGACCTCACGGCAGAACCTGCGCGTGCGGGTCCACCACTCGCGCGAACGGTCGGCGGTTCCCGACGCGTCGGACCCCGGCCGCGCGCTCGCCCCACCACCGGCCGCCTTGTCGTCGCCCGAGGAGCCCTGGTCCGACGGGCCGTTGGTGGTGCCGTCCGGTGTCGGGGCCTGGGAGCCGCCGGTCCCGGAGGATCCGGGCGACGGCGAGACGAGCGGGCGCTCCGGGGTTCCGGCGGCCGTGACCGAGGCGGCCGGAGTCGGCCGGTCGTTACTGAACGGAGTCGGCAGCACTCCGGTTCCGGCCGCGACGGCGACCCCGCCGAGCATTCCGGCGGCCAGCGCGGCGGCGATTCCGAAGCGGGCCGGGCGGCCCCAACGGGCCCGGGGACCACTCGGGGCCGGGCGTCCCAGCCGTACCAGACCGGCTTCGCGGGCGTGCGCCGCGGGCCGCGCGAGACCGCTCTCGCCGAGCCGCGCGGGCGCCTGGTCCCGGTCCGCCCGCGCCTTGCGGAACGCGGCCAACGCGGCTGCCTCGCCTGGGAGTTCGGCGTGTTCGGCGAGGTCGGCACCGTTCAGCGAGGGTGCGGCGGCCAGGGCGCCGAGGGCGTCGGCGAGGCGGTCCGCCTGCTCGCGGGTGTCGGCGTCGACGGCTTCCAGCGGCTCTCCGCGCAACAAACGCTCCGCTGCATCGCGGTCCAGCCACCTGTACTGCTCGTCGGCCATCACATGTCCTTCTGCGTCCGCGAACGCGTATGCGTCACACCCGCGGACGTCACCGCGCGTGTGCGCGATCCTCTTTGTGGGGGAACGGCACCGAGCGCCCCCGCGGATTCCGCATCCGCGCCGAGCAGCTCCGCGAGGCGCTTCAGTCCGCGGTGCGCCGCCGTGCGGACCGCGCCGGGGCGCTTGCCGAGGGTCTCGGCGGCGGACTTGGCGTCGAGGCCGACCACGACCCGCAGCACGACGGCCTCCGCCTGGTCCTGCGGAAGCTGGGCGATGAGCGAGAGGGTGCTGTCGGTGGCCAGGGACTCGATGGCCTCGCCGGCGGTGTCGGACTCGGCGGCCTTCCCGGTCAACTCGGTCTCGTCGCCGCCGATCGCAGGGCGGCGCCCGCGCATCCGTATGTGGTCGAGGGCGCGGTTGCGGGCGATCCGGGCGGCCCAGCCGCGGAAGCGGTCCGCGTCGCCGCTGAACCGCTCCAGGTCACGGGCGATCTGCAACCAGGCCTCGGACGTGACGTCCTCCGCGTCCGGGTCGCCGACCAGTGTCCGTACGTATCCGAGCAACCGTGGATGCACAGCGCGGTACACAGTCCGGAACGCGGTCTCGTCCCCGTCCTGTGCCGCAAGCACCGCGGCGGTCAGCTCCGCGTCGTCCCCCTGCACCGCGCCCCTCTTTGCGCCTAAACCGGCGCCGCTCTCGCGGACCGGGTCCTCGCCGTCGTGGTCCCTCAATTGATGGTTGCGGTCTCGGGTCCCTCGTCGTTGCGGTCGTCCGTCCTCCGCAGTCCGGCGCGAATGGCACGTTACGGCCTGAAACCGCTGCCCGTCCATGTTCGTACAGCATGCAACTATCCCGCGACGGGGAGAGGTGTGACACAAAACGCAGTCGCGGCGCTGTAGAAAGTACGGGCCGCCGCGCGGCCCGTGCCGCGCGACGGCCGGGGCCTCTCCTGTGGGGGGTGGCGGCCCCGGTCGTTGCCACGGTGTCTCCCTGCGTGGCCCAGCCGGCGCGAGACCTCATGGACACGGCAAACGGCTCGTCCTGGACCGCTACGGGGCCACGGCTCTTCCTCTTCCTCAGGCCCCGGCCGATCGATCCACTTTCTCGTGGCCGGCCCTGTCCTGGCCGTGCGGGCGCCGCTGGGCTGGACCTGCTTCCGCCGACGGGTGGGACGCGCAGAATCCGCCGCAGCCGCGTGAAAGGCCCTTGGCGACCATGCCGCGCACACGCTCGTTCGTGCCCTTGGGCTTCTGCTTCTCCATGTCCCCGGACTTCTAGTTGTTCTTGGACTTCGTCGGCTTCGGGGTCGACGTTGCCGCTGCCGGGGTGTCGGACGTGGTGGCCGGGCTCGGGGTGCTGTCCGCCTTGTTCGCCTTCTTCGTCTTCGTCGGCCTGACGGCCTCGCCCAACTGCTCGGCGCAGTAGGCCGCGACGTTCTCCTCACCGCCCGCGGCGGTGATGAGCCGCTGCCAGGCCGTCGAGTTCAGGGCCTTGCCGCGGCCCTTGACGGATGCGTACGCGCGGCAGTGGGCCTCGGTGTCCTTGGCCTGCGACGGACGGCCGGAAGGTTCGGCGTGCGCGGAGGCACCGGGTCCGGCGGAGCCCGGCGCGGAGGAAGCGGCATCCTCGGGTTCCGTGGTGTCGGCCGCGGACCGGTCCGGGCTGCTGCTCGACGTCCGGGTGCCGGACCTGCCACGGCCGTCGCTGTCGTCGTCCGACGACGAACCGATGGCCGCGACGGCGACCCCGCCCAGGGTCACGCTGGCCAGCAGCACGGCGAACGTGGCCTTCAGCGAGTGGCCCAACCTCCGCTGCTCGCGGGGGCGCCAGTCGTCCCGCCGCCGTGTCCGCGCGGCGTGCGCGCCGTTGTCCCGCGCGGCCCGGAAGGCGGCGACGGCCTGCGCCTCGGCGTGTGCGGCGGCCTCGGTACCGTTCACCCGGCCGCGTACGGCGGCGGCGAGGAGCACTTCCAGGGCGGTTTCTTCGTTCGGGGAAGTCCCCGGAGTCCCGGGACTCGAGGGAGTCGCAGGGCTCGACGGGTGCGCGAGCCGACGGTCGGAGGCCCCCCCGTCGCCGTGCCGTTCACCCATGTCCGATTCCATCCCTGCCCGAGAACCTCTTGCCGATCGACGACCTGCTGTCGTTCATCCCGACTCCCCCAGCGTCCGGGGTCCCTCATCCGTCACACCCGCGGCGCCGAGCTGCCGCGCGAGGCGCTTCAGGCCGCGGTGAGCGGCGGTGCGCACCGCGCCCGGACGCTTGCCCAGCACCCGCGCCGCCGACGGCCCGTCGAGACCGACCACGACCCGCAGCAGTACGGCCTCGGCCTGATCGCGCGGCAGCCGCGAGACCAGCTCCAGGGCGTACTCCGTGGAGAGAGTCTCCAGCGCCTCGTCGTGGGTGCTGTGGGAGCCGGGCAGTTCGAGTACGTCCTGCTCGAGCGCGGACCCCCGGGGCCGTACCTTCAGCCGTCGCAGATGGTCCAGCGCCCGATGCCGGGCGATGGTCGCGGTCCAGCCGCGGAACCCGGCACCGTCCCCGCGGAACCGTCCCAGGTCCCGGGCGATCTCCAGCCAGGCGTCGGACGCCACGTCCTCCGCGTCGTCACCGACGATGCCGCGCAGATACCCGAGCAGTCCTGGCTGCACGATCCGGTACGCGACCGCGAAGGCGGCCTCGTCCCCGTCCTGCGCCCGCGCAACGGCCACGCCCAGTTCCCCGTCGTACGCCTGCACGCGGCGGGATTCCCCTCCCTGGCCCAACACTGTCCTCGTTCGTACCGAGTTCGCCCGATTGCGCTCTGCCGACACGACGGTCGCGTCGACACCCCCATGGTCATCAGCGTCAGCCCCCACAGAAATGTCACAGCGCGTCAGACGCCCCGTCCGACTCAGGCGGACCGATGGCCGCAGATGACCGCGGACCTGGGGGCGCGTCCGTGCAGTTGCAGATACAGCATCCGCACGGACTCCCGCTCTCCCGTTTCGAAACGTTTCACGACCTTGCCGAGCGGATTCCACACCCGGCCGTCGGGCATCCGTACGCCGACGGGCTGGCCGAACAACTCCCGCTGCTCGGAGTCGAATTCGATCCACTGCGCCCCGGCGCGCCGCACCAGGACCTCTCCGGTGTAGGCGCCGAGCCCGAACAGCACATGCCGTACGTCGGCGCGCTCGGACTCCCCCTTCCGCAGCCCGTCGACGATGAAGTCGACGACCCGCAGACTGTTCACGGAGTAGTCCAGCGGCAACCGGTTCCGCGCCGTCACCTGCCGCACGAACTGTGCCGCGTGCCGCCGCATCCACACCGCGGCCGGCGTCCGCTCCTCCATGACTCCCCGCCCCTCGTCTCCATGGCCACATGACCCCGTACGACCGGGGCACACGACCGGGGCGTGGTCACGTCCCGGTCCACCAGACCCAGCGGGACGGAGGCGCCGAACATCACGTGTACCGCGCGTGATGAACGTCATGGGGCGAGGTTCCCTGTTCCGTACAACCATTTGCTCGACTCGAGCGTCCCGGAGCGCTCGGGAACCCTCTCGGCCGCGACGGCCGGACCGTGACACGGTCATCCCGCCGCTCAGCCGATGGCGATCCGCGGATGCGCGCCCGGCCTGATCCAGGCCATGATCCGGTCCATCGTCGCGCGCGGCACGGAGACGCACCCGGCCGTCGCGCCCTGCCCGTTGACGTGCAGGAAGATCCCGGCGCCGCGACGGGGCGTCGCCGGACAGCGGTTGAAGTCGATGACGAGCGCCTTGGCGTACTGGGTCGAGTGGTCGACGAGGTGCTCGCTGCCCCGTTCGCCGGCATCGGTGAGCGGGAAGTCGGCACCCGCGGCGGTGTGCATCGAGTTGGCTTGCTGACGATGGTCCCCGTCGAGTGGAGGGCTTCGGGCCGCTGGGTCCGCCGGACGGTGGCCGTGCAGGACGCGGCACTCGTCTGCCCTGGCAGGACGAGCTCCTGGCAGGACGAGTTCCTCGTTCCCCTTCACCGCGAAGGTCCACCCGCCCTCGGCCGTCATTGCCTCCCGGGCCCGCGCGAGGAATTCCTCCGTACTTCCGCTGGGGAACCTCGGCCGGATGTCGGTAAGCCGTGTGCGCGAGAAGCGCATGCACGGTTTGACGGGCGGGGGCCGGAAACGGAGACCTCACAGGCGACCGCGCCAGTCCCCGACCTACTGAATGGCGATCGCCCCCAGGAATCCTGCGGGCGATCGCTGTTCGCCTGTGCCTGCGGATCAGTTGCCGATCAGCCGATGCGGTCGCTCAGGCCCAGTACCTTCGGGTCGTCGGTGGGGAAGTCCCTGGGCATGCCCGGCACGTCGATGGTGCGCCCGTACACGCCGGCCAGGAACTCGACGGCACCGACCGGGAACTCGATCCAGTCGGCGTTGTCCGTGCGGACGACCACCGGCCATGCGTCCGGGTCCGCAGGGCTCGTCTTCCAGTACAAGACGTCCCCCGAATTGGAATCCCCCCAGGAAATCAGGCCTCCCGGCTGCGGATAGGGAACGTAGTCCTCGGTGTCGCCCATCTCGTACAGATCCTGAAGGATCTCGTCCTCCCTGGCCTCGGACGCCCACAACGCCTCGGTGCCGGGCCGGGGAACGGACACGCTCAGGAAGTCGTCGATGACCAGCACCGGGTAAGCCTCCGCCAGAGCGCGGAAGTCCGAGGGCAGCGCCGTCCCGAGGACCGCTTCAAGGGTGGCCCAGTCCACAGCGCGCCCTCCTGACACACGCCACCGCCTCATCGACGGCAGCGCGGCCTCCAACTCTCCTACCCTCAGCATGGCGTCTGTCACCTCAAGTCTTCCTGCCGGGAGCGTACGGGGTGGGGCGGCACGGACAGCCGCCCCACCCCGTGGGGCCGCCCGTACGTCTACGACGCCTCCAGCACTCGTGATGCGGGTGGTGGAGCGTCGGAGCTTGCGGAGGGGTCGCCAGGAGGGACGAACGCCTTTGCAGTTGCCGACCGGAGGGCTTCGGCGAGCGTGGGGGCGAGGGCGGCCAGGATCGCGACGGCCTCGTTGATGTACCGGTAGGCGGTTGTGGTCCCGATGCCGAACCCGGCGACGAGTTGGGCGCAGGTGTTGCCGATGCGCAGGTGGGCGAGGGTGAGCAGGGCCTGCCGGCCAGTGCCCAGGTGCCGCCACCGCGCAAACACGGCACCTTCGTGGATCTTGAAGCGTAGACAACTCCATGATCCATATGGGCTGTGTTCGCCTACTTCCGGGGCTCGCCACCGACATCAACCGACCCAACTTCGGGCGAGCCTGGCAAACGCCGGGGCCCTGTCGTCACAGGGTGTATCCAGGTTCGAATGTCGCTCCAAGGGCGTGTTGCGCAATCCCGAAGGGGCGGAAGTCGGTGTCCGTCAGGACACGGTACAAGAATTCCGAGGTTGACATGTCAGAGGTGTGCCACTGATCGATATCACCGGACCGTGCGAGGATCGGCCACTTACCGGATTCCGCAGAGTCCATCAGCCAGAAATATTGGTCGCCCCATTCCGTGGATCCCCACGAAACGAGGCCCTCACCGCCCGGCTCGTAAATCTTGTACGGAGTGACGGCGGACACGTCGCCGAGATCCGGGTCCCGGTCGGCGGCGAGAGCGGCCCGCCATTGCGTCACCAGGTCGAACACCTGGCCCTCGTCGTACGCCAGGAAGGTGACCGTGTCACTGAAGAGGCCCCCACCGAAAGCCTCGTAGAGCTCTTTGTAGTCGGGGGGCAGTGGCGCACCGATTTCCCTTTCGGTCGCCTCCCAGTCGACGGGGATACCGGCGGGCTCCCGTCCGACGAATTCCAGAAGTCGCTGGACCCACACATCAAGGCCTTTCGTGCGCAAGAGGAGAGCAGAAGCGGGAGGCACGGGCGGGCGGTGAGCGATCCACCGCCCGCCCGTGCCTCCCCAGGTGCAGTTGCAGCCCGAGTGAGCCCGGCACCGCGCCCGCCAACTCCCGTGCCTGCTCAGCGCGTTCCCTGGTCTGGCACAGGAAAGACCGCCATCGTCCACCCCGCCAGGGACGGGCAGGGCCTCGATTTCCTCGGCTTCCACCTCCGCAAGGTGGAGTAGTGGCGTCGGCGCGGCAGGTTCCACCTGCAACGCCGGCCGTCCAAGCGGGCGATGGGGGTGCTGCGGGACAAGATCCGCGCGGCCACTGGCCGTCAGCTCGTGGTGTTCCGCCTGTCCGGGAACGTACGCAGGTGGCAGCGCATGCCGGCCGGTGAACGATGTCGGTAAGCCGTGTGCGCGACAAGCACATGCAGGGTTTGACGGGCGGGGGCTGGAAACGGAGCCCTCACAGGCGACCGTGCCAGTCCCCGACCCTGCTGAATGACGATCGCCCCCAGGAACCCTGGGGGCGATCGCTGTTCACATGTGCCTGTGGATCAGCTGCCGATCAGTCGATGCGGTCGCTCAGGACACTACCTTCGGGGCGTCACTCGGGAAGCCCTCGGGCAGGCCCGGCACGTCGATGGTCCGCCGGTACACGCCGGTCAGGAACTCCACGGCACCGACCGGGAACTCCGACCAGTCACCGTTGGCCCCCCGCACCACCACAGGCCAGGAGTCCGGGTCGGGTGAGCTCATCCTCCAGTAGAGGTAGTCCCCCTCATTGGACTCCGCCCAGCGCAACAGACCACCGGGCCGCGGGTAGGGGACGTAGTCCTCGGTGTCGCCCATCTCGTACAGATCCTGGAGGATCTCGGCCGACTCCCTGGCCCCGGACGCCCATGCCGTCTCGACCCCGGGCCGCGGCACGGACAGGAAGAGGAAGTCGTCGATGACCAGTGCCGGATACGCCTCCGCCAGGGACCGGTAGTCGGACGGCAGCGCCGTACCCAGGTCCGCTTCGAGGGCAGCCCAGTCCACGCTACGACCCGCCGCCACACGCCACTGCGTCATCGACGGAAGCGCGGCCTCCAACTCTTCGACCCTCAGCATGTCGTCTGCCAATCCATGCTGTTCTGAACCACGACGTTGCTGAACAATGGCCCGTCCTCGGTGTAGGCGGACATGGTGATGCTGTCCGGTATTCCCGTGGTGTGACTGTAGTTGAGCTTCCCTGTGTACTGGACCCACTTTCCGGCCGCGAGCTGCTTCTCCATCTTGGTCTCGCACCGCCGCATACCACTGGTGTTCTGGCGCCCGAACCCGGTGAAGAGGTTCTGCGAGACCCAGTCGCCGCCCATCTTGTCCCCGAGGATGTGCGAGCGGTGGAAAATGGGGTCTCCGTTCAGGTCCTTGTTCTGCGCCGGGTCCGGGAATCCGTAGACGTCCACCTTGCTACTGGTGGACCTCTTCGCCCCCTTGGGCTTGTAGTCGCTGGGGCAGATCAGCGCAGTCGCCCCCTGGGAACGGCCCGCCCCGTCCAGCGGCTGGTACTGGAAGCGGGACGACTTGGGCTCGGAGTCACACCGCTGCTTGTTGTTCGAGTCGCCGGGCAGGGGACCGGGACGCCGGGGAGCCGGCTCCGGCTCCGGCTCCGGCTCCGGGTCGTCGTCGCTGCTGAAGAGGTCCGAGATGCTCGACGTGATCGAGGTGAAGGCGTCGTTGAGGGAGTCCGACACGTCCTTGTCGGTCGCGACCGCGTACGTCACGACCACGGCGACCACGACGAGCGCGCCGACGCCTTCGATCGCATCGTCGATGCCGAAGATGTGGCCGTCCAGTTCGACGTTGCTCACCGGGTTGCCGCCGCCGAAGGCGTAGCGGTTTCCGGTGAACGGGTCGGCACCGAGACCCATGTCGGCCAGCGCGCCGGTGTACATGTCCCGGCTGGTGAACCGGTTGAGGCCCGGGCTGTAGTCACGGAAGCCCATGTCGTACGTGCCGGACTGGGCGTCCCAGCGCTTGCCGTTGTACCGGTACGGGTTGTAGTCCTCCTTGGTGGGGTTCTGGGCGTCGGGCTTGTCGATGCCGGTGAACTCGGAGGTGTCGTCGCTGCCGTAGGCGGTGTAGCCGTAAGTGGCCTTGGTGTCACCGTTCTTGTCGGTCAGCGCGTCGACGTCGGTGTGGCTGTTGTAGCTGTAGTACGTGTCCTCGGTCGTGCCGTCCGTGTTCTGCTTGACCTGGGACAGGCGCTCGCCCCACGGGCTGTACTGGAAGGACTTGGACAGCTGGCCGGCGACCTTCTCATCCAGGACCTCGCTGGAAAGACCCAGGTATTCGAAGTCTGTGGTCTTGCCGTCGGCGGTCTTGGACAGGGTGCGGTCGAGCGGGTCGAAGGTGTACTTCGTCGACTTCATCGCGCCGGTCCCGTCCATCTTCTGGGAATCGACGACGTGGTCGAAGCCGTCGTACACGCTGCGGCCGACGACCTTTCCGTTGCTGGTGACCGACTCCTGGCGGCCGAACGGGTCGTAGTTGTACTGGAACGCCGTACCCGCGACGGACGCGCTCTGCAGCCGGTTGCGGTCGTAGGCAAAGGTCGTGGACGTGTCCTTGACCGTCTGGCTGATGACGTTGGAGTTGTCGTCGTGGACGTACGTGTCGGTCGACGCGCCGTTGCCGGTCTTGACCGACTTGGCGAGCCGGTCGACCGGGTCGTAGGTGTAGTTGGTCGTGGAGTCGAGGTACGCCGAGTGGTTGTCGGCGTTCATCTTCTTCGCGACGTCCTGTGCCTGGTTGCCGTTGGCGTCGTAGTCGTAGGTGTGCGAGGTCGCGAGGGTGCCGTCGGCCTTCTTCTCCACGGCGGTCTTGAGCGCACCGTCGAGGAAGTAGGTGTTGTCGACCGTGTTGCCGTTGTTCTTGGTCTCCCGCAGGACCTGACTGCGATCGGTGTACGTGTACGACGTGACCTTGGGAGACGTGTCCGTGGCGGACTTGCCGACCGAGATCGTCTTGGTCTGTTCACGCGCGTCGTACGTGTACGCGGAGTACTGGTCCGGGTGGGTGACCGTGAGCGGCTGGCTGTCGGCGTCGTAGCTGTAGGAGGTGGACTTCTTCTCCTGGCCCGCGAGCGACTCGGTGACCTTCTGGATCTGGTCCAGGCCCGTGTAGGCGACGGTGTAGTCGTCGACCGGCGCACCGGGTGAGGTGTCGTCGATCGTCGTCAGGTTGCCGTTGACGTCGTAGGCGTAGGCGAAGGTGTGCTTCTCGTTGTCCGTGTCGCTCGAGTTGTCGCGGACGAGCTTGACGCCGTCGGCGACGGTGATGCCGGTGCTGCTCTGGTCGAGCTTCAGCGTGGTGGCGTTGCCCTGCTTGAGGCTGTACGAGCCGAGCGACACCCACGTGCCCGTGCCCGCGTTCTGGTCCTTCGTGACGACCGGTTCGGTGGTCCCGTCGTGGACGAGCGTGTACTTGGCGCCCGTCGCTGCCCCGGTCACCTTCGGGAACTTCACGTACGCGGTGTACGTGCCGTCCTTCGGGATGTTGAGCGTCCAGGTGAAGGCGTCGGAGCCAGTGCCGGACGCGTGCGTCCGGTGGTCGTAGCCCTGCTGGCCGCTGATGTCACCCTTCGTCCACGTACCCGTGGACGAGGTGTTCTGGGTGTCGGAGTTGTCGACGAGCGGGACAGCGCTGCCGACCGGCACACCGTCGTCCGACTTCGACTTCAGCTTGCCGTCCGGGTAGAACGACCAGCTCATCGTGCGGTTGGCGGAGCCTCCCGCCGAGGTGATGGTGCGCGCGGTCTGCCGGCCCAGCTCGTTGTAGTCGTACGTGGTGACGATGTCCCACGGATCCGTCGACGACTTGGTCAAGCCGTTGTCGAAGTACGAGTACGTGGTGTCGTTGCGGACTGTCTGGCCCTCGGACGGCGGCATCGAGGTCTTGGCGACCCTGCCCACCGCGTCGTAGGACGTCTGGGTGTAGACGTTCGGGTTGTTGTAGCGGCCGTCCGCCGGGTCGTACGGCTGGAACTGCTTCACCGGGCGGTTCAGCTCGTCGTACTCGGTACGGGAGGTGAAGTCGTCGGCGGTCGCCGTTGCGACACCGCGCGGAGTGATCACCTTCGTGGTGTTGCCGACCTGGTCGTACTCGTACTTCGTCGACCGTGTCGTGGTGCCCTCGTGCGGGACCTTGACCTCGGTCTGCTTGCCCCGCTCGTCGTAGGTGATCAGGGTCTCGTTGTTCTCGGCGTCCTTGCTGGCGACGACGAGCGAGTCCTTGTCATAGGTACGCGAGCTGGTCTTGCCCAGCGCGTCGGTGACCGATACGACCCGGTGGTTCAGGTCGTAGGCCGACTTGGAGGTGTAGTCGGCGGGGTCCGTGGTCGCGTTCTTCTTCGGGTCGATGACCGTGACGACGTTGCCGACGTTGTCGTACTCGTACGAGATCTTGTCGCCGGCGGCGTTGACCACGGAGGTGGGCTGGTAGATCGCGTCGTAGTTGTAGGTGGTGGCGTAGTCGTTCGGGTCCGCGGTGGTCGCGGTTCCCTTCGGCTGGGTGGTCGACTTCAGGTTGCCGACCTTGTCGTACGTGTAGTCGGTCCTGCGCTCGGGACCGCTCGGCGTGTCCGTCGGGTCCGTCGACGAGACCATCTGGTCCGCGGAGTCGTACGTCGCCGTCATCACGGCCCCGTTGGGAGCGGTGGAGGTGGTGATGTTGTCGTTGGCGTCGTACACCGGCGCGGGGCTCGTGATCAGGACACCGGCTGCCTGGTCCTTGGGCACCGTCTTGACCAGCGGACGACCGTACGTGTCGTACGTCTGCGTGGTCTTCTTGCCCAGCGCATCGGTGATCTGGGTGACCTGACCGCGCTCGTCGTAGATGGACGACGTGGACTTGTTCAGCGCGTCCGTGATGGTGTTCGGGTAGCCGACCGGCGTGAAATCGCTGTACGTCGTCGGGTTGCCGTTGGCGTCCGTCGCTTTGGTCAGCTCACCGTAGGCGTCGTACTCGTACTTGGTGGTGTAGTCGTCCGGCACCGTGGTGGTCGCGACGCCCTTGGGGTCCGTGACCGTCTTCAGGTTGCCGAAGCTGTCGTACCCGAACTGCCAGGCCCGGCCCTCCGGGGAGGTCTTGCGGAACAGGTCCGCCGAGAAGCCGTCCGCACGCGTCTGGTACTCGTACTTCGCCGCGTTCGCCGGCCACTTGGAGGTGTCCGAGACACAGGTGGTCGTCTGGTCCGGCACTCCCGCCTTGTTGTTCTCCGCGTCGCGCTGCCAGAGCGGGTAGCCCGTCTTCTGGTCGTAGCAGTACGCGGTCTTGGCGCCGTTGTCCTCCTCCAGGTACGTGACGTTGTTGTCGGCGTCCCAGCTCATCTTCGCGGTCTGGGACTTGGCGTTGGTCGTCTGGACCGGGCGGCCGAAGTCGTCCGTCACGTACTTCGTGGCGTGCGTCTCGGCATCCGTCACCGTGCTGTCGGTGAACTTCGTGTTCGCGGTGTCCGCCGCGTATGCGAAGCCCGTCGCCCCGTTCAGACGGTCCGTGATCGTCTTCGTCCACCAGTGGTACTTCGGGTCGTCACCGTTCTGCGGCGCGTAGTACGCCAGCTTGGTGTCGTGGCCGCGCGGGTCGGTGGCCGTCACCAGCTTGACGTTCTTGTTGCCCTGGGTGGCGTCGTAGGTGAACTTGAAGACCTTCGGCTGGGACGAGCCGTCGCCGTCGGTGAACCGACCGAGCAGGCCCTTCGTCGTGTAGTAGAAGGAGACCTTGCGGCCCGAGATGTCCGTCATGGACTTCACGTGGTCGTAGATCTTCGAGTTCGTGAGGTTGGTGTCGCTGACCTTGGCGCCCGTGTCGTCGATGTAGTCGTACGACGCGTCGCCCTTCTTGTAGTAGGTGACCGTCAGGGACTGGCGGGACGCCGGGTCCGTTATGTACGTGAGGAACTTGGTCGGCTTGTTGTTGGACTTGCGTTCCTCGTATGTGAACGTCTGCGTGTTGCCGTTCTTGTCGACCGTGGACGTCAGGTAGCCGTCGCAGCCGAAGAGGAAGCGGGTGCCGTCGGGGCGCGTGAGCGTCCAGGCGTCGGGGATCGGGTCCTTGTTCGGCGTGCAGTCCAGGCCCGTCTTCATCGTGACCCTGTAGTGGACACCGGCCGGGGCCTTCCACGTACCGTCCGCCTGCTTGGTGAAGACGTGGGTCGTGCCGTCACCGTCCGGGAGACGGATCTCCGTCGGGTTCGGGTTGGGGTGGAAGTCCAGCGATGCGCCGAGGCGGATGGGACCGGCTGCCTGGCCGGACCAGCCCGCGCCGAGCACGGTGTCGGACGTGTCGAGTGAGTTGTACGAGAAGCGGGCGAAGGTGCTCAGACCACGGCCCGGGTTCGTGAACGCGTTGTACGACCACACGCTGTTGCCGGAGGCCAGGTTGTTCATGACCGTCGAGCCCGCGCCCGTGTTCTTCCCGGTGTACGAGTAGAACTTCTCCAGGCCCAGCGCGTTGGAGGTCGGGTCCTCGACCGCCACGTCCTGCTTCAGGGACGGGATGCCGCCGGTGCCGGCCGACAGCCAGCTGCCGTCCGAGACCTTCCTGACGTCCCAGCCCAGCACGTAGTCGGTGCGCTTGTTGCCCTCATCGGAGTTGATGGGGGTCTTGACCTGCGCCTGGATCGTCGCCGACTGGCCGGGCGAGAGCGCCGGGACGGCCGTGGAGAGCTGGTTGCCGCCGGTCGTCACGTCCGTGCCGTCCGGAAGCTTCCAGGTGTACGACATCACGCGCTCACCGGCGGCCCAGGCGGCGCTGGTGGTGTTGGTGACCGTCATGTCCACCGTGTAGGTGGAGTTGGGGGTCATCCGGGCCGGGGTCTGCGGCGCGTAGTACGTGTCGTCGGTAGTGGAGTCCACGTAGATCACGCGCAGCAGCGGGCCGAGCTGCGGGTCGGGGGCCTCCGACGACAGGAACAGCGAGCGCTCCTGCGGGCCGGTGGCGGACTCGTCCTTGAGCTTGACCAGCGCGCCCTTGTTGGAGGACGGGGTCTTGATCCAGCCCTGGGTGAGCGACGTGGCGTCCCAGAAGTGGCGGCCCACCTCCGAGACCGTCGCGACGGTGTCCGAGACGGTCGAGGAGAAGTCACCGCCCGGTGCCGTCCACGCCGTGCTCGACGCGGCGTTGTTCCAGGTGGCCGTCGTTTCGTCGAAGTCCTTGGTCAGACCATGGAGTTCGTAGATGGCGCCGTCGGTGCCGGTCGTGGTCTCCGCGCCCCACATGAACAGGCGCGACTCCAGCACGGTGGCCGTGGTCGGGATGCTCGACGTGGTGAACTTCAGCGCCGCGCGGGTCTTGCCGTAGGTGGTGGAGTTGTTGCCGACGCTCAGCCACTTCTGGCCGACACCGAAGGAGGCGATGGTGTCCTCGTTGGTGGTCGGCTGGCCGGACGCGAGGGTCGTGTCCGTGACGCCGGAGGTGCCCTGGATCAGCCGCATGGTGCGGCCCGCCTTCGGAACGCCGACTATGCGGGTCGGGGAGCCGAGCAGCCCGCCGTTCTTCGTCTTCACCGCGAGCTGGTAGTAGTACGACCGGCCGATCTCCACCGAGGAGGAGTCCGGCGTCGGGGTCGCGGTGGTGTCCGTGTAGGCGGTGGCCGACTTGTCGATCGGCGCGACCAGGGTCGCCGCGGACGGCGTGAACGCCTGTTGCGTGGAGCGGTGCAGCTGGTACTCGACGGGGTCGAGGCCGGGGTCACCGGTGGTGTTCGTGTACGCCTTCCAGCTCAGCTCCGGGCCGGTGCCGTGCACCACGGTCGGCGAGTTCAGCGTCGTACCGACGGTGCCGTAGGTGACGGTCAGCCGTGGGATGGTGGCCGTCTCACCGCCGTAGTCGCCGTCACCGGACTCGTAGCGCGGCCCGCCGGTGGGGGCGGTGGCCGTCTCGTCGGTGGCCTTGAGCACGAAGCCGTTGTTGGTGGAGGTGCCGTCCAGCCACTGCTGGACGGTGTCCGTCACCGGGAACTTGTGCCACTGGTTGTACTCGCCGACGTTTTTCACGATCGACGCCGGGTTCACGAACCGCACCGCGTCCGCGATCACCGCGGTCGTCGCGGAGGCCGGGCCGTCGCCGAGGACGACCTTCCCCGCCGTGCCCTTGTCGAAGTTGATCTGCGAGCCGCCGTTCAGCGACGCCCACACACCGTTGGTGCCGGACTGCTGGTTCACCGTGTAGGTGGCCGTGCCGTCCTTGGACGTCACCGTGTACGGCGCGTTCGTCGCCCGGTCCGTGGCCGCCACGTAGTGCGCGTCGACCCGATAGGAGGCGGTGTCCTTGATGTTCGGCTGCCAGGTGTAGGTGTCCCCGGCGACGGTGTCCTTGTTGGCGCGGTAGTCGGCGCCGATGCCGTACTGCGCCAGCGACGAGGTCGAGGCGGGCCAGCTGCCCACGGCCGCCGTGGTGCCCGCGTCGCCGTCGTCGACCTGGACGCTGGTACCGGACAGCTCACCCACCAGGGAGCTGGTGTTGGTCCAGTTCGCCGTCGACTCGGTCCACGCGCCGGTCGCCCGGTAGGCGCCGATGGTGACATCGTTGGCATTGGTGGTGTGCGCCTGATCGAAGTACATCTCCAGGCGCGCGGAGTCGACCTTCGTACCCGCGGGAATCTCGCTCAGCGGGAACTTGATCAGCGAGCGGGCGGTGCCCGTGTCGGTCTTGCCCGCCGCCAGCTTCCAGGTCGTGTTGAAGTTCGTCGACGCCTGGTCGGAGAGGACCATGGTGTCCTGGGAGTCGGTCGGCGACGGCGCGATGGTGATCGTCGGGTCGATGACGACCGGGTACTGCCGTTCCTTCGCGGCCAGCCACTTCGTGTCCGGCGTGACCGTCAGCTTCCAGGACGTGCCGTCGCGGGTCAGCTTCTGGCTGACCTTGGTGCTGTAGGTCTTCCCGAAGACGGACTTGTCCGCCTTCTTCGCGTCCGTCATGTACGGCGCCGGGATCACCAGCTCCGGGGTGTGCGGCAGCTCGCCGTACAGCGCGATGGAACCGTCCTTGCGGGCCTTCGGCGTCAGCCCGTCCGTGTCCAGGGTGAAGGTGAACTTCAGTGGACCGGTGGGGCGTTCGGAGAGGGTGATGTTCTCCTTCACCCGGCCGGGGCCGACGGCGTACTCCAGGTCCGCGCCGTGCAGCGCGTTCTTGTACGTGACCGTGGAGCCCTTGGCCGTCGGCTTCAGGTCGCCGGCCGCGCCCTCCGCGCCGAGAGTGACCGAGCGGCCGTCGGGTGCCGCGAAACGCACCAGGCGGTCGGCGTCCTTGCCGAACCAACTGCGGCCGTTGTTCGTGGTGTTGGCGAGCTCGAAGCCCTTCGCTCCGCTGCCGCGGACCGTCGTGTCGATCGACTTCCAGGTGGCCTTCTTGCCGGTGCCGTTGCGGTACGACGTCGGCACCGCCGACAGCTCCGCCTGGACGCTGCCGTCCGACATCTGCCAGAAGCGCGCGTCCGCCGTACGCCGACTCGTGAGCTCCTTGACCCGCTTGGCCCTGGGCGCGTTCCTGCCCTTCGGCAGCTTCTGCCGGTCGGCGATGTCCAGCTCGTCGTGGGACGGAGGCTCGGCGTGCCCCGCGCCGTCGCCGTCCGAGAACCAGTCCTTGAGCGTGTCGACGACACCCTTGCCGCCGCCGTCCTCCGTGGACGAGGCGGCGTAGGCGAGTTGTGGCAGCGCGGTACTCACGACCGCGGACACCACAAGACAGGAGATCACTCTCCCGTATCGGACTTTCACGTCCAATGCCCTCTCTGTTGCGGCGCCGCCCCCATTCCGGCCTTTCGCGTGCGGGTGACGCGCCTGCCGAAATGCGGGCACGCCGAACCACCAGCCGGGCGTTTCCCGGCCGGTCATGAACGAACGGCCTTTCCTGCTTTCCTGTGAGCCGCCTTTGCGGCAGGCCGAGTTCTAATCAGCTGGACGAGGCCATGTCAACGGAGGCGACAATCCGGACACCCACCTCAACGCAGGTCAGGACCGGTGAACCGGGCGGCCGATTGGTCGGATTTTTCCCGTCGTTGGATCGGGACAGGGCCCATGAGATATAACCGCACGGTTCTTCAGCCGCCCGCATTCATTCCCGGAATGCGGGCCGATCCGAAAGGGGGATCGCCATGCCATCCGCACCGAATCCGGACGACACCGGCGCCCCGGAAGTCGCCGATACGTCGGAATGCTCCGACACCCCGGAAGCAGCCGGGAATTCGCCGGAAGCATCGGAGAAAAGACCCTCGAAGGGCGCGGACCTCCGTGGAATCGCCGTGGGCGGCGTGCTCCTCGCCGGCTGTGCCGGAGTCGTCGTCTACGGCGTGCTCCACACCGCCGAGAAGCCGGAACGGCACCATGCGCCGACCGCCGCGGTGACGTACGAGGTCGAAGGCAAGGGCAGGGCCGACATCACGTACCAGGCGCGCAGCGAGTCCGGGGACGCCGTGGTGGCGGACGATGTCGCGCTGCCGTGGAAGAGGACCGTGAGCGTGCCGCTCGGCACGTCGCCCCTGGTGACCATCACCCTCGGCGAGAAGGGCGGCCGCGCCAGTTGCCAACTCGCCGTGCGGGGCCGGCACGTTCAGACCGCCACCGCCTTCGGGAAGTTCGGGCGGGCCACCTGCCAGAGCGAACTGCCCTCGCCGGAGCCGTCGGTTCCGCAGTGAGGTGCGGCGCACCTACCGCCGTGATGTTCGGCAGGTGCCGTGCGCTGCATAGGAAGCCACCCCCTGATGCGGGTGGGTCAACTGTGAAGGTTCTCTAGGGGTGGGGTAGTTGAGTCGCAGGACGACGCATGCGTACAAACCGCTGAGTCTGAAGCGCAGAGCGTGGATCACGATCGGCGCCGTCGTGCTCGGTGGTGCGGGCGCCGTCACATACGCCGTCGCGAACCCGACGCACCAGGCGGACAAGGCCGGCGGGTACCGCAAGCCCGCCGTGCACACGGTCAAGCTCAAGGACAAGGGCGCAGGCCGCAAGGGCCTGGACCAGCAGGGCACCGACCGGTTCAGCGCGGTGCTGCTGACCTGGAGCGACCCGGACGCGAAGCCCAAGGGCACACCCGAGGTCCGCTACCGCGAGCTGGAGACGGGCAGGTGGTCGGGCTGGCAGAAGCTGCCCGACGACCCGTTCTCGGCCGACGGCGACGAGGCCGCGCGGGCCGGAACCCGCGGCGGCACCGCGTCCCTGTGGACCGGTGACGCGAACGGCGTCGAGGTGCGCGTGATCGGAGCGGACGGGACACCCGCGAAGGACCAGCCGTCCGGGATGGACGTGCGGCTGCTCGACCCGGGCACCGATCCGGCCGGTACGACGACGAACACGGAGCCCGCCGCGTACGCCTACCCGGCGCAGGAGACCACGCCCGCCACGACCGACCCGGTGACCCCGACCGACTCGGCGTCCCCCACCGACACGGCATCCCCGACCGATACGGCATCCCCCACCGACACAGCGGCGCCGACCGGCTCGGCGACCCCGACGGACCCGTCTCCGCCCGCCGACACCACGTCGCCGAGCGCGAGCCCGACCGATACCGCCTCCCCGACCCCCTCCCCCTCCCCCTCCGACACCGTCCCGGCCCCCCGGCCGTCGACCGTCGTGAAGCCCCCCGTCATCTCCCAGGCACAGTGGGGCGCCTCGACGGACTACGACGGCACGCCCGAGTACGGCACCGAGATCAAGGCCGCCGTCATCCACCACACCGGCGTCGACAGCGACAACAAGCTCTCCTGCGGCGAGTCCCGGGCCCGGCTGCGCACCATCCAGCAGGAGCACTTCTCGCGCGGCTACTTCGACATCGGCTACAACTTCGTCGTCGACAAGTGCGGCCAGATCTTCGAGGGCCGCAGCGGCGGCATGGACCTGCCGGTGATCGGCGCCCACGACATCGGGTTCAACACCAACACGGTCGGCATCTCGTACATCGGCAACTACGAGACCGCGAAGCCGAGTCGGGCAGGCCTCGAGGCCATCTCCCGGATCGTCGCCTGGAAGTTCGGCATGTACGGGGTCGACCCGAACGCCAAGGTCACGCTGGTCTCCGGCAGCCCCAAGGGCCAGGACGGCAACCTGATCGAGAAGGGCACCTCGATCACGCTCCCCACGGTCTTCGGCCACCGCGACACCAACGCGACCGCCTGCCCCGGCGCCAACCTCTACCCGAAGCTCGCCGAGATCCGCCGGTACGCGGCGAGCGCCGGCAGGAACTCCGCGATCCCGACCGCCGACTTCAACCGCGACGGCGTCAGCGACCTCGTCGCCGGTACGCCCAAGGCCTCGGGCGGAGTCGGCAGCGTCACGCTCGTGCCGGGCGACCTCAACGGCCCGGTCCCCGCGTCCAAGGTGACGCTGACCCAGAACAGCGCGGGCGTCCCGGGCTCGTCCGAGGCGGGCGACAACTGGGGAGCCGCCACCGCGTGGGGCGACGTCAACGGCGACGGCTCCGCGGACCTCGCGATCGGCGCGCCCGGCGAGGACGACACCAGCGGCAACGCCGACCGGGGTTCGGTCACCGTGCTGTACGGTCCCGCCCTCAACACCGGTTTCTCGTACGCTACTTCGGGCGTCACCGCGGCCGGCGCCAAGCTCGGCTCGGCCGTCACGGTCGGCGACTTCGACGCCGACGGCAAGGCGGATGTGTTCGCCGCGGGCACCGGCAGGGGCGGCAACTGGAACGCCCGCCTGACCCGCGGCGCCACCCAGACGGGCACGCTCACCACCTCGACGAGCGCGATCGCGTACGCCGACGCCACGACCGGTGACTTCAACCGGGACGGTTACGCGGACGTGGCCCTCAACTACCGTGACGCGGGCGGCATCGGCCGGGTCACCTGGTTCAAGGGCGGCGCGTCGGGCCTGACGAAGGTCTCCACGCTCAGCGTCAAGGGCGGCCGTTCGATCGCGGCGGGCGACGTCAACGGCAACGGCTACGACGACCTCGTCATCGGCCAGCCGTACGCCTCCGAGTCCGGCTCGGCCTCCGGCGGCCAGGTCACCATGGTCCCCGGCACCTCCACCGGCTTCACCACCACCGGCATGACGACGATCCAGCAGGACACCACGGGCGTTCCGGGCACCAACGAGTCCGGCGACGCGCTCGGCGCGTCGGTGTCGGTCGGCGACTACAACCTCGACGGCTACGCGGACGTCTTCGCGGGCGCCCCGGACGAGGACATCACGCGGGACGGCGTCAACCGCTCCGACGCGGGTACGGCGATCCTCCTCAAGGGCACCTCGACGGGCCTCACCGGCTCGGGTGCGATCGCCGTCTCGCAGGACACCTCCGGCCTCCCCGGCTCCACCGAGACCGGCGACCAGCTGGGCTCGGCCGTCTCGCTCACCGACCTCTCCGGGTACGGGCGCACCGACCTGACCCTCGGCACCGAGGGCGAGGACGGCGGCGACGGCGTCCTGCTGTACGTGCCGAGCAACAGCACGGGACTCGGGCTCACCCAGGCCGCGGTCTACGGCAGGACCCAGCTCGGTACGCCGGCGGGGGCGCACCTGGGGCAGACGCTGACGCCGTAGCGCGCGGGCCTTCGCCATCCGGCCGGGGCGTGCACCGCGCACGTCCCGGCAGTCCCGCCGTCCGGCAGTCCCGCAGTCCCGCAGTCCGGCAGTCCGGCAGTCCGGCAGTCCCGCCCTACCTCGTGGCCTCCCTGCACAGCAGCCGCAGCGACCCGTCCCCCGCGTAGCAGCGGCGCGCCTCGTCGATCGGGTCCCACAGGCGGCCGTCGGGGGTGCGCAGCCAATGGTCACCCCCGGTTTCCCACCACTCGGCGCCCGTATAGCGCGCGACGACCTCGCCGGCGTACGCGCCGAAGCCGCGCAGCACGGTCTCCACGGCGGCGTACGGCGCCCCGTCCCGGCGTATCTCCTCGATCAGCCGGTCGACGCGCCACAGGCTCTGCGCCGAGTAGTCGAGGCGCAGCCGGGCGCCCTCGCGCATCGTCGCGACCGTGTCCGACGCCCAACGCAGGGGCTTCGTCGCAGCTGAGGGCCTGGTTTCCTGAGTTGCGTTCACATCGGGAAAAGCGCCCGCCGAGCGGAATTCGTCACCGGTCCCGGCCGTGTTCGCGACACCGGCTCAGGACCGCCATGTCCACCGCAATACGGTCACAGGAACCCCGCGCGGAATCAGGTTTACGCCCTCCCGCGCGCCCTGCGTGACACCACCGCGCGCAGTACGCGCCGCCCCTCCGTCGAGACGTGCAGAGCGAGGCGGAGTCCGCCGGCGCCATGGCTCGCGAGCAGTTCCAGGATGGTGACCTGGCGGCGCAGTTCGGCGGCGACCAGCGGCGACATGCCGTCCGTACGGCCCTCGCGGCGGGCTGTCACACAGGACGCCGCGTCCTCGGCGGCGTCGAGCAGCCGGTGGACCTGGAGCGCCGCCACCGAGCAGGCGTCGGCCCAGGTGCGCAGTGCGCCGGCCGAGGGCTCGGCGGGGATGGCTGCGAGCATCCGGCGGGCGAGTACGGCGGCCTCGTCCTCGTCGGTGACGGCCGGATCGGGGTCGCCCGCGTCCAGCTTGGCGCGCACCTGGTCCAGCTGCGTGCCCCATTCCTCCCACGTGTCCGTTTCCGCCAGACTCCCCCACAGGGGCCGCAGGCTGTCGTCCTCGCCGCCCAGCAGGGGCACGCACCGATCCAAACAAGCCAGACCGCTCACCGCCAGACCTCGCTCGTCGGCCTGAGCGATCAGTTCCACCAGGCTCATCACGCCTCCCTCGAATCCCTCGACAGGGCGCCTGTTTCTTACGGAGCCCGCACTTCCCCTTACTGCGTGCGACGGACCAGGAGTGTCACAGCGGCACTACACCGAGCCGGTCGAGGAACCGGAAGAAGAGGTTTTCGGCCAACTGGCCGCGCTCCGGGTCGGAGGCCTCGGTCAGTACGCCGAGGAGGGGCTGGGCGGGGACGGTGTGCCCGGCCTCGGCGGCCCAGGCGACGGCCCGGTCCACGGCGTCGGCCGGCTCCAGGAAGTAGTCGTCGACGCCGAGTTCGCCCTCGCCGCCCACATACCGGGCCATCGCCTCCCGTGCCAGACACGCCGTCCACGCGCCGCCGTCCGGCGCGGCCGCCTCGACGGCCACGCAGTCGCTGTCCATGACGTATCCGAAGAGCGCGGGCGCGCCGGTCTCCCGGGCGAGCGTGCTCATGTTCCCCATCTCGCCGTGGCCGCTCGGATACTCCCAGACCTGCCAGCCGTCGGGCGCCGTGGTCCGCAGCACCAGGCCGCCCCCGCCCCCCGCCTCCGCCAGCGCGTCCAGCTCCGCGAGCGGCCGCTCGCTTCTGCCCACGACGTAGTAGCCCCAGTAGCCCATGCCGGTTCCCCCCGGTGTCTCGGTTCGGCGGCTCGGGGCGAATACACCACAGCGGTGCGGGGGTTGGCCAGAGAACGGGACGATTCGGTCGGACCACCTCAGACGCCGACCGGCACCGGGCCCTGGTGCGCCTTCTCGTTCCGCATGCGGGTCAGCCGCAGCACGACCAGCCATCGACCAGCCCGTGCCGACCGCGCCCCGCGAGGCTCGCTCGCCCAGCCGCTCCGTCCCCGAGGCTGCTCGCTAGCCCAAGCCGTCGGCGAGTTTCTTGAAGTCGGCCCAGGACAGTGCGGGTCGGCCCGGGTCCCACAGCTTCTGCACGGTCGCGCGCAGCGGCATCCGGATGCCCGCCGCCACCTGGTCCTGGGTCTGCGCGGCCGAGCGATCGCACCAGACGGCGAAGACCCCGCCGAGGATCTGCCCGTCGTACCGCGCGGGGACCGCCGTGGAACCGCGCACGACGAGCGGGGTCCACTGCTCGTAGATGCGCTGCCCGGTCGGGTAGACGAAGGTCTGCGGCTGGCCGAGGACGTAGTAGAGGTACTCGTCGTTGTAGTTGATGAGCTTGCGCCCCGCGCTGAGGTACTCGACGGGCTGCCGGGCCCCGAGCTCCTTGCCGGTCCAGTACGCCACCTGCAGATCGCTGTCCGCCTTGACCGTGCCCCCACGGAAGAAGCCGTCGTTCCACGCCCGCAGGGTCCGGTGGTGTCCGCGCATGACCTGGGCGCGGTCGTTGAGCCAGCCGGTCGCCAGGTCGGCGACGGTCGCGCCGGATCCGTACTTGTTCCTGGCCGCGGCGGCCAGCTGCGGGAACGACGCCGCCGGGTTCGACACCGTCAGCGCCTGGTACTCGTCGCCGCCGAGATGCCAGTAGGCGCCGGGGAAGAGGCCGGCGTACTCGTTGAGGAGATCGTCGACGAGCTGTGCCGCGGCGGGCTTGGAGATGTCGACGGCCCCGCGCGTGGCGATCCCCTGGACGTTGCGCAGCTGGAGGTCGGGGTGCGCGGCGATGACGGCGCCCAGGTGGCCCGGTGAGTCGATCTCGGGCACCACCGTGATGTGCCGGCTCGCCGCGAGGTCGATGATCGCGCGCACCTCCGCCTTGCTGAGGTGCTGTTTCGACACGATCTCGGGGTGCGTGTCCGACTGGATGCGGAAACCCTGGTCGTCGGAGAAGTGCAGCCCGAGCTCGTTGAACTTCAGATCGCCCAGCTCCCGGACCCGGTCCTCGATCCAGGCCGCCGTGAAGTTCTTGCGCGCGATGTCGAGCATGAACCCGCGCTGCGGCTTCGCGGGCCGGTCCCGGACGACGCCCTCCGGCGCCGTACCGCCGCCGTGCACCTCCTGCTTGAGCGTGCGCGTGCCGTAGAAGACACCGGTGTCCTGCGGGGCGGTGATCGTGACCCGCCGGTTCTCGACCGTCAGGGTGTACGACTCCGGTCCCGCGGTCCCTTTGTCGAGGCCGAGCTCGACGTCCCCGTCCTGGGCATTCGTCTGTCCCGCGTACGCCAGCTTGAGCTCCCCGGCGAGCAGCCGCCCCTCGTCGGCGAGGCCGGGGTCGTCCACGACCACGCGGGCGCCGGCGGTGGGGCGCCAGCCGGGACCGCGCGCCGGGGTGTGCTCGCGTACGGCGGGGATGGTGCGCGGGGTCTGGGAGAGGGGATACGTGCCGGTCGGAGAGGGTGACGGCGAGGGAGTGGCCGTGGGCGAGCCGGCGGGCGAGGCCGCCGATGTGGCGGCCGGCGACACCCGCGCTCCCACCGGCGCTCCGGCGCCGCCGGAGGGCCACAGCGCGAGGGTCGCGGCGGCCGCTCCCGCCACCGCGACCCCGGTGGCGATCGCCACCGGCCGTCTCCTGCTCCCCGCCGGCGCCCGCCGCCTTCCCGTACTCACCACATCACGCCCCTGACTTCGCCATCGAGGTCCGCTTCAGGTCGTACATCTCCAGGATGTACGTCTCCACGTCGTGCGTCTTCTCGGGGAACCTAAGCCCCTGCCCCCGCCGCCGACCGTCCACCACACGTTCCGAAACTCTCCCGTGCGGGTGAAATTCGGGCATCCGTCGGACAGCTCCTGACACTCCTCGATAGCGTGAGCGGCACAACTCTCACTTCTTCCCCTGCCGAAACACACGTGGCGCCCACAGGACGTCAACGGATCCCCTCTCCATCCCACCGCCGAGGACCCACGCTGACGTCGCACCGTCTCCCACGCCTCCCCGGCCAGGTCGCCCTCCCCGAGCAGAAGAGCGCGGCGCCGTCCCCGGCCCGCCTGGAGGGGTTCAACGCCGCGCCCGCCGACGCGGTGGTGCGCGCCCTCCTGACCTGCTGCCGCAGCTTGCGCTGGGCCCATCGCCTGGCCGACCACCGGCCCTACCCGGACCTGGGCGCGCTGCTGGCCGCGGCCGACGAGGCGGCGTACGACCTGACCCCGGCCGACCTCGCCGAGGCGCTGGCCGGCGAGTCGCTCACGCTGCTCCCGGACGGCGCGTACTCCGCCGCCCACACCGCGCTGAGTGCCGCGCACGCCGCATACGAGAGCCGATTCGGACACGTGTTCGTCATCTGCCTGGACGGCATGGCCCCGGACGAGGCCCTGGACCAGGTGCTCGCCGCCATCCGATCACGATTGACAAACGATCCGGAGGAGGAACGGGTGATCACGGCGGAGGAGCTGCGCCGCCTGGCGAGGGGCCGCCTGACCCGTCTTGTACGCCACTTTCACGTGCCCCTTTGAGGGCGCGCGGAACCGCGCGACCAGCCACAGACCGCCCCGCGGGCGCCTGAGGGCCGCCCGTAATAGCCCGAACGTGCCTCATTGATTGCCAGTTTGATCACATAGATAGGGCCGCTGTAAACGTTCCGACAACACGTCGCTACGATGGCCAGGGCCGGTGGACCGTACCCGGCCGGGCCGACCGACACAGAAGCCGGCAGGCCCCAATCCCCGCTCCCGGAGGGTTCTTCCGTGCCGGCTGGAACGCTGTACCGCGGCCGGGAAGGAATGTGGTCCTGGGTGGCTCATCGAGTCACCGGCGTCCTCATCTTCTTCTTCCTGTTCGTACACGTGCTGGACACCGCTCTCGTCCGTGTCTCCCCCGAGGAATACGACACGGTCGTATCCACGTACAAGACGCCGATCGTCGCGCTGCTGGAGTACGGCCTCGTCGCCGCCATCCTCTTCCACGCGCTCAACGGCCTGCGAGTCATCGCCGTCGACTTCTGGTCGAAGGGCCCGCGCTACCAGAAGCAGATGCTCTGGTCCGTCGTCGGTATCTGGGTCGTGCTGATGGCCGGGGCCCTGTACCCCGTCCTCGGTCACGCATTCCGCGAAGTATTCGGGAGCTGACGCAGATGTCCACTACTGAGACCGCCGCTTCCGGCATCGGCCCCGTCGAGGGCGCGGGCGGGTTCCCGGCGTACAGCGTCGACAACCCGGCCCCGCTCATCGAGGCCCCGCGCAAGCGCACCAAGAAGACCCCGAAGTCGACCCGCGGCAACTTCGAGATGTACGGCTGGCTCTTCATGCGCCTGTCCGGCATCGTCCTGGTCGTCCTGGTCCTCGGCCACCTGCTCATCCAGCTCGTCCTCGACGGTGGCGTCTCCAAGATCGGCTTCGCCTTCGTGGCCGGCCGCTGGGCGTCCCCGTGGTGGCAGGCCTGGGACCTGGCGATGCTGTGGCTCGCCATGCTGCACGGCGCCAACGGCCTGCGTACCGTCATCAACGACTACGCGGAGCGCGCGAACACCCGCCTGTGGCTGAAGGGCCTGCTCTACACCGCCACGGTGTTCACCATCCTGCTGGGCACGCTGGTGATCTTCACCTTCGACCCGAACATCCGCTAGGCACGGGGCTGAGGCAACCACCATGAAGATCCACAAGTACGACACCGTCATCGTCGGCGCCGGTGGCGCCGGCATGCGCGCCGCCATCGAGGCGACGAAGCGCAGCCGCACCGCCGTGCTGACGAAGCTCTACCCCACCCGCTCCCACACGGGCGCCGCGCAGGGCGGCATGGCCGCCGCGCTGGCCAACGTGGAGGAGGACAACTGGGAGTGGCACACCTTCGACACCGTCAAGGGCGGTGACTACCTGGTCGACCAGGACGCCGCCGAGATCCTCGCGAAGGAGGCCATCGACTCCGTCCTCGACCTGGAGAAGATGGGCCTGCCCTTCAACCGGACGCCGGACGGGACGATCGACCAGCGCCGCTTCGGCGGTCACAGCCGCAACCACGGTGAGGCGCCGGTCCGCCGGTCCTGCTACGCGGCCGACCGCACCGGCCACATGATCCTCCAGACGCTGTACCAGAACTGCGTCAAGGAGGGCGTGGAGTTCTTCAACGAGTTCTACGTCCTCGACCAGCTCATCACCGAGATCGACGGCGTCAAGCACTCGGCCGGCGTCGTCGCGTACGAGCTGGCGACCGGCGAGATCCACGTCTTCCAGGCGAAGGCCGTGATCTACGCGTCCGGCGGCACCGGCAAGTTCTTCAAGGTGACGTCCAACGCGCACACCCTGACCGGTGACGGCCAGGCGGCGGTCTACCGTCGCGGGCTGCCGCTGGAGGACATGGAGTTCTTCCAGTTCCACCCGACCGGCATCTGGCGGATGGGCATCCTGCTGACGGAGGGCGCCCGCGGTGAGGGCGGCATCCTCCGCAACAAGGACGGCGAGCGCTTCATGGAGAAGTACGCGCCGGTCATGAAGGACCTCGCGTCCCGTGACGTCGTGTCCCGCTCCATCTACACGGAGATCCGTGAGGGCCGCGGCTGCGGTCCCGAGGGCGACCACGTCTACCTCGACCTCACCCACCTCCCGCCGGAGCAGCTGGACGCCAAGCTGCCCGACATCACGGAGTTCGCCCGCACCTACCTGGGCATCGAGCCGTACACGGACCCGATCCCGATCCAGCCCACCGCGCACTACGCGATGGGCGGCATCCCGACGAACGTCGAGGGTGAGGTCCTGAGCGACAACACGACCGTCGTCCCGGGCCTGTACGCGGCCGGCGAGGTCGCGTGCGTGTCCGTGCACGGTGCGAACCGCCTCGGCACGAACTCCCTCCTCGACATCAACGTCTTCGGACGTCGTGCGGGCATCGCCGCGGCCGAGTACTCCGTGAAGGCCGACTACGTCGAGCTGCCCGAGGACCCGGCCTCGCAGGTCGTCTCCCAGGTCGAGCACCTGCGCACCTCCACGGGCACCGAGCGGGTCGCCGACATCCGCCGGGAGCTCCAGGAGTGCATGGACGCCAACGTGATGGTGTTCCGCACCGAGCAGACGATCAAGACGGCGGTCGAGAAGATCGCGGAGCTGCGCGAGCGCTACCGGAACGTCTCGATCCAGGACAAGGGCAAGCGGTTCAACACCGACCTCCTCGAGGCCATCGAGCTGGGCAACCTGCTCGACCTGGCCGAGGTCATGGCCGTTTCCGCCCTCGCCCGCAAGGAGTCCCGCGGCGGTCACTACCGCGAGGACTACCCGAACCGCGACGACGTCAACTTCATGCGCCACACCATGGCGTACCGCGAGGTCGGCGACGACGGCACCGAGTCCATCCGTCTCGACTACAAGCCGGTCGTCCAGACCCGCTACCAGCCGATGGAGCGTAAGTACTGATGGCTACCCCGACCCTCGACAAGGCGGACAGCGCCGGCCAGCCCGAGGCGGGCTTCGCCGACTCCCCGTACATCACCGCCACGTTCCGCATCCGCCGCTTCAACCCGGAGATCTCGGCGGAGGCGACCTGGGAAGACTTCCAGCTGGAGATCGACCCGAAGGAACGTGTCCTCGACGCGCTGCACAAGATCAAGTGGGACCAGGACGGAACGCTCACCTTCCGTCGCTCCTGCGCGCACGGCATCTGCGGCTCGGACGCCATGCGGATCAACGGCAAGAACCGCCTTGCCTGCAAGACGCTGATCAAGGACCTCAACCCCGAGAAGCCGATCACGGTCGAGGCCATAAAGGGCCTGACGGTCCTGAAGGACCTGGTCGTCGACATGGACCCGTTCTTCCAGGCGTACCGCGACGTGATGCCCTTCCTCATCACGAAGGACACCAACGAGCCGACGCGCGAGCGTCTGCAGTCCGCCGAGGACCGCGAGCGCTTCGACGACACGACGAAGTGCATCCTCTGCGCGGCGTGCACATCCTCGTGCCCGGTCTTCTGGAACGACGGCCAGTACTTCGGCCCGGCCGCCATCGTCAACGCCCACCGCTTCATCTTCGACAGCCGTGACGAAGCGGGCGAGCAGCGCCTCGAAATCCTCAACGACAAGGACGGCGTGTGGCGTTGCCGCACGACCTTCAACTGCACGGACGCCTGCCCGCGCGGTATCGAGGTCACGAAGGCGATCCAGGAAGTGAAGCGCGCCCTGATCACGCGCCGCTTCTGACGTCTCTGCCTGTACGTCTCTGTGGGCCCCGTCCCGGCTTGTCGCCGGGGCGGGGCCCACGCCGTACCGGAGGCCGGGTCAGCTGCCCACGAGCACCAGAAACCCGTCCCCGGCGAAGGCCCTGAGCGCGAGCTCGGTCTGTGCCACCGACGGTACGAGCCACCACTGACAATCGGTCACCGCGAGTTCGATCGCCATGTCCCCCATGACGTCGAGACGGTCCGGGGTGGGCGCTTCACCTCAACGGGTGATCACATGTTCGGCCCGCGGTCAGCCCCCCGGGCCCCTGGAGGGCCCCGACCTAATCTGATGGCATGTCAGATGACGTGTCATACGAGCTGCTCGGGTTCGACAACGTGCTGCTGTCCGTCGGGGATCTCGGCGAGGCCGTGGGGTTCTACGAGCGGGCGGGGTTTCCGGTGGCGTTCCGGCTGGACGAGGCCGGGATCGCGCTGCTGAAGGTGGGCAAGGAGACGCCGGGCGTGCTGTTGCGGCTGGACGAGGAGCTGAGCCGTCGGCCGCCGTCGTGGGCCTCGCCGCGGGTGTGGCTGGAGGTGCGGGACGCGCGGGCCGCGGCGGACGCCCTGGCGTCGGCCGGCATTCAGCCACTGGACGCCCCCTTCCCCGTCGCCACCGGCTGGACCGTCGAGTTCGCCGACCCCTGGGGCAACGTCATCGGATTCACGGACTACGGAAAACGGCCCGAGCTCGGCCGCCCGAGCTGACCGCCCCCCTGACTTGAACATGTTCAAAAGCAGGTCTACATTCTTTCTCGACAGCGTTTTGAACGCGTTCAAGAAGGGGTGGGGACATGGACCTCACGGTCGTCGCGTACGTCGTCTATCTGCTGGTCAGCATCGGGCTGACCGTCTGGGTGGCGCGCACGCTGAGCCACAACGGGCGGATCTTCCTGGCCGACGTCCTGCACGGGAACGAGAAGCTCGCCGAAGCCGTCAACCACCTGCTGGTGGTGGGCTTCTACCTCGTCAACCTCGGCTTCATCGCGCTCTATCTGAGCGGAAGCGACGAGATCACGAACACCCGCCAGGTCTTCGAGGCCCTGTCGACCAAGCTCGGCGTGGTGCTGCTGGTCCTCGGCATCATGCACCTGGGGAACGTGTACGTGCTCAACAGGATCCGGCGGCGGGGCGCGATGGAGCGGGAGCAGCTGCCGCCCGTCGCCCCGACCGGGTGGGTCGCGCCGACGGCCGGGGCGTGACCTCGATGGCCGGCCTCGCAGCCGTCCGGGACCGGGGCGCCGCGCGCGTCCCGGTCCTCGGGCTCACCGTTCTGTACGACGCGCGGTGCTCCCTGTGCTCCTTCCTTCGGGACTGGCTCGGCAAGCAGGCGCAGTTGGTGCCGCTCCGGTTCGTTCCGGCCGGCTCCGAGGAGGCTCGGCGGCGTTTCCCCGGGCTCGACCACCGGGCCACCCTGGACGAGATCACCGTCGTAGGGGACGGCGGGCAGCTGTATCAGGGGGCCGCCGCCTGGGTCGTCACCCTGTGGGCCCTGCGCGAGTACCGGTCGCTCGCCCATCGGCTCAGCACGCCGGCCGGTGCACGGCTCGCGCGGGGTGCGACGCTCGCCGCCGCCAAGTGGCGGGAGGCCCGCGCCCCGGACCGCTGGGACGGTGGCGTGTACCACTGGGGCGACGGCTGGACCTACGACCCGAGCGCGGGCTGGACGTACGACCCCGCCGCCTGCGACTGCGGCGGCGGTGCCCCCGGTTCCACTCGTTAGGCTCGTCCCCGTGCCAGCACCAGCAGACAGCCCCGGACAGGACAGCTCCCGACAGGACGGCCCCGGACGGGACAGCTCCGACGAGGGCTCCGAAAAGGGCTCCGCGAAGACCCCCGCCAAGAGCGAGCAGACACGTGCCCTGATCCTGGAGACGGCGATGCGGCTGTTCCAGGAGCGCGGGTACGACAAGACGACCATGCGGGCGATCGCCCAGGAGGCCGGGGTCTCCGTCGGCAACGCGTACTACTACTTCGCCGGCAAGGAGCACCTGATCCAGGGCTTCTACGACCGGATCGCCGCCGAGCATCAGGTGGCGGTCCGGGATGTGCTGGACCACGAGACCGATCTGGAGGCCCGGCTCGGCGGGGTGCTCAAGGCATGGCTGGACATCGCCAGGCCGTACCACGAGTTCGCGGTGCAGTTCTTCAAGAACGCCGCCGATCCGGACAGCCCGCTCAGCCCGTTCTCCCCCGAGTCGGAGCACGCGCGCGTGGAGGCCATCAGCGTCCACCGGGAGGTGCTGGCCGGCGCGAAGACGAAGGTGCCGGCGGAACTCCGGGACGTGCTGCCCGAGTTGATGTGGCTTTCCCAGATGGGGCTCGTCCTGTACTGGGTCTTCGACCGGACCGAAGGGCGCGAGCGCAGCTACCGGCTGGCCGAGCGCGGGGCCCGGCTCACCGCGCGGGGCGTCTACATGGCCCGCTTCCGGGTGCTGCGGCCCCTCGTCCACGAGGTGCACGAGCTGTTCACGGACTTCCTGCCCGGGATGACCAAGGCCTTGCCCGACCCGGCCAAGAAGGGTGCCTCCTAGGGCCTGTCCGGCATGATCCGCCGGACAGGCCCCAGGGGACCGTTTTTGAACGGGTCCCCGAGAAGACCCGGTTGGGATTCAGGGCCCGGTAGGAATCAGAGCCTGGTAGGAATCAGGGCCCCGCAGAGCGGCTCAGTTCACCGCGTCGACCTCTCCCTCGGCCAACTCCACGTCGTACACCAGTGGTCCGTCCTCCACGACCACGTGCCGTGCGCGGGCGCCGTGCGACGCGGCCGACGCCGCGAGCAGGTACGTGCCGGGCGCCGGCACCGACACGATGTACGAGCCGTCCGCCAGCGAGGTGACACGGTCGAGTTGGCGGCCGCCCTTCGACAGAAGGGTCACCACCGCGGCCTCGACCGGGTCGCCCTCGGCGGTGCGGACGAAGCCGTGGACCACCGAGGCGCCGCCCACCGCGGGAGACTCCTCCAGGACCTCCTCCTTCGGCTCCACCGCCAGATGCGGCAACCGCTTCTCCAGCCCGGCGGGCAGCCACCAGTTGGACTTGCCGAGCAGATGCATCGCGGCCGGCACCAGGGCCGTACGGAGAATGAAGGCGTCGAGGGCGACGGCCGCGGCGAGCCCGACGCCCGCCATCGCGGCCCCCGAGTCACCGCTCAGCACGAAGGCCAGGAAGACACAGACCATGATCAGGGCGGCGGAGTTGATGACCCGGCTGGTCTCCGCGAGACCCACCCGGACAGCCCGCGCGTTGTCCTTCGTGTGCACCCACTCCTCGTGCATCCGGCTCACCAGGAAGACCTGGTAGTCCATCGAGAGGCCGAAGAGCAGGGACAGCATGATGACCGGCAGGAAGGCGTTGATCGGCCCCTCCTTGCCGAGCCCGAGCAGGTCCAGGCCCCAGCCCCACTGGAAGACCGCGGTGAGGACGCCGAAGGAGGCCGCCGCGGCGATCAGGTTCATCAGTGCGGCCGTCAGCGGCACCACCAAGGAGCGGAAGGCCACCAGCAGGAGCAGGAAGCCCAGACCGATGATCGTGGCGATGAAGTACGGCAGCCGGTCACCGGTGATGGACGCGAAGTCCTTGGAGACGGCGGTCACGCCACCGACGTGGGCGGTGGCCCCGGCGTCCGGAATCACCGTGTCGCGCAAGGTGTCGATGAGCTGGTCGGTCTGCTCCGACTGCGGTGAGGTCTTCGGCACCACCTGGATCACCGAGACCCCGTGCGCGGGCGGGAGCGCGGCGACCCGGGCGACCCCGTCGGTCTCACGGATGCCCCGCACCAGCGCGTCGGAGTCCCCGCCGGACGACACCACCTGCAACGGGCCGTTGAACCCGGGCCCGAATCCCTCGGCGAGCAGGTCGTACGCCTGCCTGGTCGTCGTCGAGGCGTCGTCGTTGCCCTGGTCGGTGGCGCCGAGGCGCAGCGACAGTACGGGCAGCGCCAGGACGGCCATGACGACCAGGGCCACGGCGGCGATCGTACGAGGGCGGCGCTGCACGTTCGCCGACCAGCGTGCCGCGGCACCGCTCGCCCGCTCCGGCTCGGGCCCCTTGGCCTCCAGCTTGCGGCGCTGGCGGCGGCTGAGCACCCGGGTGCCGAGGAGTCCGAGCAGGGCCGGCAGCAGGGTGACCGCCGCGAGCACGCTGAAGATGACCGTGAGCGAGGTGCCGATGACCACGCCGTCCAGGAAGCGCAGGTTCGTCACGAGCATCCCGGCGAGCGCGATGCACACCGTGCCGCCCGCGAACAGCACCGCCCGGCCGGAGGTGTTCAGGGCGGTGACCGCCGACTCCTGCGGGTCCATGCCGCGCAGGATGCCGCGCCGGTGCCGGGTGACGATGAACAGCGCGTAGTCGATGCCGACGCCCAGGCCGATCAGCGTGGCGAGCAGCGGGGCCAGGTCGGGGATGTCGGTGGTGTGGCTGAGCAGCTGCGTGGAGAACAGGCCCGTGCCCACTCCGAAGAGCGCGATGGCGATCGGCAGCAGCATCGCGAAGAGGGATCCGAAGGCGAGGAAGAGGACGAGGGCCGCGGCCAGGATGCCGACCATCTCGGCGAGTCCGGTGGGCGGTTCCTGCACCCGCTGGATCGCCTGACCGCCCAGTTCGACCTGAAGGCCGGAGCGCTCGGCGTTCTGCGCGGTGTCGACGACGCTCTGCACCAGTTCCTTGGGCACGGCGTTCGCCTGCTCGGCGAAGGTGATCTGGGCGTACGCGATCCTCCCGTTGAAACTGATCTGCGCCGCACCCTGTCGGCCCGAGTACGGGCTGGTGACGCCGCCGACGCCCTTCATCCTGGAGATCTTGTCCAGCGCGGGCTGGATCCGGGTCTCTACGGACTGGTCCCGTACCGTGCCCCCGTCGACCTTCCACACCACCGTGTCGGTGTCGCCCGCGCTGTCCGGGAAGGCCTTTTCCATCAGGTCGTACGCGCGTTTGGAGTCCGTGTTCGGGAGGGAGAAGACGTTCGCGTAGTCCGTGCCCGCGGTGGACGCCGCGAAGCCCAGTCCGAACAGCGCCCCCACCCACAGCAACAGGACCACCAGCCGGTGCCGATAGCACCACCGTGCCAATGTCGCCACGCTCAAGCTCCTTAGTTCACAGTCGATCGGTCCGTTGGTCCCCCAGGTCCTGGGCTACAGGATCGGCGGCGCCGCGCGCGCGTGGACACGACCCGCCCATGACTCTCAAGGAACTCCAAGGCGCGGACCGCCCCCGCTGTCGGTGCCGCTGCGGATACTGGGGGCATGACCGCACACGAGGGAGCCACCGTCCTCGTCGTCGAGGACGAGCCGAGCATCGCGGACGTCCTCTCCATCGCGCTGCGCTACCACCGCTTCGAGGTGATGACCGCGGGCACCGTCCGCCAGGCGCTCGCGCTCGCCGAGCGCACCCGTCCCGACGCGGCGCTGCTCGACGTGATGCTGCCGGACGGCGACGGCCGGGCACTGGGCCGCGAACTGCGACTGCGCCGGCCGGACCTGGCGATCGTCTTCCTCACCGCGCGGGACGCGCCCGCCGAGATCGTGGGCGCGCTCGGCTTCGGCGACGACTACATCACCAAGCCGTTCAACATTGACGAGGTCGTCGCCCGGATCACCGCCGTACTGCGACGTACGCGCCCCGACGACGTCCTGCCCCAGCGCCCGCCCCTGCGGTACGGCGACCTGGAGCTGGACGAGACGACCTATCGCGTCCACCGCGCGGGCCGCACGGTCGAGCTCACCCCCACCGAGTACGCCCTGCTGCGCTTCCTGGTCCGCAACGGCGGCCGGATCGTGCCCAAGGAGCAACTCCTGCGCCATGTGTGGCAGTACGAGCACTCGGCCGAGTCGACCGTGGTGGAGACGTACATCAGCTATCTGCGGCGCAAGCTCGAACCGCTCGGGCCGCCGGTGATCCAGACGCGGCGGGGCGTCGGGTACGGGCTCGCGTGAAGAGCCTGCCGCGCATGAAGATCCCGGACCGGGCGAAGTCCCTGGCACGCGTGAAGATCCCGGGGCGCGTGAAGAATCCGGGGGGCGTGAAGAACGCGGGGGGCGTGAAGAACGCGGGGGGCGTGAGGGGTCGGCGCCCGCTGTGCCGGCACGGTGTGCATTCCCTGCGCGGCAAGCTGACGCTCGCGAACGTGGGACTGCTGGCCCTCGGCATCGTCGTGGCGACCGCCGTCAGCCTGATGGGCATGCGGCACTACCTGCTCGACCAGATCGACACGGACCTCTCCCATACACGGGACTCGCTGAGCAGTACGCGGCTGACGATGCGGCAGATCGACTCGTTGAGCGCGCTGGCGCTCGTACGCGACCACATGCTGGCACCCACGGACGGGTCGGCGAAGCCGGACTCGATCTTCGCGGCGGTCGACGCGACCGGGAAGGCCGTCGACGTCGCCGGCTTCACGCCCACCAGCACCCAGCGCGCGCTCGCCGCCGCCGTGCACGACCCCCGCGCGCTCGCCGCCGACAGCGAGCCGCACGACATCACGGTGCACGGCGCCTCCTACCGGGCGACCGGGGCACGGCTCGCCGACGGGACGTACATCCTGCTGGCCAACTCGACCGACGCGCTGCACAAGGGCATAGCGAAGGCGCTCAAGCTCGATGTGGCGATCGGGACGCTGCTGTTGGCGCTGCTCGCGTGCCTGACGATGTTCAGCGTGCGCCGCCGGATGCGGCCGCTGGAGGACATGGTGGAGACCTCGTCGGCGATCGCCGAGGGGGATCTCACCCGGCGCGTGCCCTCCAGCCACCATCCGACCCAGGAGGTCGAACAGCTGCGGCTCGCCCTCAACTCCATGCTCCACCAGGTCGAGTCGGCGTACCGGACGCGCGAACGCAGCGCGGCCCAGCTGCGCCGTTTCGTCGGCGACGCCTCGCACGAACTGCGCACACCGCTGTCGGCGATACGCGGCTATCTCCAGCTGTACGAGAAGGGAATGCTGACCGATCCCGTCGAACGCAGGCGGGCCTGGGACCGGATGAACGCGGAGGCCGACCGCATGGGCCGGCTCGTGGACGAACTGCTCACCCTCGCCCGGCTCGACCAGCGGCCCGAACTCCGCTTCAGGAACGTCGATCTGAGCCGCCTGGTGCGGGACGCGGCCGAGGACCTGCGGGCCCAGCAGCCGGGGCGCCCGGTGACCGTGGGCGCCGACGGAACACTGCTCGTCCGGGCCGACGAGTCGGGGCTGCGCCAGGTGCTCGGCAACCTCGTGGGCAACGTACGCACCCACACCTCCGCCGAAGTGCCGGTGCGGCTGGGTCTGGAGCGCGAGGACGGCGTCGTACGACTGTGTGTCGCGGACCAGGGCCCGGGGCTCCCGGAGGAGGACGCGGCGCGCATCTTCGACCGGTTCTTCCGGGCGGGCGGCGGAGCGGGCAGCGGACTCGGGATGGCGATCGTGCAGGGCGTGGTGACGGCACACGGGGGCGAGGTGGCGGTACGGACGGCACCGGGAGCGGGGCTGGCGGTGACGGTGACCCTTCCGGCGCGGTGACGCTCGTGCCGTCGGGGCGGTGACACTCGTGCCTTCGGCGCGATGACGCTCATGCTTCCGGGGCGGTGACACTCGTGCCTTCGGCGCCATGACGCTCGTGCTTTCAGGGCGGTGATGGTGACATCTTCTCCACGGTGACCTGCTGGAACGGACTTGGGGAGAAGCTGACCTGGATGATTGAACACGGGCCGCCACGGCGCCGTACACAGATTCAGGTACAGATGAAGGCGGCCCCGACGTCCCCAGCCTGGTCCGCCGCGCCACCACCGGGCTTCGCACGGAAGGACCGCCGGGTTGTCGTTCAACACGAGCTCTCGACAGCTGCCGAACACGGACGAGGAGCCTCCGGAGGAGGGTCCCGCGCCGGAGGCCGCCGCGGAGGACACGGCCGAGCCGCCCACCTCGGGCGACCACGAGGCCCCGGCCACAGCCACAGCCACAGCCACGTCCGAGGACAGTGAAGCCCCGGCCACAACCCCGTCCGAGGACGGCGAAGCAGCCCCCGCCCAAGCAGCCCCCGCCCAAGCCACCTCCGAGGCCGGCGATGCCCCGGCCGAAGCCGCCGCCGAGGCCGGCGAAGCCTCCGCGGAAGGCGCCCCCGCCTCCGCCTCCGCGCCCACCCGCGGCCGGTGGCGCTGGCGCGGATGGCGGGAGAAGTACCCCGTGGCGGCCCGCACCCTGGCGTGGACCACGACCGTCGTGGCCGCCGCGCTGGTGCTGTTCGCACTGGTCATGCCGAACCAGGCCGACAGCTTCCGGCTCGCGGAGTTCATCCGCATCCCGGTGGAGGCGATCTTCGGCGCCGCCGTGCTGATCGTCCTGCCGCGCACTCCGCGGATCGCCGTGGCGGCGCTCGCCGGGCTGAGCCTGGGCGTACTGACCATCCTGAACTTCCTCGACGTCGGCTTCAACGAATACCTCGGGCGCGGATTCAACGTCGTCCTCGACTGGTCCCTGTTCAGCGACGCGCAGGCGTATCTCCAGGACACGTTCGGCAAGAACGGCGCGCTCGGCATCGTGGTCCTGGTCGTGGCGCTGGTGATCGCCGTACTCGCCCTGATGACCCTGTCGGTCGTCCGGCTGGGCAACCTGGTGGCGCGGAACACCGAGATGGCGACGCGTACGACGCTGGTGCTGGCCATCGTCTGGGTCACCTGCGCGGCGCTCGGCGTGCAGTTCAACGGCGTACCGGTCGCCTCGGAGCACACCACGCTGGCCGTCCAGGACCGTGCCACGCGGGTGCGGGCCACCCTGCGCGACGAGGCGGCGTTCGCCAAGGTGGCCAAGAAGGACACCTTCGCCGACACCCCCCCGGACCAACTGCTGACGGGGCTGCGCGGCAAGGACATGATGATCACCTTCATCGAGAGCTACGGCCGCAGCGCGATCGAGGACGCGGTCATGGCGCCGGGCGTCGACGCGACCCTCACCGCCGAGAACGAGAAGCTGACCCAGGCCGGGTTCGCGGCGAAGAGCGGCTGGCTGACGTCGGCGACGTACGGCGGAAGCAGCTGGCTGGGCCACTCCACCTTCCTGTCCGGCCTGTGGATCAACAACCAGCAGCGCTACCGCACTGTCACCGCGGGCGATCACCTGACCCTCCCCGGTGCCTTCAAGAAGACGGGCGCCTGGGACACCGTCGGTGTCATGCCGGGCGTCCAGAAGGCCTGGCCCGAGCAGCACTTCTACGGCATCGACAAGCTCTACGACTCCCGCGATCTCGGCTACAAGGGACCAAAGTTCAGCTGGTCGACCATGCCCGACCAGTACGCGCTGACCGCGTTCGAGCGCCTGGTGCACGGCAAGAAGCACGACAAGCCGCTGATGTCGACGATCATCCTGACCTCCAGCCACCAGCCCTGGGCGCCGATCCCCAAGCTGGTCCCGCAGGACCAGGTCGGGGACGGTTCGATCTACGACGCCATCGAGAAGGCGGGCAAGAAGCCCGGGGACATCGTCACCGACTCCACCAAGTCCAAGGAGGAGTACGGCAAGTCCATCCAGTACTCGGTGTCGAGCCTGATCAACTACCTGGTGAAGTACGGCAACAAGAACACCGTGCTGATCTTCCTCGGCGACCACCAGCCCATCGCCCGGGTCAGCGGCAACCACGCCAGCCGTGACGTGCCGGTCTCGATCGTCGCCAAGGACCCGAAGGTGCTCGACAAGATCGCCGACTGGGGCTGGGCGGACGGACTGCAGCCGAAGCACGACACCCCGGTCTGGAAGATGAGTGACTTCCGGGACCGCTTCCTGACGACGTACGGCTCCACGCCCCACCCCTGAGCCACCTGGGCGCCGCGGCCGGCGGCGCCCGACCGTGGGTCTCGGGGACACGACCACCGGCGGTGAGGTCACCGGGGTGCGGGAGCACCCGGCGAGATCACGTCAGTGGTCATATCCAGCCCAGCCGCCAGAGGCGGAAGACACCGGTCCCGTCCGACAGATACTGACCGCCTCCGACGTCCTCACTGCTGAGCACATACTCCTTGCGCTGCCACAGGGGAATCAGCGGCACGTCCTGCGCCACGACTTCCTGGAGCTGCCGGAAGGAGGCGGTCGTGCGGCTGCGGTCCTCGTACTGCCGGCTCTCCAGAATCACCTGGTCGGCCGCCTTGCTGCTGTAGCCGTTCTTCATGCTGTTGCCGGTGCCGACGAGCGGCGCGCCGAAGGTGTCCGGGTCGGGGTAGTCGGCGACCCAGCCGACCGCCCACGCGTCCAACTGGCCCTCGGCGTACCGCTTCTGGAAGTCGGTCCACTCGTAGCCCTTGGTCGACACCTTGAACAGCCCGCTCGCCTCCAGCTGCCGCTTGAGCTCGGCGGCCTCCGGCCCCGCGGCGCCGCGCCCCTCGGCGTACCCGTAGGTGAAGCGCACGGGCAGCGTCACCCCGGCCTCGGTCAGCAGGGCCTTCGCCTTCTTCGCGTCGGGCCTGGGGTAGTCGTCGAAGAACGACGTCGCGTGCCCCGTGATCCCCGCGGGGATCAGCCCGTACAGCGCGTCGGTGGTGCCCTTGTACGTCTGGCTGACCAGTTCCTCGCGGTTGATGAGCGCGGCGATGGCCTGCCGTACCCGCCGGTCGTGCAGGGGCGAGTTCGCGCGCACGTTGAGGACGAGGTTGCGCGTCTCGGCGCTGTCGACCTCCGTGACCCGCTGCTTCGGGTCACTCGGCGAGAGGTCGGCGAGCATCTCGGGGGGCAGCTGGCGGGCGGCGACGTCGAACTGCTTCGCCTTCCAGCCCGCTTCCAGCGCCTGCGAGTCGGCGTAGTAGCGCAGCACGATGGGCCGGCCGGTCTCCTTGACCGCGCCCTTGTAGTGCGGGTTGGTGGCGAGAACGGCCCGCTTGTTCTTCGTATACGTCTTCAGGGCGTACATTCCGGTGCCGTCGGCGCCGGTGTCGGTGCGCAGGGCGCGCTTGGGGTAGCGGGTGTGGTCGACGATCGAGCCGGCGCCGGTGGCGACCTTGAACGGGAAGGTGGCGTCGGGCGAGGACAGATGGAAGGTGACCGTGAGGTCCCGCGCGTCGACCGAGCCGAGAGTGGTGAAGAGGGACGCGGGTCCCACCTCGGAGTTGATGCGCTTCACCCGCTCGAAGGAGAACTTCACGTCCTCGGCGGTCATCTTGCGCCCGCTCGGGAACGTCAGGTCGTCGCGCAACGTACAGCGATACGTGCGCAGCCCGCTGCCCACGAAGCCGCAGCTCTTCGCCGCGTCCGGCACGGGGGCGGCGCCACCCGGCTCGAACGTCAGCAGCGACTGGAACACATTGCTGAACAGCGCCCAGGAGCCCGCGTCGTACGCGCCCGCCGGATCGAGTGACGTGACGGCGTCCGTCGTGCCGACCGTGATCGTCTTGTTGCTGTTCTGCTTCGCCGGCAGTAACTGCCAGCCACCCACACCCACGCCCGCCAGCACAAGAAGCGTCGCGAGAATCCGTATGCGAACCGATCGCATCGGTGCCCCTCCCCAGGCCCACCGCGTGTCACTCCCCTAGTGACGCGGATCACCTAACCACAGGAGTTTCAACCGGGGGAAGAGTTCCGGAAGAGTGGGCCGAGCGGATTCAAACGATCATTTCAGGCCTGTTTCACAGCCCACTCTCAGGCTTGTCCGGACGCCAGCTCCACGACCGTGATGTCCGAGGGAGCACCCACCCGCGTGGGTGGTCCCCAGGCCCCCGCTCCCCGGGAGACGTACAACTGGGTGTCGCCGTACCGCTCCAGTCCCGCGACTGTCGGGTTGGCCGCGGCGGCGATGAAGTTCCCCGGCCACAACTGCCCTCCATGGGTGTGCCCGGACAACTGCAGATCGACTCCGTACCGCACGGCCTCATGAATCTGCACGGGCTGATGTGCGAGCAGCACACACGCCCGCGCCGTGTCCCGGTCCCCGAGCGCCTTCCCGAAGTCGGGCCCCTGCCCCTCGCTCTCCCCCTGTACGTCATTCACGCCCGCGAGATCGAATCCGGCCATCTCGGTCCGCGCGTTCTCCAGCGGGTGGATCCCCAGCGCCCGTACTTCTTGGACCCACTGCTCGGCACCCGAGAAGTACTCGTGATTCCCCGTCACGAAGTACGCCCCATGCCGCGCCCTGAGCCGAGCGAGCGGTGCCGCCGCCGGACCGAGGTCCTTCACGCTCCCGTCGACCAGGTCACCGACCACGGCGATGAGATCGGGCTGCGTGGAATTGATGGTGTCCACGACCTTCTGCGCGAACCCGCGGCCGAGCACCGGCCCCAGATGGATGTCGCTGACCACCGCGATCCGGAACCCATGAGCCGACCTCGGCAGCTTCGCCAACGGCACGGTGACCCGCTTCACCCTGGGCCCCCGCAGCACGCCGTACGTCCCGTACCCGACCGTCCCCACGGCGGCGGCCGCGGCGGCCCCGCCCACCACCCGGGAGACGAAGAGCCGCCGCGAGGGGTCACCGGCGCTCGACGGGGGGCGGCCCGCACCCGCCGATCCGACCGAAGAGGACGCTCCGGACTGTCCGACCGCGGCGGAGGGCCCGTCGACGCCCTCGGCTTCCGAATCCGCCGATTCCTCCCCGGACCGAGGACGGACGCTCCGGGGCGGCTCCGGCTCACCCCCGGCGGCAGGCGCGGGCGGGAGGGCCGTTCGCCGCTCCATGACCCGCCGTGCCACCGGCCGTACGAACTCCCCCGCCAGCAGCGCCAGCACCAGATAGATCGCCAGTGCCATCCACAGGAACCCGGGCCAGGCCAGCACCCGCTGAAGCCAGAACGGTGCCCCGGCGCGCTCACTCGCGACGGCGCCGAGCATCGACAGGGGCCCCGCGACGAACAGGACCGCACCCACCCGGCGGGCCACCCCCGGCCCGGCCGTGGTGTCCCGCACCAACCGGCGCCACGCGTACCAGTGCAGCCCACCGAGCACGGCCAGCGCGGCCACGCCCGTCAGCACGAAGACGATGACCATGCCGCGCTGTCCCCCGTAAGCCGTATCCCCGTTGTCCCGTTATGACGTCTGGCGCAAAGCGCGCACCCCGCGCAACCCGATGACCCCGACGACCATCCCCAACACAAAGGAGACGACGGCGAGCGTCAGGTGCACCCAGAAGTACGCCGTCGGATCGCCCGCGTCGTCGAACGCGAGCCCGCTGCCGTCCTTCCAAAGGTTCTTGACGAAAGTGATCCAGATGACCCAGCTCCACACCCCGAAGGCGAGCAGGAACCAGGAGACGGGGCGGCTGAGCTTCATGGGTCCAGTATCGCCGCGCCCGTCCGGGACCCGGCGCCGGGGTGGGAAGGGCGAGAGGACCCGACCGATCGGTGGGGCGTACCGACCAGCCGATGGGGCTTCGCGACCGGCCGATGGGACTTCGCGACCCGCTGATGGGACTTCCCGACCCGATCCCTGTACTTTCTCGACCGTGCCCGCCACCAATAAGACCGCCAGGCGATCCTTGCTGGTCACTTCCGCCACCCTGTTGTCCCTTTCGCTCACCGCACCCGCGTTCGCGGACACGAGCCCGACAGCGACGCCGGCCACGAGCCCGTCGGCCACTCCCCCGGCGAACATGTCGAGCGTCGGAGGCGAACGGCTCGGCCGGCCCGGAACCCAGGTGAACCTCGGCAGCGGCGCCCCCGTGCTTCCCAAGGACCTCACCGCGCGCTCCTGGATCGTCACGGACGCGGAGTCCGGCGACGTGCTGGCCGCCCACAACGCGCACTGGCGGCTGCCCCCGGCGAGCACGCTGAAGATGCTGTTCGCCGACACGGTGCTGCCGAAGTTCCCGAAGAGCACGAAGCACAAGGTGGTCCCCACCGACCTGGCGGGCATCGGCGCGGGCTCCAGCATGGTGGGGATAAGGGAGAACGAGACCTACACGGTCCACGACCTGTGGCTCGGCGTCTTCCTGCGCTCGGGCAACGACGCCGTACACGTGCTGTCCGCGATGAACCACGGCGTGGAGCAGACGGTGAAGGACATGCAGGCGCACGCCGAGGAGCTCCAGGCCCTCGACACCCACGTGGTCAGCCCCGACGGCTACGACGCGAAGGGCCAGGTGTCGTCGGCGTACGACCTGACCCTGTTCGCCCGCTCCGGACTGCAGAAGAAGGACTTCCGGGAGTACTGCTCGACGGTACGGGCGACGTTCCCGGGCGAGACCACAAAGAACAAAAAGGGCAAAACAACCCGAGAGTCCTTCGAGATCCAGAACACCAACCGCCTCCTGACGGGCGACAGCGACGTCTCCACCTACCAGGGCATCGCGGGCGTGAAGAACGGCAACACCACCAACGCGGGCGCCACCTTCACCGGCGTCGCCGAGCGCGACGGCAGAGTGCTGCTCGTCACGGTCATGAACCCGGAGAAGAACGAGCACAACGAGGTCTACAAGGAGGCCGCGCGGCTCTTCGACTGGGGCTTCAAGGCGAGCGGCAAGGTCCAGCCGGTGGGTGAGCTGGTACCGCCGAAGGGCGTCGACACGAGCGCACAGCCCGGCGCGAACGCCTCCAGCCCCGCCGCGGGCAGGACCGGCGACGCGTCCACCAAGCCGGTGGCCGCCGCCACCGGCGCGCGGGGCCGTTCGAGCGGCTTCGGGGTCGCCCTGGCCGTGACCGGCGGCCTCCTGGTCCTGCTCGCGGCCGGTGTCTTCCTGGTCAACCGCCGGTGGCCGCTGCCGGATCTGATGCGCCGCCGCCGCTGACCCCCGGGGCCTTCGAGGCCGCCGAGTCCTTCGAGGCCTTCGAGTCCCTCGAGGCCGCCGAGTCCGTCGAGTCCGTCGAGTCCGTCGGATCCTCTCGATCCTGCCGGTCCGCCGGGGAGTCATCGCTCTGCGTCGCCGTCCAGGCGGCGCAGAACAACAGCAGCTTGGCGGTGAAGTTGATCCACAGCAGCAGCGCGATCGGCACCCCGAAGGCGCCGTACATGCTCTTCGACGCCACTCCCCGCATATAGCCGCTGAGCAGCAGCTTCAGCAGCTCGAACCCGGCGGCGCCGATGAGCGCGGCGACGATCAGCCGACGGCGCGGCGGCTCCACGCCGGGCAGCAGCGTGAGGACGTACAGCAGGACCAGGAAGTCGGCGAGCACGGCGACGGCGAACGCGGCGACCTGGAGCAGCACGCTTCCCCAGCCGTTCTCGTCGATGCCGAGGTGCCGGGCCGACCAACCCACCATCGTGGACGCGACGGTGGAGGCGGCGATGGTGACCAGCACGGCGCCGCCGAGCCCGACGAGTACGCCGGCGTCCGTGAGCTTGCGCAGGAAGGGGTTCTCCTCGCCGTCGGGCAGCTCCCAGACCGCACGCAGGCAGTCCCGCATCGAGCCGACCCAGCCGATGCCGGTGAACAGCAGGACGGCACCCGCGATGAGACCGATCGTGCCGGCGTTCTGCACCAGGCCGTTGATGTCCAGCTGGTCGGAGATTCCCGGCACCTGCTCGGCGATCTTGTCCTGGAGCTGCTGCTGCTGGCTGGTGCTCAGCGTGGCGGCCGCGACCGCGGCGGTGACCGTCAACAGCGGGAAGAGCGCCACGAAGCTGATGAACGTCATCGCCGCGGCGAGCCTCGTCCACTTCACCCGGTCCAGCCGCTCGTACGACCGCCACGCGTGCGTGGCCATCAGGCGCGTGACCAGGGGCCCCACACCGGGAAGCTTCTTCAGCCAGTCCATGATCCGACTCTGCCCCCGTCTCGCCCACCTCGAACACCTCGGAAAACCAAGGTCCGGGTACCCCAAAAACGCAGGACAGTGGCGAGTGCCATACCGATTCCGGCTCCGGAGACGGTGTCCGCGCGCTGCGAGGTGAACCCGAGGCCGTAGTGGCTGACGGCGATGCACAGCAGTTGGAGGAGGGCGCCCGCGACGTTCACCGCGAAGAAGATCACGTACTGGCGCGGGCCGCGTGTGGTCGTGTGCCGGTAGGTGCCGAGCGCGTTGCCCGCGTACGCCACCGAGCAACCGGCAACGAAGGCCAGCGCCTTGGCGGCGAGCGGGTCGAGGCCCACGGGGCCGCGCAGCCAGACGAAGAGGCCGAGGTCGGCGGCGTAGGCGAGGATTCCGGCGGTGGCGAAGCCGAGGAGTTCCCGGGCGAGTCCGTTGCGGGCGGTGAGCCTGGGGGCAACCGGCGCCCCGGCGACCGCCTCCGTGACGGCTGCCTCCGTGGCGACTGTCTCTGTGATGACTGCCTCCCTGACGGCTGCCTCCGTGGCGAGCCGCCCCTCGGCGACCGGCAGGTGGGTGACCGGCCCCGGGGCGACCGGCCCCTCGGCGACGGTCACCAGTTGGCCACGGCGAGGCCGTACATCGCCAGCCACACCAGTCCGATGAGCGCGAGCGGGCGGTCGCGCAGGACCACGTCCTCGGGTTCGCCCGCCGTGCCCCGGTCGGCGAACACGGCGTACCGCAGGATGGCCAGGATGAACGCGACCATCGACAACTGCCTCCAGGGGAGCACCCCGGCGCTGGGCACGCCGCCCTCCTCCAGGGCCCACAGGCAGTAGCCGAGGACGGAGACCCCGGCGGCCAGCTGCCAGACGAAGCGCAGGTAGCCGGTGGTGTACCCGGTGAGCAACGCGCGCGTGGCGCCCTCCTTCCCGGCCATCTGCACGGCTTCGGAGTAACGCTTCGCCGAGACCATGAACAGTGCCCCGAAACCGGTGGTGATCAGGAACCAGCGCGAGAGCGGAATGCCGAGGGCGAGACCGCCGATCATCGCGCGCATCAGGAACCCGGTCGTGACGACGACGAGGTCCACGACCAGGACGTGTTTCAGGGTGACGCAGTACGCCAGTTGCATGCCGACGTAGGCGGTCAGCAGCGCGGCGACGACGGGCGAGCAGAACCAGGCGGCGGCGGTCGGCGCGAGGACCGCGAGGGCGCCCCCGACGGCGTACGCGACCTGCACGGGGACCTGGCCGGCGGCGACCGGGCGGTGACACTTGACCGGGTGGGCACGGTCGGCGACGGCGTCCCGGGCGTCGTTGATCAGATACACCGCGCAGGCGCAGGCCGTGAACAGCGCGAAGACGAGCGCGAGTTGGGCGAGCGCGTGCCGTGCGAAGAGCTGGCCCGCGGCAGCCGGGGCGGCCACGACCAGCACGTTCTTCACCCACTGGCGGGGGCGCGCGGTCCTGATCAGCCCCTTGGCGAGGCCGGTGAGGCTCCTCGCGGGTGCCGCGGCGGCCGGTGGGCGCTCCAGGAGTGCGGCGCGCTCAGTCATTGGACGGCCCCGATCCAGCGGGCGCCCAGACGGGCCGTCAGGGCCCCCAGGGCGGCGCCCGCGGCGACGTCCGAGGGGTAGTGGACGCCGACGACCAATCGCGAGACGCACATGGCTGCGGCGAGCGGAGGGACCACGGACGCGCCGAGGGCGCCGTAGGCGACCGCGGCGGCCGCCGCCGAGGTGGCGTGCGAGCTCGGGAAGGAGTGCCGCCCGGCCGTGCGCACCAGCGGCACCACGTGCGCGGGGCGCGGACGGCGCACGATTCGTTTCACACCCATGCTGGCGGCGTGCGCGGCGGCGGTGAGCGCCGTCGCGCGCAACCACGCGCCGCGCCGCTCCCGGTCGACGGCCGCCCCCGCGAGCCCCGCCGCGAGCCACAGCGCGCCGTGCTCCCCACTCCAGGACAGGGCGCGCGCGGCAGCCGCCACGCGCTGGTCCATGGCCCACGCATGGAGTGCCGACAGCAGTCGGCGATCCATGTCATCACGTTGGTCGTCCATGCCATCAAGTCGGTGCCCGACGACGTCGAGCCGTCGATCCATGCAGTCATGGTCGTCAAGGTCGTCCATGCGATCTCACTCTTCTAGGGAGCGGGCGCAGAACCGAGTTAATTAATGACGACATCCCATTAATCACCCATTTCGGTGAGGAGCCGTGAGGGCTGGGGACATAGGGGCGTTATGCACCCATACCGGCGCTACGGTCACGGTCATGCCTGCCGACACCGTCTCCGTCACCGGTTGGGGCCGCACCTCCCCGACCACCGCCCGCCTGGTCCGCCCGCGCACCTACGAGGAGGCCGCCGCCGCCGTCCGGGAGTGCGGGACCCGCGGAGGCATCGCCCGGGGCCTCGGGCGGGCCTACGGGGACGCGGCCCAGAACGCGGGCGGGGCCGTGCTCGACATGACGGGCCTGGACCGGATCCACGCGATCGACGCGGCGGGCGGCACCGTCCTGTGCGACGCGGGGGTGTCCCTGCACCGGCTGATGGAAGTCCTGCTGCCCCTCGGCTGGTTCGTGCCGGTCACGCCCGGGACCCGCTATGTGACCGTCGGCGGCGCGATCGGCGCGGACATCCACGGCAAGAACCACCATGTGTCGGGCTCGTTCGCCCGGCACGTCCTCTCCTTCGAGCTGCTGACCGCGGACGGCGAGATCCGTACGGTCGGCCGGGGCACGCCCCTCTTCGACGCCACGGCCGGCGGCATGGGCCTGACCGGCGTGATCCTCACGGCGACCGTCCAGCTCCTGCCCGTCGAGACCTCGCTGATGTCCGTCGACACGGAACGCGCGGCGGATCTGGACGACTTGATGGCCCGCCTCGCCGCCACGGACCACCACTACCGCTACTCCGTCGCCTGGATCGATCTGCTCGCGCGCGGGGCGTCGATGGGGCGCTCGGTGCTGACCCGCGGTGATCACGCGCCCCTGGGCGCCCTGCCGCCACGCGCGCGGAGACACCCGTTGACGTTCCGTCCCTCGCAGTTCCCGTCCGCGCCCGCCTTCCTGCCGGAAGGGCTCCTGGGGCGTACGGCGGTGGGCCTCTTCAATGAGCTCTGGTACCGGAAGGCACCACGCGCGCGTACCGGTGAACTGATGAAGATCTCGACCTTCTTCCACCCCCTCGACGGGGTGCCGCACTGGAACCGCGTCTACGGGCGCGGCGGCTTCGTGCAGTACCAGTTCGTCGTCGGGTACGGGCGTGAGGAGGCCCTGCGCCGGATCGTGCAGCGCATCTCCCAGCGCCGGTGCCCGTCCTTCCTCGCCGTACTGAAGCGCTTCGGGACGGCCGATCCGGGCTGGCTCTCGTTCCCGATGCCGGGCTGGACCCTCGCCCTGGACATCCCCGCGAACCTGCCGGGGCTCGGCACCTTCCTCGACGAACTGGACGAGGAGGTGGCCGCGGCCGACGGGCGGGTGTACCTCGCCAAGGACGCGCGGCTGCGGCCCGAGCTGCTGGCCGGGATGTATCCACGGCTCGATGACTTCCGTTCCCTGCGCCGGGAGTCGGACCCCCGAGGAGTCTTCACCTCGGACCTGTCCCGCCGCCTCGCCCTCTAGGCCCCGGCCCCTGGTCCCTGATCCCCGGTCCCTAGCCCCCGGGTCCCTAGTCCCTAGTCCCTAGCCCCTAGCCCTGGCCCCTGGTCTCCAGACCCTGGCCCACCAAGCCCCCAGTCCCCAGTCCCCCCGTCCCCAGTCTCTAGGAGCTGTCATGAAGGACGCCTTCGGCATCCCCCAGTCCCTGCTGATCCTCGGCGGCACGTCCGAGATCGCGCTGGCCACCGCGCGCCGCCTGATCGTCCGGCGCACCCGCACGGTGTGGCTCGCCGGACGGCCGTCGCCCGCTCTGGAGCAGGCCGCCGAACAGCTCCGCACGATGGGCGCGGACGCCCGCACCGTCGCCTTCGACGCCCTCGACCCCGAGTCCCACGAGGCCGTGCTCGGCAAGGTCTTCTCGGAGGGCGACATCGACATGGTGCTGCTCGCGTTCGGAGTCCTCGGCGACCAGGCGCGCGACGAGCGGGAGCCCGTCGCGGCGGTGCGGGTCGCCCAGACCAACTACACGGGCGCGGTGTCCGCCGGCCTGGTGTGCGCGCGGGCACTCCAGTCCCAGGGACACGGCTCCCTGGTGGTGCTCTCCTCGGTGGCCGGCGAGCGCGCCCGCCGCTCCAACTTCATCTACGGCTCCAGCAAGGCGGGCCTGGACGCCTTCGCGCAGGGTCTGGGCGACGCGCTGCACGGCACGGGCGTGCATGTGATGGTCGTACGCCCCGGGTTCGTCCGTACGAGGATGACGGCGGGCCTGCCGCAGACACCACTGGCGACCACCCCGGAGGCGGTCGCCACGGCCGTCGAGGCGGGGCTGCGACGCCGCTCGGAGACGGTGTGGGTACCGGGGACACTGCGGCTGGTGATGTCGGCGCTGCGGCACGTACCGCGACCGGTGTTCCGGCGGCTGCCGATCTGACGTACCGCCGGAAAACGTGACGGGGCTACTGGCGCGCCGGCAGTGTGGCGTCCCGCTCGGGCGCGCAGGCCTGCGGGGGCACCACCGTGCCGCCGAAGGTGAACTCGCGGAGCTTGCGCCAGACGCCGTCCGCGCCCTGCTCGTAGAGCGCGAATCCGGTGCAGGGCCAGTCGGCCTCGTACCCGGACAGTTCCTCGAAGGCCCGGTCCATCGCCGCGTCGTCGATCCCGTGCGCCACGGTGACGTGCGGGTGGTACGGGAACTGCAGCCCGCGCGCGACGGGCCCGGAGGCATCCCGGACCTGCTTCTGCAGCCAGGTGCAGGCCTCGGCGCCCTCGACGACCCGTACGTACACGACGGGCGACAGGGGGCGGAAGGTGCCCGTCCCTGACAACCGCATCGGGAAGGGGCGCCCGGCCCCCGCGACCTCGACGAGATGCGCCTCGATCGCGGGCAGCGCCGAGTCGTCGACCTCCGTCGGCGGCAGCAGGGTGACATGCGTGGGGATGCCGGAAGCCGCGGGGTCGCCGAAGCCCGCGCGCCGCTCCTGGAGCAGGCTGCCGTGAGGCTCCGGGACCGCGATCGACACGCCGATCGTTACGGTCCCCACGTCGTCTCCTGTCGTTGTTCTCGAAGTTCTCGGAGGTCTCGAAGTTCTCGAAGGTTCTAAGGGCCGGTGCCTTCCGCGCGGGCAGGGGTGGCTGCTCGGCGGGTTCGGCTATCGACTGTACGGCGGTGTGGCCCGCCTTCGGCGGCCGTACGAGTGTCGCGCTCGTCTCGTACGGACTGCCGAACAGGCTGTGGTAGGGGCCGCCGTGCCGCTGTCGTGCGACAGCGGTGTCGGCTGCCGTACGGCGGCGGCGGTCTCGTTCGTCAGTGCTTGGCGGGCAGGAAGCCGACCTTGTCGTACGCCTGGGAGAGCGTCTCCGCGGCGACGGCACGCGCCTTCTCGGCACCCTTGGCCAGGATCGAGTCGAGCGTCTCCGGGTCGTCCAGATACTGCTGGGTGCGTTCCCGGAACGGCGTCACGAAGTCGACCATGACCTCGGCGAGGTCCGTCTTGAGCGCACCGTAGCCCTTACCGGCGTACTGCTGCTCCAGTTCCGCGATACCGGTTCCGGTGAGGGTCGAGTAGATGGTCAGCAGATTGCTGATACCCGGTTTCTGCTCCGCGTCATACCTGATGACGGTGTCCGTGTCGGTGACCGCGCTCTTGACCTTCTTGGCGGTGGCCTTCGGCTCGTCGAGCAGGTTGATGAGGCCCTTCGGAGTCGACGCCGACTTGCTCATCTTGATCGACGGTTCCTGGAGATCGAAGATCTTCGCCGTCTCCTTGAGGATGTACGGCTTCGGGACCGTGAAGGTCTCGCCGAAACGGCCGTTGAAACGCTCGGCGAGGTCGCGGGTGAGCTCGATGTGCTGGCGCTGGTCCTCGCCGACCGGGACCTCGTTGGCCTGGTAGAGCAGGATGTCCGCGACCTGGAGGATCGGGTACGTGAAGAGGCCGACCGAGGCGCGCTCGGCGCCCTGCCTGGCGGACTTGTCCTTGAACTGGGTCATGCGGCTCGCCTCGCCGAAGCCGGTGAGGCAGTTCATGATCCAGGCGAGCTGGGCGTGCTCGGGGACGTGGCTCTGCACGAAGAGGGTGCAGCGGTCCGGGTCGAGACCCGCGGCGAGCAGCTGCGCGGTGGCGAGCCGGGTGTTGGCGCGCAGGTCCGCGGGGTCCTGCGGAATGGTGATCGCGTGCAGGTCGACGACCATGTAGAACGCGTCGTGGGACTCCTGCAGGGCCACCCACTGGCGGACGGCGCCAAGGTAGTTGCCGAGGTGGAACGAGCCTGCGGTGGGCTGGATTCCGGAGAGCACACGGGGACGGTCTGAAGCCATGCTCACCATTCTCTCAGGTGTGGGCGCCCGGTCCGGAACTGGTCGGAAACTGAGGGGACACGGGTGGGAACCGATCGGCCTCGGGCGGTGTAGCAAGAGTGTGAGGACGCGGGAGGGGGGCCGCATCGTCGTCGACGAGGCCGCGGTGATCGCACGCGTACGCGCCGGAGAGCCGGAGGCGTACGCGGAGCTGGTCCGTGCCCATACGGGCATCGCGATCAGGGCGGCCAGGGCGCTCGGGGCGGGGGCGGACGCGGAGGACGTGGTGCAGCAGGCCTTCATCAAGGCGTACTGCTCGCTGGGGCGCTACAGGGACGACGCGGCGTTCAAGCCGTGGCTGCTCTCGATCGTCGCCAATGAGACGCGGAACACAGTGCGGACGGCGGTGCGCCGGCGGACGCTGGCCGGCCGCGAGGCGGCGTTCGCGGAGGCGGAGCCGCTGATACCGGAATCGGCGGACCCGGCGGTCGCGGCGCTGGAGACGGAGCGCCGTGCTGCGTTGCTGGCCGCCCTGGAGCAGCTGAGCGAGGAGCACCGCCTCGTCGTCACGTACCGCTACCTCCTGGAGATGGACGAACCGGAGACGGCCCAGGCCCTGGGCTGGCCACGCGGCACGGTGAAGTCCCGCCTCAACCGCGCCCTGCGCAAGCTGGGCCGACTGCTGCCGGGCTTGGGACCCGGAGATCCTCGGAAAGGGGGTGATGATCATGAGTGAGCGGTACGAGGAGGGGGGTGCGGTGGACCCGGAGCCGACCGGTGACGGCGGCCGGGGTGCCCGTGCGGGTGGCGCGCGGCTGCCGGAGGAGCTGCGGGCGCTGGGGCGGTCGCTGGACGGGCCGGGGGCGGCCGGCAGCGAGTCGATGGTCGAGCGGGTGCTGGAGCGGATACTCGCCGAGAGGATCCCGGTCCCGGTGGCCGAGCCGCCGGGGCCCCGCGAGCGGCTGAGGGCGGTGCGCCGCTGGGCGCGGGCGCGTCGGCGCGCGCTGGGCGCGGGTCTGTGCGGTCTGCTGACGGTGCTCGTGCTCACGCCTCCGGTGCGTGCCGCGGTCGTCGAGTGGTTCGGCTTCGGCGGGGTCGAGGTGCGGTACGACCCGTCGGCGGTGCCCTCGCCCGGGGCCCGCGTGCCCGGCTGCGGGCCGTCGATGACATTGGCGGAGGCGGGGCGGCGGGCCGGGTTCGCGCCCCTTGTGCCCGACGCGCTCGGGGTGCCGGACGCGGTGACGGTGACGCGCGAGCCGAAGGGGCGGCTCCTGATGAGCCTGTGCTGGCGCGATCATGGAGGCACGGTCCGGCTGGACGAGTATCCGGCGGGGCTGGACATGGGCTTCACCAAGACCGTGCGGGAGCCACCGGAGTGGGTGCCGCTGGGCGGAGCCGAGGACTACGCCCCTCAGGCGCTGTGGTTCGCGAAGCCACATCTGCTGAGCTTCTGGCTGATCGACGCGGAGGGCGACCGCTTCACCCGCTCCGAGCGGACCGCGGGGCCCACGCTGCTGTGGATGCAGGGCGGTGACACCACCCTCCGGCTCGAGGGGGTGGCGTCGAAGGCACGGGCCGTGGAGATGGCGAAGTCGCTGAACCACTGATGGGGGACCGATGAGGGGGGGACGGATGAGGGGGGACGGATGAGGTTCCAGGTCGGACGAGCGAGGTTGTGGCTCCTGGTGCTGGTCTCCATGGCGCTGACCGCGCTCGCCGCACCGCGAGCGCACGCCTCGGGGGGCACGACTGCGTACGCGAAGGCCGACACCCCGGATCTGGCCCTGGTCATCGCCGGTGACACGGGGCGGACGACCGTACTGCACGTAGGGGAGGAGGACTTCGTCCGGCTCTGGCGGTTGCTGGCGCCCAGATACACGGGGACGGAGCGGGTGCCCGAGGCGTGGGCGGCGGGGCACTACCCGCCGGTGCGGGCCACCGTGATCTGGGGCCTGAGCGGGGTCGGGGGCTGGCCGCAGACCAGCAGAGCGCCCGGCGGGGATGTCGCCATCGAGCGTGCGGACCAGGTGTTCGTCGCGGCGGACGGCACGCCCTGGGTGCGGTCGGATCCCTCACCCGACGTGGCGGACGACGACATCCGCTGGCATCGGGCGCCGCGCTCGGTGTTCGACCAGTTGGAGGAGCAGTCGGGCCTGTTCGGGCCGGTGAGCGCTCCGGCGAGTGTCACGGAACCCGCAGCGGCGGAGCACCCGAGATGGGCGATGGCAGGGCTGGCGGCGGGCCTGATCCTCGGTGTGGGCGGCACCCTGCTGATACGCCGCGCGGCGGCCCGGCGTGAGGATGCCGGACCACCGCGGGAACCACGACAGGAGCTGATCGACTTGTAGCCCCGGGTGGGGCGCCGGGCGCGTCAGCCGAGGTCGATCTCCGGGTAGAGCGGGAAGCCGGTGAGCAGGTCGGTGGCCCGGTGCGAGATCTCGTCGGAGATCTTCGGGTCCAGGACGTGCTGGGCCTTGGACGGGCTGCCCTTGGCGGTGGTGCCGGGCTCGGCGGCGGTGAGGACGCGGTCGATCAGACCGGCGATCTCGTCCATCTCGGTCGTGCCCAGACCACGGGTGGTCAGCGCGGGCGTGCCGATGCGGATTCCGGAGGTGTACCAGGCGCCGTTGGGGTCGGCGGGGATGGCGTTGCGGTTGGTGACGATGCCCGAGTCGAGGAGCGCGGACTCGGCCTGGCGGCCGGTGAGGCCGTAGGAGGAGGCGACGTCGATCAGGTTGAGGTGGTTGTCGGTGCCGCCGGTGACCAGCGTGGCGCCGCGGCGCATCAGGCCCTCGGCGAGGGCGCGGGAGTTGTCGACGACGGCCTGGGCGTAGTCGCGGAACTCGGGGCGGCGGGCCTCGGCGAGCGCGACGGCCTTGGCGGCCATGACATGCGGAAGGGGGCCGCCGAGGACCATCGGGCAGCCGCGGTCGACCTGCTCTGCGAGGGTCTCGTCGCACAGCACCATGCCGCCGCGCGGGCCGCGGAGCGACTTGTGGGTGGTGGTGGTGACGATGGGGGCGTGCGGGACCGGGTCGAAGTCGCCGGTGAGGACCTTGCCCGCGACGAGACCGGCGAAGTGCGCCATGTCGACCATGAGCGTGGCGCCGACCTCGTCGGCGATCTCGCGCATGATCCGGAAGTTCACGAGCCGCGGATACGCCGAGTAGCCGGCGACGATGATCAGGGGCTTGAACTCACGGGCGGAGGTGCGCAGTGCCTCGTAGTCGATGAGGCCGGTGGCACGGTCGGTGCCGTAGGAACGCTGGTCGAACATCTTGCCGGAGATGTTCGGGCGGAAGCCGTGGGTGAGGTGACCGCCGGCGTCCAGGGACATGCCGAGCATGCGCTGGTTGCCGAAGGCCTGGCGGAGCTCGGCCCAGTCGGCCTCGGAGAGGTCGTTGACGTTGCGGACGCCGGCCCGCTCCAGGGCGGGGGCCTCGACGCGGGCGGCGAGGACGGCCCAGAAGGCGACGAGGTTGGCGTCGATGCCGGAGTGCGGCTGGGCGTAGGCGTGCTCGGCGCCGAAGAGTTCGCGGGCGTGCTCGGCGGCGAGGGCTTCGACGGTGTCGACGTTGCGACAGCCGGCGTAGAAGCGGCGGCCGATGGTGCCCTCGGCGTACTTGTCGCTGAACCAGTTGCCCATGGCCAGCAAGGTGGCCGGGGAAGCGTAGTTCTCGGAGGCGATCAGTTTGAGCATGTCGCGCTGGTCGGCGACTTCCTGGCCGATGGCGTCGGCGACGCGGGGCTCGACGGCCCGAATCACTTCCAGGGCGCTGCGGAAGGCGGTGGACTCGGTGGAGAGGGGCTGCTCTGGCATGTCGGCCTCCGGACGGCGTGGCGTTCAGCGTTCACGGTTCGGCCCAGGCGCACGGCACACATTCGTCCGGAGCCGCTCCCCGATGGTCGGTCCCATCCCAGCGCGCCAGTCACGGCCCCGCCCGTCAGCCTACCGGGCGCGCCGGATCACCGGGTTCCCCCGTCCACCATGCGAGCGACGATAGGAAATGAGCCATGAGTCCGGCCGTCCATGACCGGCCGTCCGTGTCCGGCCGCCCGTACTCACCCGCCCGCCCCACTCCCCCGTGCCCGTACTCACCCGCCCGCCCCACTCCCCGTGCCGCGGGAACGTGCCGCAAGAAACGGAGATCCCGTGACCGCTACGGAGACGACGGAGGCGTTCATCGCCTCGGCCGACGCGCACAGCGCGCACAACTACCACCCGCTGCCGGTCGTCGTGGCGACGGCGGACGGGGCGTGGATGACGGATGTCGAGGGGCGCCGCTTCCTCGACCTGCTGGCCGGATACTCGGCGCTGAATTTCGGACATGGCAACCGGCGGCTGATCGCGGCGGCGAAGGCGCAGCTGGAGCGGGTGACACTGACGTCGAGGGCGTTCCATCACGACCGTTTCGCGGACTTCTGCCGGGAGCTGGCGGCGCTCTGCGGCATGGAGATGGTGCTGCCGATGAACACGGGCGCGGAGGCGGTGGAGACCGCGGTGAAGACGGCCCGCAAGTGGGGGTACCGGGTCAAGGGCGTCCCGGACGGGAGCGCGCGGATCGTCGTGGCGGGCGACAACTTCCACGGCCGTACGACGACGATCATCAGCTTCTCCACGGACGCGGAGGCGCGGGAGGACTTCGGGCCGTTCACGCCGGGCTTCGACATCGTGCCGTACGGGGATCTGGCGGCGTTGCGGGAGGCGGTCGGCGAGGAGACCGTCGCCGTGCTGTTGGAGCCGATTCAGGGCGAGGCGGGGGTGCTGGTGCCGCCGCCCGGTTATCTCCAGGGCGTGCGGGAAGTGACGCGGGAGCGGAACGTGCTGTTCATCGCGGACGAGATCCAGTCGGGGCTGGGGCGGACGGGCAGGACCTTCGCGTGCGAGCACGAGGGGGTGGTGCCCGACATGTATGTGCTGGGCAAGGCGCTCGGCGGTGGGGTGGTACCCGTCTCGGCGGTGGTGTCGAGCGGCGAGGTGCTCGGGGTGTTCCGGCCCGGGCAGCACGGGTCGACGTTCGGCGGGAATCCGCTGGCCTGTGCGGTGGCGCTGGAGGTGATCGCGATGCTGCGGTCGGGTGAGTTCCAGCGGCGGGCCGCCGAGCTCGGCGAGCATCTGCACCATGAGCTCGGTCTGTTGACGAGCACGGGCCATGTGACACAGGTGCGCGGGCGCGGGCTGTGGGCGGGTGTCGACATCGCCCCCGAGTACGGCACGGGGCGGGAGATCTCGGAGAAGCTGATGGACCGCGGTGTCCTCGTCAAGGACACCCACGGTGTCACGGTCCGGATCGCCCCGCCCCTGGTCATCAGCAAGGAGGACCTGGACTGGGGGCTCGCCCAGCTCCGCGCCGTACTGGGGGCGTAGGGAGCCTCGCGTCAGAGGATCACGTGCGGCAGGAAGCGGGCGTACTCGTCGGTGATCAGGCCGGCGGACTCGCGGATGCCGAGGCCCGCCGACTCGTCCTCGACGACCCAGGCGCCGAGGACGACCCGGTTGCCGTCGAAGGCGGGCAGGGGCGCCAGCTCCTGGTAGCAGCAGGGCTCGTCGGCGCGTACGACGGGGGCGGCGCCCGGTTCGTGGACCGTCACCCCGGCGCCCTCGCGGCCGAGGAGGGGCTTGGCGACGTAGCCCGTGGTGCGGGCCAGTTCGCGGGGGCCGTCGAGGTAGGCGGGGAGGAGGTTCGGGTGGTCCGGGTAGAGCTCCCAGAGGATGGCGAGGAGGGCCTTGTTGGAGAGAAGCATCTTCCAGACGGGCTCGATCCACAGGGTGCTGCCCGTGCCGCCGCCGTTGTCGAGGGTGTCCAGGACGTGGCCGGCGAAGCGGTCGGTGGTGAGCCACTCCCAGGGGTAGAGCTTGAAGCAGCTGCGGATGAAGCGGAGTTGGTTGTCGACGAAGCGGCCGGAGAGCGGGTCCCAGCCGATCTCCTCCATGGAGATCCAGTCGGTGTCCAGGCCGGCCTGTTCGGCGGTCTCCTTCAGATAGGCGACCGTCATCAGGTCCTCGCCGAGTTCGTCGGCGGCGGAGTGCGCGAAGTAGAGGGGGGTGCCGGGCGGCAGGAGGGCGGACTGTTTCTTCCAGGCGGCGACCAGTCGCTCGTGGAGGGAGTTCCACTGGTCGGCGCCGGGGAAGCGGTCCTCCATCCAGAACCACTGGGGGCTGGCGGCCTCGACGAGGGAGGTCGGGGTGTCGGCGTTGTACTCCAGGAGCTTGGCGGGGCCCGTGCCGTCGTAGCGGAGGTCGAAACGGCCGTAGACGGAGGGGAGTTCGGAGCGACGGTGCCAGGCCTCGGCGATGAGTTCGGCGACGCGCGGGTCGGTGATGCCGAGGTCGGCGAAGCGCCGCGCGGTGACGATGTGGCCGGCCGCCGCCAGGCACATGCGGTGCAGCTCCTCGACGACCTCCTCCAGCGCTTCGACCTCGGGCAGCGAGAAGACGTAGTACGCGCTCTCGTCCCAGTAGGGGCGCAGGGAGTCGTCGGGGTAGCGGGTGAGCGGGTAGACGAGGCCCTGTTCCTCGACGGTCCGCTGCCAGTCGGGGCGGGGGGCGGTGGTGCGGCGTTCCATGGCGTACGGCTCCGATCGTGTCCCGGTCGATCAGCCGCCGGAGCTGCCCTTGTGGCTGCCGAAGCCGCCGCGGTCGACGCCGCCGCCATGGCTGCCGCCGCTCGAACTTCCGGACCCCTTGCTGGGCTTGGTGAAGGAGCCGCCGTCGACCCAGCCGCTCTTCTTCTTGCCGCCGTAGTACCAGGCGCCGTTGACCGAGGCCTTGGTGGACTTGCAGTTCTTGTCGGCGACGGCCCTGTAGCCCTTGGCGAGGTTGTAGCTGTCGCGGTCGACGCAACGCTTGTCGGGGGCCGATGAGCAGGCGGTGAGCGCCGCCGCGAGGAGCCCCATGCCGCCGAGGACGACCGTTCCCGAGCGCAGTTGCCGTCGGGTGTCTGCCATGTTCGTTCCCCCGTTGTCCTGTTCGGTTCGTCTTCGCTTTGTTCTGATAGCTCGGCGATCAGATTAGAGATCACGCTCGGCAGGTGTGCGGTGGCCCCCCGCGATTCACCGTCCCCTACAGTCACTTCGTGCTCTTTGGAATGATGTGCGCCCTTGGCGCGTCGGTCTGCTTCGGTACGGCGACGGTGTTGCAGGCGATGGCCGCGCGCGCCGCGGCCGACGACGGGCCGGGCGGGGACAGCGGTCCGGGCAGCGGCGCGGCGCTGCTGCTCCGGGCGCTGCGGCAGTGGCGGTATCTGGCGGGGCTCGCGCTCGACGGCGTCGGGTTTCTGCTGCAGATCGCGGCGCTGCGGTCCATCCCGATCTACGCGGTCGGGGCGGCGCTCGCCGCGAGCCTCGCGGTGACGGCGGTGGTCGCCGCGCGGCTGCTGAAGGTGCGGCTGAGCCGGGTCGAGTGGGGCGCGGTGGGGGTCGTCTGCGCCGGGCTCGCGATGCTGGGGCTGGCCTCCGGGACGGAGGGACACCAGTCGGGGTCGACGGTGTTGAAGTACGCGATGCTGGCGACGGCGGTCGCGGTGCTGCTGCTGGGCCTCGTGGGAGGGCGGTTGCCCGAGCGGGTGCGGCCGCTCGCGCTGGGGCTGGGGGCCGGGTTCGGGTTCGGGGTGGTCGAGGTGGCGGTGCGGCTCATCGACGACATCGCGCCGGGGGCGCTGCTGAGCAATCCGGCGACGTATGCGCTGCTGCTGGGCGGCGGGGCGGCGTTTCTCCTGCTCACCTCGGCCTTGCAGCGGGGGTCGGTGACGACGGCCACCGCCGGGCTGGTCATCGGGGAGACCATCGGGCCCGCGCTGGTGGGGGTGGTGTGGCTCGGGGACCGTACGCGGCCGGGCCTTGAGTGGCTGGCGGTGCTCGGGTTCGCGGTTGCTGTGGTGGGGGCACTGGCGCTGGCGCGGTTCGGGGAGGCGCCGGGTGAGGATGCCTGAGGCCTGAGGATGCCTGAGGCCTGAGGAGTCCGGCTCGTTTCAGCCGGTCCGGCGTTCGCGGACGGGACCGTCCAGGCCGAAGCGAGGGCCTGGAGGCGGCAGCCCCCGGATGGAGGAGTCCGGCTCGCTTCCGCCCGTCCGGCGCCTGAGGACGAGGCCGTACAGGCCGAAGCGGGGGCCCGGGCGCGGCAGCCCCCGGATGCGGGACGGGTAGGGGGGGAGGGTCGGAGGGGGCGGAGGGTCGGAGGGGCGAGAGAAATCGCCGCGCGTCACGGAAGCGCGCGGCACAACGCGTCCAGTGCTCCCGACCACGCGTGGTCCGGCGGAGTGCCGTACCCGACCACCAGGGCGTCCCGCGGGCCGGGCGTCGCGTCGGGATGCCGGAAACGGGACAGCCCGTGGACCGCCAGGCCCTGCCAGGCGGCGGCCCGGACCACCGACTGCTCGGCGCCCCGCGGGAGTTGGACAACGGCATGCAGTCCGGCGGCGATACCGGTGGCGTGGACCGCCGGCGCGCGACCGGCGAGCGCCGCCACGAGGGCGTCCCGGCGGCGCCGGTAGCGGAGCCGGGCGGCGCGCACGTGACGGTCGTACGCGCCGGAGGTGAGGAACTCCGCCAGGGCCAGCTGGTCCAGGGCTCCGGTGGACCAGCCCCCTTCCCCCTTCAGCGACACGACCTCAGCCGCGAGTGAAGGTGGCAGCACCATCCAGCCCAGCCGCAGCGCGGGGGCGAGCGACTTGCTGGCGGTCCCGAGGTACACCACACGGTCGGGGTCGAGGCCCTGCAACGCGCCGACCGGCTGACGGTCGTAACGGAACTCGCCGTCGTAGTCGTCCTCCAGGATCAGCCCGCCGGTGCGACGCGCCCAGTCCACGACGGCGGCCCGGCGGTCCGGATGCAGCGGCACCCCCATGGGGAACTGGTGCGCGGGCGTCAGCAGAACCGCCCCTACGCCCGTCAAGTCGCCCGGCCGCGTGCCGAGTTCGTCGAACGGGACGGGGATCGTCCGCAGCCCCGAGCGGTGCAGGAGGTTCCAGTGGACGTCCAGCCCGTACGACTCCACCGCGAGCGAGCGCAGGCCGCGGGCCCGCAGCACCGCGCCGAGCAGCGTCAGGCCGTCCGAGAAGCCCGAGCAGATCACGATGCGGTCCGGATCGGCGCGTACGCCCCGGGCGCGGGAGAGGTAGCCCGCGAGGGCGGTGCGCAGTTCGGGGCGGCCGCGCGGATCGCCGTAGCCGAGAGCGTCGTACGGCGCGGCGGTCAGTGCGCGGCGGGCGGCCTTGAGCCACTCGGCGCGCGGGAAGGAGGCGAGGTCCGGGCTGCCGGGGACGAGGTCGTACGTGGGCCGGCCCTGCTCGCGTCGGCGCGGCGCCGCCTCCGGAGACGGCCGTACGACCGTCCGCTCGGCCACCCGCGTGCCCGAACCCTGGCGGGCGGTGAGCCAGCCCTCGGCGACGAGGTCGGCGTACGCGTCGGCGACCGTGTTGCGGGCGATGCCCAGGTCGGCGGCGAGCGAGCGGGACGAGGGGAGGCGGGTTCCGGGGGCGAGCCGGCCGCCGCGGACCGCCTCGCGGAGCGCGTCCGTCAGCCCTTTGCGGACGCGGGGTCCGGTCGGCTCCAGGTGAAGGTCGACCCCCAAAGTGGCCCATGATTCCGCCATGGAAATGGACCATACCCCTGGGCTACTCCACTCGTAGGGTCCAGACATGACGACGAACGACAGCGCAAGCGAAGGCGTCACGTACGCACCCGAGCACAGCCCCCGTCTGGAGTGGGCCAAGCTCGCCCCCGACGTCTACAAGGCGATGGTCAAGCTCGACGCGGCGGCCCGGCAGGGCGTGGACCCCGTACTGCTCGAACTGGTCAAGATCCGCGCCTCGCAGCTCAACCACTGCGCCTTCTGCCTCGACATGCACACCAAGGACGCGCTCGCCGCGGGCGAGAGCGTCGAGCGGATCGTGCAGCTCAGCGCATGGGAGGAGTCGAAGCACTTCTACACGCGGAAGGAGCTCGCGGCGATCGAGCTGACCGAGGCGGTGACCGTCCTCACGGACGGTTTCGTGCCGGACGAGGTGTACGAGCAGGCCGCCAAGCACTTCGAGGAGGCCGAGCTGGCTCAGTTGATCGCCGCGATCACGGTGATCAACGCGTGGAACCGGTTCGGCGTGACGTGCCGACTGGTGCCGGGGCACTACCGGGCGGGACAGTACAAGTGACCCCGGTCGAGAGCGAGCCGCGGCGCACGGCGCGGAGCGAGGTGGAGGTCTTCCGCGCACTGCATCAGGGCCGTCTCCCGGGCGATCCGCTGGTGCTGCCCGGGCCCTGGGACGCCGCGAGCGCGCGCGTGTTCGTGGACGCCGGGTTCCCGGCGCTCGCCACGCCCAGCGCCGGGGTCGCGGCCTCGCTCGGGTACGAGGACGGGGCCACGCCGGCCGAGGAGATGTTCGCGGCGGTCGCGCGGATCGTACGGGCCGTCGACGTGCCCGTGTCCGCGGATGTCGAGGCCGGGTACGGGCTGGCGCCCAAGGAGCTGACGGAGCGGCTGCTGGAAGCGGGTGCGGTCGGCTGCAATCTCGAGGACTCCGCCGGGGGTGTCCTCAAGGATGCGGCCCAGCACGCCGACTGGCTCGCCGAGGTGTGTGCCGCCGCCGGTGATCAGCTGTTCGTCAACGCCCGCGTGGACGTCTTCGCGTACGGCGATTCGGATGCCGAGCGGGCCATTGAGCGGGCCGCTCTGTATGTGGCCGCGGGGGCCGACTGCGTGTATCCGATCGGAGCGCCGCTCGATGTGCTTCCGCTGTTGCGGGCGGGGATCGAGGGGCCGGTGAATGTGTTCGCCCAGCTCGGTGGGCCCTCGGTCGCCGAGCTGGGGGAGCTCGGGGCGACGCGGGTCACCTTCGGTCCGGGGTTGCAACGGCGCTCCGCCGAAGCCTTGCGGGAGCTTGCCGTCAACTTGAGGTAGGGCTGCGCCGGGCGCCCCTTTGCGGGGCGCCCGGCATGGGGGGCTGGAGGCCTGGCCGGCCTGCCAGGCCGGCGAGGACAGCTACCGGAGCCATTGCCTCCATGTCGACTCATGGGACTCGACCCACTTCTTCGCCGCTTCCTGGGGGGACAGTTTGTCGTTGGCGATCATCAACGACACTTCGTTCTGGTCCTCGGTGGTCCACTTGAAGTTCTTCAGGAAGGCGGCCGCCTTGCCGCCCGTCTTGGCGAAGTCCGCGTTGAGGTACTTCTGGAGGGGGGTGTGCGGGTAGGCGCAGGCGACCTTCTTGGGGTCGGTGTCGCAGCCGTCCTTGTAGGCCGGGAGCTTCACCTCGGTCATGGGGACCTTCTTGAAGAGCCACTGCGGGGAGTACCAGTAGGTGAGGAATGGCTTCTTCTCCTTGGCGAACTGTTTGATCTGGGTGATCTGCGCCGCCTCCGAACCGGAGAACACCACCTGGTAGTTCAGCTTCAGGTTGTCGACCAGGGCCTTGTCGTTGGTGACGTACGACGGGGAGCCGTCGAGGAGTTGGCCCTTGCCGCCGCTCTCGGCCGTGCGGAGCTGGTCGGCGTATTTGTCGAGGTTCTTCCAGTCGGTCACGTCGGGGTGCTGCTTCGCGAAGTACGTGGGGACGTACCAGCCGATGTGCCCGGTCACCCCGAGGTCGCCGCCGCCGACGATCGTCTTCTTGTCCTCGACGTAGCGCTTCTCCTGGTCCGGGTGGCCCCAGTCCTCCAGGATCGCGTCGACGCGCCCCTGGCTGAGCGCGTCCCAGGCGGGCACCTCGTCGACCTGGACGGTGTCGACGCGGTAGCCGAGCTCGTGCTCCAGGAGGTACTGGGCAACGGACTCGTTGGCCTGCGCGCCGACCCAGGACTGCACGGACAGGGTCACGGTCTTGGCGCCCCGGGCGTTCGCGAAGGGCGAGGCCTGCTTGGTCATGTCGGCGGCGCCGCAGCCGGTCAGCAGCAACAGGGCCGAGGCGCCGGCCACCACAGAGACAGACACGGAAACAGTTGTCGTACGCAGTCGCATGTCACGCTCCCTTCTTCGCGCGGCGTTCGGTGGGCTGGGTCACCCGGTCGAGCATCAGGCCGAGGCAGACGATCGCCGCGCCGCCGACCAGGCCGGTCGCCAGGTCGCCCTGGGCGAGGCCGAAGACGACGTCGTAGCCGAGCGCGCCGCCGCCGACGAGACCGCCGATGATGACGACGGCGAGCACGAGCACCACGCCCTGGTTGACGGCGAGGAGCAGTGCCGGGCGGGCCAACGGCAGCTGGACCTGGCGCAGTTGCTGCCCGCTGGTCGCGCCGAGCGAGCGCGCCGCCTCCAGTGCGGCGGGGTCGACGGCGCGCAGGCCCTGGGTGGTGATGCGGACGACGGCGGGCAGGGCGTACACGACGGCGGCGGCCACGGCGGGCGCGCGGCCCACGCCGAACAGCGCCACCACCGGGATCAGATACACGAACTGCGGCATGGTCTGGAACACGTCGAGGACCGGCCTCAGCAGCCGCTCGACCCGGGCGCTGCGCGCCGCCGCGATACCGATCGCGAAGCCGAGCACGAGGGTGACCGCGACCGCGGCGAGCACCTGCGACAGGGTGTCGAGGGACGGCTTCCACACGCCCAGCACGCCGATCGCGGCCATGGCGAGGACGGCGGTGAGCGCGGTGCGCCAGGTGCCGATCAGCCAGGCGAGGGCCGCGACGATCAGCAGCACGGACCACCAGGGCAGCCACTGGAGGCCGTCGCGGAGCGGGTCCAGGATCCAGGTCGTGAAGTGGCCCGCCCAGTCGGCGGTGCCCCCGATGTACGGGACGCCGGAGTAGAGGTGGTTCGTCATCCAGTCGACGGCCTGGTTCACCGGCTCGGCGATGTGCACGGTCCAGGTGTCGGGCCAGTCGAGCCGCCCCGCGAGGCGTCCGGCGACCGCGACGACGACCGCCGCGGCGAGGGCGTACGCCCAGGCCATCGGGTTGCCCGGGGAGTCGTCCCCGAGCCGCTCCCCCGCCGCGCCGGTCACCCGGTCCAGGACGACGGCGAGCAGCACGATGGGGATGCCGGCGGCGAGCGCGGCGCCCACGTCGACGGAGGCCAGAGCCTGGTAGACGCGGTCACCGAGGCCGCCCGCGCCGATCACGGAGGCGATGACGGCCATGGACAGCGCCATCATGATCGTCTGGTTGAGGCCGAGGAGGAGTTCCTTGCGGGCCAGCGGGAGGCGGGCGGTGAGCAGCCGCTGCCGGGCCGTGGCGCCGAGCGAGGCGACGGCCTCCATCACGCCGGTGTCCGCGCCGCGCAGGCCGAGCGCGGTGAGGCGGGCCATGGGCGGGGCGGCGTAGACGACGGTGGCGAGTACGGCCGCGGGGACGCCGATGCCGAAGACCAGGACGACGGGGAGGAGGTACGCGAACGCCGGGAGCACCTGCATGGTGTCCAGCACGGGCCGCAGCGCGCGGAACGTGCGGTCGGACAGGCCCGCGGCGAGGCCGAGCAGCGCGCCCAGTACGACGGACGCGAGCACGGCGACCACCATGAGCGCCAGCGTCTGCATGGTGGGGATCCACATGCCGAGCAGGCCGCAGGTGAGGAACCCGACGGCGGTGCCGAGCGCCAGCCGTACGCCCGCCGCTCGCCAGGCGACGAGGGCCGCCACGGCTGTCACGCCGGCCCAGCCCGCCGCGAGCAGGACGAGGTAGACGGCGCGTACGGAGAGGACCACGGCGTTGCTGATGTAGCCGAAGAAGTACAGGAACAGGGGGTGGCTGTCCCTGTTGTCGATGATCCAGGTGCTGACCTTGCCGAGCGGGTCGGTGAGGTCGACCGTGAGGGCGTGGGGCCAGGTTCCGCTCGCCCAGCGGGCGTTGAGGACGGGCACGATGACGGCCGCCACCAGGGCGAGTAGGGCCAGCTTGCCGGCGGCTCGGTGGCGGAGCAGGGTTCTGGCCCGGTCCGCCAACCCGTTATGGCCCAGGGGTGCGGTAGCTGTAGCCATCAGGCCACCTCCTCGCCGGAGGCGGCAGGGGAACCCGCGTCGGGGCCGGCCGGGGGCCGGGTGTCGCGGGCCGGCGCTGTGCCTGCGCCGCCCTGCCTCGGGACCGACGCCGCCCCGGCGGCACGATGGCCCGCAGCTGACCCGGCTGTACCAGCGACCACTTCCAGCAGCGCGCCGGAGTCGACGACCCCGACGCAGCGGCCCTCGTCCATGACCCGGGCCGGGGAGCCGGTGCGCGCGACGGCCTCGATGGCCTCCGAGACCGTCGCCTCCGGTGTCACCGCCGGGCCCCGGCCCGCCTCCTCCGCGGACGCGGCGCGCATGGCCGTGCGCACCGTCATCACCTGCTCGCGCGGGATGTCGCGGACGAACTCGCGTACGTAGTCGTCGGCGGGCGAGCCGACGATCTCCTCGGGGGTGCCGAGCTGGACGATCCGGCCGTCGCGCATGAGGGCGATGCGGTCGCCGAGGCGCAGGGCCTCGTTGAGGTCGTGGGTGATGAAGACCATCGTGCGGCCCTCGTCGCGGTGCAGGCGGATGACCTCCTCCTGCATGTCGCGCCGGATCAGCGGGTCGAGGGCGCTGAACGGTTCGTCGAAGAGGAGGACTTCGGGGTCGACCGCGAGCGCGCGGGCGAGCCCGACCCGCTGCTGCTGGCCGCCGGACAGCTGGCCCGGCCTGCGCTGTTCCATGCCTTCCAGGCCGACCTTGGCGACGACCTCCGCGGCCCGCTCGCGGCGCTCGGCGCGGCCGACGCCCTGGATCTCCAGGCCGTACGCGACGTTGTCGAGGACCGTGCGGTGCGGCAGCAGGCCGAAGTGCTGGAAGACCATCGCGGCGCGGTGGCGGCGCAGTTCGCGCAGCCGGTTCTTGTCCATGGCGATGACGTCCTCGCCGTCGATGGACAGACCGCCCGACGTCGGCTCGATCAGCCGGGTCAGGCAGCGGACGAGCGTGGACTTGCCCGAGCCGGACAGGCCCATCACGACGAAGACCTCGCCCTTGTGCACGTCGAAGCTGACGTCCTGGACGGCGGCCGTGCAGCCGGTGCGGGAGCGCAGCTCGGCGGGGCCGAGCGCGGCGAGCTCGGGGTCGGCGGGGACCCGCTCGGCCTTCGGCCCGAAGACCTTCCACAGGTTGTGCACGGAGAAGACGGGCTCAGCGGCCTTACCGTTCATGGTGGTTGTCGTACGCATCACGCGGCACCACCGATCAGCTCGGCGCACTTCTCCCCGACCATGAGCACCCCGATCATCGGGTTCACGGCGGGCATCGTCGGGAAGACGGACGCGTCGGCGATCCGGATGCCGTCGAGGCCGCGGATGCGCAAGTCCGGGTCGACGACCGCGAGTTCGTCCGATGGCGCGCCCATACGGCAGGTGCCCGCCGGGTGGTACACGGTGTGCGCGACCTGTCGTGCGTACGCGCTGAGCTCCTCGTCGTCGGTGACGGCGGGACCGGGGCACACCTCGCGCTTGAGCCAGCCGGCGAGCGGCTCGGCCTTGGCGATCTCGCGGGCGATCTTGATGCCGTCGACGAGGGTACGGCCGTCGTAGTCGTCCTCGTCCGTGAAGTACCGGAAGTCCAGGGCGGGCTTGACGGAGGGGTCGGAGCTCGTCAGGTACAGGCGGCCACGGCTGTGTGGCTTGGGGATGTTCGGGGTCATCGAGACGCCGTGCGCCGGGCGCTCGTAGCCCAGCCGCTCCGGGTTGTCCGTGAAGGGGATCTGGTAGAAGTGGAACATCAGGTCGGGCCCCTGGTGCTCGGGGTCGCGGCGCACGAACAGGCCCGCGTCGGAGTCCATCGCGGAGTTCTCCGGGATGGGGCCGTTCGTTTCCCAGACGATGACGGACTCGGGGTGGTCGAGCAGGTTCTCGCCCACGCCGGGCAGGTCGTGCGCGACGGGGATGCCGAGCGCCTCCAGATCGGCGCGCGGTCCGATGCCGGAGTGCAGCAGCAGGCGCGGCGAGTCCACGGCGCCCGCGCACAGCAGGACCTCGTTGCGGGCCCGTACGAGGATCTCCTCGCCGTCCTTGGTGCGGACGTGCACGCCCGTCGCGCGCGTCCCGTCCAGCTCCAGCCTGTGCGCCCAGGTCTCCAGCAGCAGTGTCAGGTTGGGCCGGTGGTCCATCACCGGATGCAGATACGCCACCGAGGCACTCGACCGCTTGTTGTTCTCCGGGTGGTACGCCAGGTCGAAGAAGCCGACGCCGTCGGTGAACGGCTTCTGGTTGAAGCCCTCGACGCGCGGCACACCGAGCGCCGTCTGCGCGGCGTCGACGAAGTCGCGGGCGATCGCGTTCCGGTCCTTCTCGTCGACCGGGACGATGTTGTTGAGCAGTCGCGCGAAGTACGCCTCCATCGGCACCGCACCCCAACCCGTGGCGCCCGCCGCCTCCCACTCGTCCCAGTCGGACGGCAGCGGCTTGAACGCGATCAGCGTGTTGTGCGAGGAACAGCCGCCGAGCACCCGGGCGCGGCTGTGCCGGATGTAGGAGTTGCCGCGCGGCTGCTCGGTGGTCGGGTAGTCGTAGTCGAGTTCCCCGCCGAGCAGCCCCATCCAGCGGCGCAGGGTGAGGACGTCCTCGCGGTCCACGTCACTGGGGCCGCCCTCGATGACGGCGACGGTGACGTCCGGGTTCTCGGTGAGGCGGGATGCGATCACGGAGCCCGCCGTGCCGCCGCCGATGACGACGTAGTCGTACGTGTTCTCGTGCTGGGACATGAAGTGGTGCTCCTCTGCGGCGTGCAAGGTACTGCGCATAGTGATGGGGGGACGGGGAACTTGGGGGGACGGGGGACTCTGCCGGCGAAGGCTTCGCCGACGAAGGGCTTCAGCCGACGGCCCGACGGACCGACGGGCGGCGGGTTGCCGGTTTCGGCGGCTCGGGATCAGCCGGCGGGCCAGCGGGCGCCTGGCTCGGGATCAGCCGGCGGCCGGGCGCGCGCCTGGCTCGGGATCAGGCGGTGGGCCGGCCCGACCCGGTCTCAGCCGCCGAACCAGCGGACCGGCTTCGGCGCGAGGTTCTGGTACACGTGCTTGGTCTCGCGGTACTCGGCGAGACCGGCCGGGCCGAGCTCGCGCCCGACGCCGCTCTTCCCGAAGCCGCCCCATTCCGCCTGCGGGAGGTAGGGGTGAAAGTCGTTGATCCAGACGGTGCCGTGCCGCAGTCGTCCGGCGACGCGGCGGGCGCGGCCCGCGTCGGCGGTCCAGACGGCGCCGGCGAGCCCGTACTCGGTGTCGTTGGCGAGCGCGACGGCCTCGTCCTCGGTCCGGAAGGTCTCGACGGTGAGGACCGGCCCGAAGACCTCCTCGCGGACCACCGTCATCTCGCGGTGGCACTGGTCGAGGACGGTCGGCTCGTAGAAGTACCCGGTGGCGGGCCGGACGTCGGACGCCTCGGGGCGCTTGCCGCCGGTCCGCAGCACCGCGCCCTCGGCCAGCGCGGAGGCGACGTACGCCTCGGTCTTCGCGCGCTGCTGCTCGGAGACGAGCGGCCCGCACTCCACACCCTCCTCGGTGCCGCGCCCGAGCCGGATCCTCCCGGCCCTGCGCGCGAGTTCGGCGACGAAGCGCTCCCGCACGGACTCCTCGACGATGAGGCGGCCGCCCGCCGAGCAGACCTGGCCGCTGTGGATGAAGGCTGCGTTGAGGGCCTGGTCGACGGCGGTGTCGAAGCCCTCCTCCGTCGCGCAGGCGTCGGCGAAGACGACGTTCGGGTTCTTGCCGCCCAGTTCCAGGGCGACCTTCTTGACGGTCACGGCGGCCGCCTGCGCGACCTTCGTACCGCTGATCAGGCCGCCGGTGAAGGAGACGAGGTCGACGTCGGGGTGCTCGGCGAGGCGGGCGCCCACCGTGTGCCCGGGGCCGGTGACGATGTTGGCGACTCCGGCGGGCAGCCCGGCCTCGGCCAGTAGCCGGACCAGCGCGATGGTCGTCAGCGGGGTGATCTCGCTCGGCTTGACGACGAAGGTGTTCCCGGCGGCGAGCGCGGGCGCGATCTTCCAACTGGCCTGGAGGAGCGGGTAGTTCCAGGGCGTGATCATCGCGCAGACGCCCACCGGCTCGTGCACGACGACGCTGTGGATCTCGTCCGAGCCCGCGTCGACGACCCGTCCGCCGCCCTCCCCGACCACGAGGTCGGCGAAGTACCGGAAGGCGTCGGCGACGCAGTCGATGTCGACGCGCCCCTCTTCGAGGGTCTTGCCCGCGTCTCGGCTCTCCAGCAGCCCGAGCTCTTCACGGTCGCGCACCAGGAGATCGGCGACGCGGCGCAGGAGGGCGGCGCGGTCGGCGGTGGGGGTGCGGGGCCACGGGCCGTCGTCGAAGGCGCGCCGGGCGGCCGCGATCGCGGCGTCCGTGTCCTTCGTGTCACCCTCCGCGACCACGGCGAACGGCTTGCCATCCGCGGGGTCGAGGATCTCGCGGGTGGCGCGGGAGACGGCGTCACGCCACTCGCCTCCCACGTGGATGGTCTGCTGTGCCTGCTGTCCGGCCATGATCGGTGTTGCCTTCCGTTCTGTTCCGTGCCCCTGAGTCACACACGTGTCACCCTCGGAGGCCGGGAGCACCTGCCCCTCAACCCGGGATGCATGCACAACCGGTGACCAGAAGTGCGCCGCGTCACTGAAAAATCGCCCCAAATACTGAGGTATGGGGCGCCCCGTGCGCTGAGGGTGAGTAGACGCCTCCCTTTCCTTTGACTAAAGTCAAAGAAATATGGAGCAAGGGTCAGCGCATCACGTGAAGGCACTGCGCCGGTTCAACCGCTACTTCACCCGGCGCATCGGAGTCCTCGACGACCACTACCTGGGTCAGGACCGGCCCCTCGGCGAGGCACGGCTGCTGTTCGAGATCGGCGAGGACGGCGCCTCGCTGCGCGATCTGAGGAGCCGGCTCGGTCTGGACGCCGGGTACTTGAGCCGGATGATCCGGGCGCTGGAGGCGCAGGGGCTGGTCCGGGTGAGGGTGCACCCCGCCGACAACCGCCTGCGGATCGCGGAGCTCACACCGGCGGGCGTGGTCGAGGTCAAGGAGCAGGACCGGCGGTCCAACGCGCTCGCCGAGGGACTGCTGAGCGGCCTCGACGCACGGCAGCGCGAGGAGCTCACCGTCGCCGTCGCCGTGGCCGAACGGCTGCTGCGGCTGGCCGCGATCACCGTCGAACGCGTCGACGGCGCCTCCCGCGACGCCCGGGACTGCCTCGCCGCGTACGCCGCCGACATCGACGAACGGTTCCCGGAGGGCTTCGACCCCGCCTCCCTCGTACGACCCGAAGAGGTGTCGGGGGACGCGGGCGCCTTCCTGGTGGCGTACGAGGAAGGACGGCCGGTGGGCTGCGGGGCGCTGCGCCGGCTCGAACCCGGGGTGGGCGAGATCCGCCATGTGTGGGTGCACCCCGCGGCCCGGCGCCTCGGCCTCGCGCGACGGATCCTCGACGGCCTGGAAGACCGGGCCATCGAGCGCGGCTGCGAGGTCGTACGCCTCGACACGCACGCCGTGCTCACGGAGGCCCAGGCCATGTACCGGGCGTGCGGGTACACCGAGATCCCGCGGTACGACGACAACGTGTACGCGGCCCATTGGTTCGAGAAGCGGCTCGTCCGTCGAAGTGCCTGAGCCACCCCGCGTACGAGGGCACTTGGGAGCGGACGGCCGGACGGCCACCGCCCGTGAAAGCCCTGTGGGGCACCGCGACGAGCGGTGCCCCACAGGGGAAAAGCGACGAGCGAGTCGGCTCAGATGAGGCCGAGGGCGCGGACCGCCTCGCGCTCCTCCTCCAGCTCCTTCACCGACGCGTCGATGCGGGCGCGGGAGAACTCGTTGATGTCCAGGCCCTGGACGATCTCGTAGACGCCGTCCTTCGTGGTGACCGGGAACGAGGAGATCAGGCCCTCCGGGACGCCGTACGAACCGTCGGACGGGATGCCCATGGAGGTCCAGTCGCCGTCCGTCGTGCCGTTGACCCAGGTGTGGACGTGGTCGATGGCGGCGTTGGCGGCGGACGCGGCGGAGGACGCGCCACGGGCCTCGATGATCGCGGCGCCGCGCTTGGCGACGGTCGGGATGAAGTCCTCGGCCAGCCACTTCTCGTCGTTCACGGTCTCGGCGGCGTTCTTGCCGGCGACCGTGGCGTGGAAGATGTCCGGGTACTGGGTGGCGGAGTGGTTGCCCCAGATGGTGAGGCGCTTGATGTCCGCGACCGTCGTGCCGGTCTTCTTCGCGAGCTGCGTGAGCGCGCGGTTGTGGTCCAGACGGGTCATCGCGGTGAAGCGCTCGGCCGGTACGTCCGGGGCGGCGGCCTGCGCGATGAGCGCGTTGGTGTTCGCCGGGTTGCCGACGACCAGGATCTTGACGTCGTCCGCGGCGTGGTCGTTGATGGCCTTGCCCTGCGGCTTGAAGATGCCGCCGTTGGCCTCCAGGAGGTCGCCGCGCTCCATGCCCTTGGTACGGGGGCGGGCGCCGACGAGCAGACCGACGTTCGTGCCGTCGAAGGCGACGTTCGGGTCGTCCGTGATGTCGATGCCCTGAAGGAGCGGGAAGGCGCAGTCGTCGAGCTCCATCGCGGTGCCCTCGGCGGCCTTCAGCGCCGGCGTGATCTCCAGGAGGCGCAGCTTGACCGGCACGTCCGCGCCGAGCAGCTGGCCGGAGGCGATGCGGAAGAGCAGGGCGTAACCGATCTGGCCGGCAGCGCCGGTGACGGTGACGTTCACGGGAGTGCGGGTCATGGCGTTCTCCGTATGACAGCTGGCGGTGGGGCGTCGCTGCCCCGGGTGCAGGATCGTCTCCCGCGTCCGCCGTGATGATCGATCACCGGGGCCGATGATCGATCTCTTGGCGTCAAGAGAGATCCGCCCGTCAGGCTATCGCGCCTCCAGGACCCTGGACGTCCGGGTCCGTGTGGCCCGCCCCACAGAGCCTCGGAGGGAGGCGGCCGCCGGGCCCGGGAGAGTAGGCACGGCGACCGCCTTGGGGGTACCGGAGACACCGGATCCCGTGGGGGTTACCGTGCGCCTGCCCAGGAGCGGGGCGGCCAATCCCCCGAATTTCGGGGACCCCGAATTTTGGAGGCCCCGGAATTTGGAGGCCCCGGAAATTGGCGGCAGGGGGCGGACAGGGGCGGCGCGGGGAGAGAGAACCCGCCCATCCTGGGGAGAGGGAACCCGCCCACCCGCGCCACCGTCCGCCCGAGGGCGAACCGCTACTTCGTGCAGCCCTTCTGGCCCGACTTCAGCGTCGCGCAGGCCGTCGCGTCACCGGCGTCCTTCACCGCGACCATCGGGGTGTACGCGTCCGTGTCCGTGTCGACCGACCCGGTCTGCTTCGCCGCGGTGCCCGAGGAGGACACCTCCACCCGGTCACCGATCGCGGCCTGCGTGATGCGGGCCCAGGCGGCGCCGCAGGTCTTGCTGTAGCGCACCTCCACGAGCGTCGTACCGACGGTGACGCTGGTGGTGGTCCTGGCCAGCTGACCACCGCAGCCCATGTTCTCCGGGTCCTTGCCGGTGCAGTCCGCACCGCTGCACTTCACCCCGGCCGGCAGATCGGGGTTCGTACTGGCGGACGTCGCGGGCTTCTTGGGCGTGTCACCCGCGTTCTTCTTGTCCCCGCCCTGGGTGAGGTAGACGGCCACCGCGATGACGACCAGCGCACCGACGATCCCCGCGAGGAACATCCTGAGCCGCCGCCCACGCCGCGCCCCGTCCCCCGACCCGCCCCCGCCGGGCCGGGCGTCCTGCGGCGTACCTTCCGCCGACCGGGCCGGTCCGGCCGACGCCGGGGGACCGAACTGTCCGCCCCCGTCGGACGGCGAGGCGACGACTCCCCAACTGCCGCCGCGCCCCGCGCCCGCACCCCCGCGCGAGCCACCTCCGTACGACGAAGAAGCCCCGTACGACGAACCGCCGTACGGCGACGACTCCCCCGCGTCCGGGCCGGACGGCTGCACCGGCACGGACGGTACCGACGGCGGCACCGTCGGCGATACGCCCGCGGGCCCCGCGATCCCCGGTGCCGCGGTCGCGCTGCCGCCCTTCCGGGCGGTCTGCCGACCGTCGCTCCCCTTCGCCGGAGTCGGCCCGAACTCCCCGAGCGCGGCGCGCGCCTGGGAGATCCGGATCGCCTCCATGGTCATGTCGTGGCGCATCTCCGAGCGGCTCCAGGCGCGCTCGGCAAGCTCCCACATGGTGGTCAGATGGATGGGACTGGTCCCGGTCACCTCGGCCAGGGCGACGATCGCGCCCTTCGGCGCGAGGAGCCGGCCGTTGAGGTAACGCTCCCAGGACGTCTTGCTGTAGCCCGTGCGGTCGGCCACGGCGGCGATGCTCAGCCCGCTCCGGTCGACGAGCCGGCGCAGCTGACTGGCGAACTCCCTGACCTGCGGATCGAGTTCATCCGGCAAGGCCCTCCAACGAGGCATTGCTTCCCCCCTCTTTCCCCCCGTACGTGCACGACTGTTCCCCCGCGCGTGGCGCCCTCCGCCGAGTCCCCGTTCTGGTTACCCACAGGGATGCGCTCGGTCAGGATCTCAGTTCCCGGGATGGGGGCGCACGGGAGCATTCGGGCCGGAGCGCGCGTCGTTGCACGCCCGTTGGGCTGCGGTCCAGTGTCCCACCGGCGTCATGTACGGCCGGTCGAACCCCTGGCCTTCGCACGGGACATCCCGGACCGTCCCGATTGCCCACGTTAACCCGGCAGTTGTGAGGGATCAGGGCAAATCCCTGAACTTGTCAAGACATCGACACAACGAGAACACACGTGTGACCTCACGCGTCACGGGAGCGGTCACTTCACCCCAGGGTGACGGCGCCGACGAGGACGGCGAGGAGGAGAGCGAGCAGGAACAGGGCGCCGTAGAGGGGCAGCCGGCCCGCGGCGACGGGTGCGGGCGCCGGCGCGTCGGGCGACGGAGCGTCCCACCACGGAAGCGTGGGGTCGTCCTCGTACGGGCCGTCGTGCGCGTAGGGGCCGTCGTGCTCGTGCGGGCCGTCGTGCTCGTACGGGCCGTCGCCCGCGCGGCCGCACGCACCCTCGTGCGCGCCACCGCAGGCACCTTCGCCCGACGCGCCGCCGCACGCACCCCCGCCGCCGCACGCACCCTCGTCCGCGCCTTCCTGCGCGCCGAGAAGCGAGCCGCCCGCCGACGCAACAGCCGCCGAGCTGGTCGACGCCGGGCCAGCCACCCCCGGGGCGGTCGACGCCGAGCCAGCCGCTTCCGGGGCGGCCGACGGCAAGCCAGCCGCTTCCGGGGCGGCTGCCACCCCCACCCGCGGCCACACCCGCACCGCCAGCTCCCACCGCACACCGAACCGTTCGGCTTCCTCGCTCGCGAGACCCGCGACCCGGCACAGCGCGACGACCGCCTGGCGGGGCGGCGGCTGGGTCGCGTTGAGGTAGCGCTGCCAGGAGGACTTGCTGTACGCGGTGCGCGCGCCCAGGGCGACCAGGCTGAGGCCGGTACGGTCCTTGAGCCCTCGCAGCTGCTCGACGAAGTGGCGTACCTCGGGCGGAAGTTGCTCCGGCAGCGGCTGCCAGGCACTGGCGCCGGCACCGACACCGGCGGTCGCACTCGCACTCGCACCGGCACCGGGACGGGCACTGGCACGAGCGCGGGCACTGGCTCGGGTACTCATCGCTGACCTCCCTCGGCGTCCCCTGAGCGAGGGACGGCACCGGGCGGCGGACGGTTCCACGAGCGTCGGCGGCGCCGCGCGGCGAACGGTTCCCGGCCCACGGCACGGACCCCGTAGCGGAATGGTCACTTCCGTGCCACAGCGAACTGCCAGGTGTTGAACAGCCTGTTCCCGTGCACAAGTGTGGTCCCCGGGCGGCCAACCGCCCGATCGCGGCCCGTCCTGACTCGGGGGAGAGGATGGGCCGCGATCAAGCCCCCCGGACCGGACCATGCGCCCGCCCCCGGACCCGGACCAGGCCCCCGCCCTCGCCGCGCGGCACGAGGCCGCCCCGCGCTCAGCCGCCCGGTGTGACCAACCCCGTCTCGTACGCGACCACCACCGCCTGCGCCCTGCTGTCCAGACCGAGTTTGCTCATGGTGCGGTTGAGGTAACTGCTGAGCGACCACCCGAGAAGCACGGTGGCCCGCGTCCCCCAGGGGAGGCGCGGGCCATCGTCGTACGCGCGGCTGCTCAGCGCACCGTGAAGTGCAGTGTGTCGTCCAGGAACGGGATCTCCAGCCACGGGTTCGGCTGCGCCATCAGCGCGAGCAGCACGATGGCCACGCCGAGCACGCCGTACGTGAGCATGTCCGTGAAGCGGGAGCGGACCGCGAGCATGCCCACGCTCGGCAGCGTCCAGCGCATCACGGCGCCCGCGAGGAGCGCGACGCCGATGAGAATCGTCCCGAACCGGAACACGTCGAGCGCGGTCAGCAGCAGCCCGAGCCCGACGGCCGACAGCACGGCGAGGATCGGCCACTGACGGGCGGGCGCCGGGGCGTCCGAGGCCGCCGCCCGTCCGCCGCCCTCGGGCCGCGCGGTGTCCCGCGTGAACAGCGGGAAGCGCCGCGTGGTCCGCCGCGGCCTCCCCTCGGCGTCGGGGGCGCTGACGGGGTCGGTGACGGTCAGCTCGTCCCCGGCGTGCTCGGCGTCGTCCCCGGCGTACTCGGCGTCGTCCCCGGCGTGCTCAGCGTCGTTCTCGGCATGCCCAGCGACGTTCATGGCGCACCCAGCGTCGTCATCGGCGTGACCAGCGGCGTTCTCGGCGTCCCGCACGGCCGTCTCCGCATCTCGTACGGCCGCCTCGGAGCCCCGTACGCCCGCCTCGGCACCCCGCACGCCCGCCTCGGCGCCGGCGGTCCGCACGCGCCGCGCGTCACGCCCGGCCCCGCCGTCCTTGGCCCCGCCGTCAGTCGACACTGCGCTCCGCCGCTTCCACCACGTTGACCAGCAGCTGGGCGCGGGTCATCGGGCCGACGCCGCCCGGGTTCGGGGAGATCCAGGCGGCCACCTCCGCGACGTCCGGGTGGACGTCGCCGACGATCTTGCCCTCGGCGCTGCGCGAGACACCGACGTCGAGGACGGCGGCGCCCGGCTTCACGTCCTCGGCCCGGATGAGGTGCGCGGAGCCCGCGGCGGCGACGATGATGTCGGCGCGCTTGAGATGCGAGGAGAGGTCACGGGTGCCGGTGTGGCACTGCGTCACCGTCGCGTTCTCGCTGCGTCGCGTCAGCAGCAGCGGCATCGGGCGCCCGATGGTCACGCCACGGCCGACGACCACGACCTCGGCACCCTTGATCTCCACGCCGTAGCGGCGCAGCAGGGTGAGGACGCCGTTGGGGGTGCAGGGCAGCGGCGCGGGCTCGTTCAGCACGAGCCGCCCGAGGTTCATCGGGTGCAGGCCGTCCGCGTCCTTGTCCGGGTCCATCAGCTCCAGGATGCGGTTCTCGTCGATGCCCTTGGGGAGCGGCAGTTGGACGATGTAGCCGGTGCAGGCGGGGTCCTCGTTCAGCTCGCGGACCACCGCCTCGATCTCCTCCTGCGTGGCGGTCGCGGGCAGCTCACGCTGGATGGAGGCGATGCCGACCTGCGCGCAGTCGCGGTGCTTGCCCGCGACGTACTTCTGGCTGCCGGGATCGTCCCCGACCAGGATCGTCCCGAGGCCGGGCGTGACGCCCTTCTCCTTCAGGGCCGCCACGCGGGCGGTCAGATCGGACTTGATCGCGGCTGCGGTGGCCTTGCCATCGAGAATCTGGGCGGTCATGACCCCATACTCCCGGATGACCCGGCCCTGGTTCCAATCCGGGCGCCCGAGGGCCCACCCACCAGGCTTCGGCCGCCCTTCGACGCGCGTTCCAGTCGTATCCGGCCATGATCGGCGATGTTGCACTTGCACAACACATAGGGCATCCGGCTGGACAAGTAAGAGTCGGCTAAAGAACGATGAGCACACAGTGCCGCGGGCAGTACCGGGGGGACGGACCGCTCTGTAGAAATTCCTCCGAACCGTGCCGCGTCGTCCCCGCCCAGGCAACGGAGGAAAACCCGCCATGAGTTTCGGCGACCCGAACAACCCTTACGGGCAGCCGCCCCAGCAGCCCCCCGCCGCTCCGCAGGCCGCGCCCGGCTATGGCTACCCGCAGGCCCCGCCCGGCGTACCCCCGCAGGGCTACGGCTATCCGCAGCAGCCGGCGTACCCCGGCTACCCCGGCGGCAACCAGATGCTCCCGCAGTCGATGCCGGGCCTGCTGGTCACGGCCCGCGTCTTCCTGTTCATCATCTCCGCGGTGCAGATCCTGGCGGCTCTGGGCTGGTTCTACGTCGCCGCCATCGCCAACGACGTGTCCAACGCGGCGGACAGCTACAGCTCGTCGTCCGACGACCCGTTCAGCTCGTTCAGTGACGGTGCCGGCATCGCCTCGGGCGTCCTCGTGGTCATCGGCCTGCTCGCGGCGGGCCTCGCGGCCCTGTCGATCACGCTCGGCGTGAAGTTCGGCAAGGGCGGCCAGGGCATCCGTATCACCACGGTCATCTACGGTGCGCTCGGCGGGATCGTCGGTCTGATCCTGCTCTTCGTCGGCCTCGACTCCGGAATGGCCTCCGCGGTCATCTTCCCGCTGATCTGGGTCGTCTTCGCCGCCGTCATCACGGCGGCGCCGGTGGTGTCCAGCGGCACGGCCTGGTTCGCGCGCCCGCGTTACTGAGCAGCCTCGCGGCAGCTGCCACCCGCAGCAGGGCACACCCGCAGCACCGCACAACTCCGCAGCATCGCAGAACCGCACAACCAGGCGGCACCGAACAGCCGGACGCCACCGCGCAGTTCACGCTCTGCACACCAAAAGCCGTGTCCCACCCTGAACGAGGGGGGACACGGCCCTGGTACGTCTGTCCAGCATTGCCCCGGAAACTTCCGAGATTGCCCCGGGGCGAGAAGGGGCGCGGGTGCCCCGGGACGAGAAAGGAGCGCGGGTACCCCGGGGCAAAAAGGAGTGCGGGTGCCCCGGGGTAAGAGGGGCGCGTCAGTGGAAGAAGTGGCGCGTCCCCGTGAAGTACATCGTGATGCCCGCCTTCTTCGCGGCCTCCACGACCAGCTCGTCACGGACCGAACCACCCGGCTGGACCACGGCCTTGACGCCCGCCTCGGCGAGGATCTCCAGGCCGTCGGGGAACGGGAAGAACGCGTCCGAGGCGGCATAGGAGTCGCGGGCCCGCTCGGCGCCCGCCCGCTCGACCGCGAGCTTCGCGGAGTCGACCCGGTTGACCTGGCCCATTCCGACGCCGACCGACGCGCCGCCCTTGGCGAGCAGGATCGCGTTGGACTTCACCGCGCGGCAGGCGCGCCACGCGAAGGCCAGCTCGTCGAGCTCGCCCTCGCTCAGCGCCTCGCCGGTCGCGAGGGTCCAGTTCGCCGGGTTGTCGCCGTCGGCCTGGAGACGGTCGGTGACCTGGAGCAGCGCGCCGCCGTCGATGGGCTTGACCTCCGCGGGGTGGGAGGGCGCGGCCGGGGCCTTCAGGACCCGGATATTCTTCTTCTTGGCGAGAGCTTCGAGGGCCCCGTCCTCGTAGTCCGGCGCGACGATGACCTCGGTGAAGATCTCGGCGACCTGCTCCGCCATCTCCTTCGACACCGGGCGGTTGACCGCGATCACGCCACCGAACGCCGACAGCGGGTCACACGCGTGCGCCTTGCGGTGCGCCTCGGCGACGTCCGAACCGACCGCGATACCGCACGGGTTGGCATGCTTGATGATCGCGACACAGGTCTCGTCGTGGTCGTACGCGGCACGGCGGGCGGCGTCCGTGTCCGTGTAGTTGTTGTACGACATCTCCTTGCCGTGCAGCTGCTCGGCCTCGGCGAGACCGACACCCGTGCCGTCGACGTAGAGCGCGGCGGGCTGGTGCGGGTTCTCGCCGTAGCGCAGGGTGCTCTTGCGCTCCAGCGTGGCGCCCAGGAAGTCGGGGAACGGCGAGTCGTCGACAGGCGCGTAGGAGCTGGCGAACCAGCTCGCGACCGCGATGTCGTACTCGGCGGTGTGCCGGAAGGCCTCCGCGGCCAGCCGCTTACGGGTGGCGAGGTCGAAGCCGCCGTCCTTGACCGCGCCGAGGACATCGGCGTACCGCGCCGGGCTGGTGACGACGGCGACGGACGGGTGGTTCTTGGCCGCGGCCCGGACCATCGAAGGGCCGCCGATGTCGATCTGCTCGACGCACTCGTCGGGCGTCGCGCCCGAGGCGACGGTCTCGCGGAACGGGTAGAGGTTGACGACGACGAGGTCGAACGGCTCGACACCGAGCTCGGCGAGCTGCTCCCGGTGGCTCTCCAGACGCAGGTCGGCGAGGATGCCCGCGTGGACCTTCGGGTGCAGGGTCTTGACCCGGCCGTCCAGGCACTCGGGGAAGCCGGTCAGCTCCTCGACCTTGGTGACGGGGACCCCGGCGGCGGCGATCTTCGCTGCGGTGGACCCGGTGGAGACGAGCTCGACACCTGCCTCGTGCAGCCCGCGCGCCAGCTCTTCGAGGCCGGTCTTGTCGTACACGCTGACGAGCGCGCGTCGAATGGCCCGCTTGTTGCTCTCGGCGTTGGCGGTGGCGGTCACTGGATAACTACCTTTCGTCCCTCAATGCGATAGCCGTTGCGGGCGAGCCGCCCCACGACATCGACGAGCAGCCTTCGCTCGACTTCCTTGATGCGCTCGTGCAGAGCGCTCTCGTCGTCCTCGTCCCGGACCTCCACCACGCCCTGAGCGATGATCGGTCCGGTGTCGACACCGTCGTCGACGAAGTGGACGGTGCAGCCGGTGACCTTGACGCCGTACGCGAGCGCGTCCCGCGCGCCGTGGGCCCCCGGGAAACTGGGCAGCAGGGCGGGATGCGTGTTGACGAACCGCCCCCCGAACCGGGCCAGGAATTCCTTCCCCACGATCTTCATGAACCCGGCGGAGACGACGAGGTCGGGCTCGTACCCGGCGGTCGCACCGGTGAGCGCCGCGTCCCACTCCTCCCGGCTGCCGTAGTCCTTGACCCGGCGGACGAAGGTGGGGATGGCGGCCCGCTCGGCGCGCGCGAGCCCCTCGATGCCGTCGCGATCGGCCCCTACGGCCACGATCTCGGCTCCATAGGCCTCGGGCCCTGCCTCCGCGATGGCATCGAGCAGTGCCTGCAGATTCGTACCTGATCCGGAGACCAGCACGACGAGGCGCTTGGCCTTGGCCACGGCGGGGCCCTTTCTCGGGGAAGCGTTTGTACGGTCGTACGAATGCTTCACACCCCCGGATACGGGGAAGTCTACGAAGCGGCCGACCGTCAGCAACGATACCGGCACACCGGACGGCCCCCACGGGACGGGGGCGTGGCCGGAAGGTAGCGTCTGGGGAGGATCCACCCGGGGCCGCCGTCCAGTACGAGGGGAACGCCCTGCGTGCGCGGGACGTTGACCTGGGGACGGGTACCAACGCTCGGGTGCGAGCCCGGGGATATGACGCTCGGGGCATGAGCCCGCCAGAACCACCAAGGGGAAGACGCACACCTGATGCCGGACCGCAGTCTCCGACTCCCTCCGCTCCTGCTGCGCGAGCAGCGCCCTTCGCCTACGCCGCCACGGTCGAGCGGGGACGCACCGGCAGACGGGAACGGTTCCTCCGGCGGACGTGGTCCCGACACGCCTCCCTCAGGTCCGGGATCGGCGGACTCGGACGACAATCCCTTCGCGCCGCCACCCGAGGGGACGCCCGACCGCCCCTGGCAGCCGAGGCGCCCCGCGAACGGACAGGGCGCGGACGAGAACGGGAACGGGAACGGCGGGTCCGGCGAGGGCGGAAGCGGCCCGTCCCCGTGGGGCAGCCAATGGAGCGACCGGCAGCCCGGGCCCTCGACCGGCGGCCGTTTCGGTGACCGCCCCGGGGCTCCGCAAGGGCAGGGCGGCCAGAGCGGCCCGGACGGGCCAGGCAGCGGTCCGGGTACGGGTATGCGCTGGGACCCGACGGACCCGGCCCAGCGGCGTGCGCGCTACGCCCTGCTCTCCGGTATGTGGGCGTTCTTCTTCGCCCTCTTCAGCTGGCCGTACGTGGCGCTGCTGCTCGGTGCGCTCGCCCTGTACTGGGGCGGCAGCGCCCTGCGGGCCAAGCCCCGCACCCCGGATCCGGACACCCCGGCACCCGATCCGACCGCGCGGCCGCAGAAGACGGCGGCGGTGAGCGGGCTCGTCACCGCATCGCTGGCCATCGTCATGGTGGCCGCCGGCTTCACCGCCCAGTTCGTCTACAGCGACTACTACTCCTGCACGACCGACGCCCTCACCAACGCCGCGAAGCAGTCCTGCAACGACCTGCTCCCGAAGGAACTGCGAGGCGTACTGGGCACCCGCGGCTGAGGCCCGGTGGGGGGCCGCTGATTTTCAGCCCGTCCGGCGCTTGAGGACGAGGCCGTTCAGGCCGATGCGGGGGTCTGGCTTCCAGCCCGTCCGGCGCTTGAGGACGAGGCCGTTCAGGCCGAAGCGGGGGTCTGGGGGCGGCAGCCCCCAGTAACAAGGGACGGGTAGGGGCGGAGGGGGCGAAAACTCCACCCCCGACGCACCTCACGTCGGATCGGTCGGCTCCGGAGAGCCACCCCGCTCCGGCGAGCCACCCGGCTCCGGGGAGCCGCTCGACTCCGAAGGGCCACTCGACTCCGAGGGAGCGGACGCCTCCCTCAGCGCCGCCCACCGGATCTCGCGAGAGGCGTCCTCAGGCCACGGGACGTCCACGGGATCGGTGGGCAGAAAGTCGTACGGCCCAGGATCCTCAAGCAGGGACTCCCGCTCCAGGGACCCCCGTCCCAAGGCCCCCCGTTCCAGGGACCCCCGCACCGCAGCCTCCCGAACCGCAGGCTCCCGCGGAGCACCCTCCACCGGCCCCGCCGGAACCTCCCCCACACCCTCGCGCGACCGCGACCGCGACAACCACGGACCCACCGCCCCCCGAAGCGCCACCCCAACCCCTACCGAAGCCCCCCGCCCCTCCCGAACCCGCCACCCCCGCACCCCCACGGCCACCGGAACCCCCACCACCCAGGTCCACGCCACCACCGCCGCCCCCACCTGCCACCACACCGGCCCGAAGTGAGCCAGCGCCGCCACCCCCAACGGCCCCCCGGCCAGCGCGGCCAGCAGCGCGAACACGGCCCCGCACACTCCCGCGGCAAGCCCGACCGCGGCCACCGTCCGCCGCCCGGACCAGACCTCACCCGGCCCACCATCCCCACCCCCCGGCACCGCCGCCCGCACCACGAACCACGCCACCGTCACCCCCGCAACCACCGGCACCACCCCGCTCGACCAGCTCAACGGCCCTCCGCCCCCGGGCACCGCCGCCAGCAGCGGAAACGCGGGCAGCATCGGCCCTGCCACAGCCCCGGAGAGCGGCCCCGCCACATGCCCGGCGCCCAGGACGATCCCGGGACCGAGCCCGTACGCCGCCCCCCACACCGCCGCGTTCGGCACCAGCACCAGACAGAGCAGCAGCACCGCGAACCGCCCCGACCACCCCTCGGTGAGCTGCGAGAAGGAGTCACGGGCCGTCCCCCCGTGCCACACCAGCGACGCCGCCACCAGCAGCGCCCCACCTCCCACCAGCGCCGCCACCCCGGCACCGGCGGCCCGCACCACGGCCCCGGGAAACCGCTCGTCACCCCGGCCACCGTCGCCGCCGCCGATCCCGCGCATCCCGCCGATCCCGTCGATCCCGTCGCGGGTGGCGAGACGACGTACGGCCGAGGTCAGACGCGGCGGCACGGCCGCGGCGACAACCCGTCGCCCCCACGCCGGCATCGGCCCTTGCGGATGCCCGTACGCCGTCCAGACCCCCACCCCCGTCGCCACCGTGGCGAGCAGCGGCAGGCAGACGACGGTCCACACCCAGGAGGGACGCAACGCGCCGCCCGAGGCGTACAGCGCGGCGGCCATGCCGACGGTCAGATAGCCGGCGACGGCTCCGGCCCACGCCGTACGCGGCGCTGCCTCCGAGTCGGCGTCGGCCGCGTCGCGCCCCGCCCGGTGCAACAGCCACACCGGCAGCATGAGCAGCAGCAGCGGTGTCACCCCCACCGGCATGGGCAGGCCGGACAACGTATCGGTGCGGATCAGCTCCACGCCGTGCGCGAGCAGCCACAACGCGGCGGCGACATGCAGCGCTCCGCCCGGTCCGCTGTCCGGGTAGGGCGAGCTGATCCACAGCACCATGACGAGGACGGCGAACGAGCCGAGCCCGAGCCCCGCCGCGAGGGCGCCACTCAGGAGGCTGGCGGCCAGTCCGGGGGACGGGGCGCGCATCCGGGTGAGCAAGGACGACAACGACAGCCTGCGGTCGGTCATTTGGGTCACACCGCCATGCTCCCAACGACACGCGCTTTCCCGTCGTAACAGGCGAACCTCGGCTGTGTCGCTCAATATGCAGCTATGCACTTTTTCGTACGAAACGTCACCCAGTGGGGTGCGACATGACGCAGAGCCCTCCTGCCCCGCTGCCGGCCCCCGAGGAGCGCCGCCGTCTGCGTGAGGCCAAGTCGCTGACTCAGGCCGACGTCGCCGCCCGGGTGGGCGTCACCCGCAAGACGGTGCGCGCGTGGGAGACCGGCCGTACGACGCCGCGCGGCAACCTACGGGACGCGTACGTAAAACTGCTGACCGAGCAGGCGCCCAGCGACGCCGAGGTGACCGTACGTCAGGAACGCATCGCTCCCGCACCGGTGGGCACCGGCGTGCCACTCCCCGACAAGGAGAAGCCGCCCGCCGACACAGAACCCTCGCACGCGCAACCCGCGCCCGCATCCCCACCTCGGCCCGCCGCGCTGACGCCCGATCAGGCCTTCGACGCCCTCTACGCGTTCTGCTCCCCGACCCTCGTACGGCAGACCTATCTGCTCACCGGGCGACGCGAACTGGCGCGCGAATCCGTGGAGCGCGCCTTCCAACTGGCCTGGCACCGCTGGCCCGAGGTGGCCCTCGACCGGGATCCCGCCGGGTGGGTGCGGGCGACGGCCTACGAGTACGCGCTCTCCCCCTGGCACCGGATGCGCCTGCGACACCGGCACCCGGAGGCGCCGCCCGCCGACCCCGCCGACCGCGCGCTGCTCGACGTACTCCTGAAGCTGCCGCCCGTGTACCGGCGCACGCTGATGCTGTACGACGGGGTCGGGCTCGACCTGCCGGAGACCGCGGCCGAGACGGAGGCGAGCACGCCCGCGGCGGCCAACCGGCTGCTGCGCGCACGCGAGGCCGTCGCGGCGCGCCTGCCGGAGCTGGCGGTACCGGAGCAACTGCACCGGCGGCTCGCCGAGGTCGCGAGCACGGAGCGGCTGCGGGCGCCCCAGCCCCCCACGGTCCGCTGGAGCGGCGAACGCCGCGCCCGCCACTGGACCCGCGCCGCCATCGCCTTCACGGCCCTCCTCATCGGCGCCACCTCACTGACCCTCCGAACGGCCCCCGACCACTACGAGGCCCCGCTGTCCCGCGGCGAAACAGTCCAGGGTCTACCCCCCCGACCCGCCATGGGCCCGCTGTCCCAGGCAGAGCAACAGCTCCAGGCCAAACTCAAGTCGGAGACGGTGAACGGCCCGGGACGACTGGTGCCAGAGAGTCGTTAGCGCTGTGGGCGATCACTCCGTGCGAAAGCGCTGTGGGCAGCCGCTCCATGCGGAAGCACTGTGGGCAATCGCTCCATGCGGAAGCACTGTGGGCAATCGCTCCATGCGAAAGCGCTGTGGGCAATCGCTCCATGCGGAAGCGCTGTGGGCAATCGCACCGTGCGGAAGCGCTGTGGGCAGTCGCTCCACGCGGACGAGGTCCCAGGAAACGCCGGTGGGCCCGCACCCCCGCAAGGGGTACGGGCCCACCCGACGTTCACTCAGGAAGAAGCTCAGCCCGCGAGAATCTCACGCGCGAGCTTCGCCGTCTCGGTCGGCGTCTTGCCGACCTTGACGCCGGCGGCCTCGAGGGCCTCCTTCTTCGCGGCGGCCGTGCCGGAGGAGCCGGAGACGATGGCGCCGGCGTGGCCCATGGTCTTGCCCTCGGGCGCGGTGAAGCCGGCGACGTAACCGACGACCGGCTTCGTCACGTTCTTCGCGATGAAGTCCGCGGCACGCTCCTCGGCGTCGCCGCCGATCTCACCGATCATCACGATCAGGTCGGTGTCGGGGTCGGCCTCGAACGCGGCGAGCGCGTCGATGTGCGTCGTACCGATGACCGGGTCGCCACCGATGCCGACGGCCGACGAGAAGCCGATGTCACGGAGTTCGTACATCATCTGGTACGTCAGCGTGCCGGACTTCGAGACCAGGCCGATGCGGCCCGGCTTCGTGATGTCGCCCGGGATGATGCCGGCGTTCGACTGGCCCGGGGTGATGAGACCGGGGCAGTTCGGGCCGATGATGCGGGTCTTGTTGCCCTTCGCCTTCGCGTACGCCCAGAAGGCGGCGGAGTCGTGGACGGCGATGCCCTCGGTGATGACGACCGCGAGGGGGATCTCCGCGTCGATCGCCTCGACCACGGCGGCCTTGGCGAACGCCGGCGGCACGAAGAGGACGGAGACGTTGGCGCCCGTCTTCTCGATCGCCTCGGCGACCGTGCCGAAGACCGGGATCTCGGTGCCGTCGATGTCGACGGACGTGCCCGCCTTGCGCGGGTTCACGCCACCGACGATGTTCGTGCCGTCGGCCAGCATGAGCTTGGTGTGCTTCATGCCCGTGGCACCGGTCATGCCCTGGACGATGACCTTGCTGTCCTTGTTGAGGAAGATAGCCATGGCGGTTGTTTCCCTCGTCCCTTACTTCGCAGCCGCGAGCTCGGCGGCCTTGTCGGCCGCGCCGTCCATGGTGTCCACGCGCTGCACGAGCGGGTGGTTGGCGTCCGACAGGATCTTGCGGCCCAGCTCGGCGTTGTTGCCGTCCAGACGCACGACCAGCGGCTTGGTGACTTCCTCGCCCTTGTCCTTGAGCAGCTGCAGCGCCTGGACGATGCCGTTGGCGACCTCGTCACAGGCGGTGATGCCACCGAAGACGTTGACGAAGACGGACTTGACGTCCGGGTCGCCGAGGATGATCTCCAGGCCGTTCGCCATGACCGCGGCGGAGGCGCCACCGCCGATGTCGAGGAAGTTGGCCGGCTTCACGCCGCCGTGGTTCTCACCGGCGTACGCGACGACGTCGAGGGTGCTCATGACGAGACCCGCGCCGTTGCCGATGATGCCGACCTCGCCGTCGAGCTTGACGTAGTTGAGGTTCTTCTCCTTGGCGGCGGCCTCGAGCGGGTTGGCCGCCGCGTGGTCGACGAGCGCCTCGTGCTCCGGCTGGCGGAAGTCGGCGTTCTCGTCCAGCGAGACCTTGCCGTCGAGGGCGATGACCTTGCCGGAGGCGACCTTGGCGAGCGGGTTGACCTCGACGAGGAGGGCGTCCTCCTTGATGAAGGTGTCCCACAGCGTCACCAGGATCTCGGCGACCTGCTCGGCGACCTCGGCCGGGAACTTCGCCTGGGCGACGATCTCGCGGGCCTTCTCGATGCTCACGCCTTCGTTGGCGTCGACCGGGACCTTCGCGAGGGCCTCGGGGTTCTCCTCCGCGACGACCTCGATCTCCACGCCGCCCTGGACGGACGCCATGGCGAGGAAGGTGCGGTTGGTGCGGTCGAGGAGGTACGAGACGTAGTACTCCTCGACGATCTCGGGCGCGGTCTCGGCGATCATCACCTTGTGGACCGTGTGGCCCTTGATGTCCATGCCGAGGATGTCCGTCGCGCGGGCGACGGCCTCGTCCGGGGTGGCGGCGAGCTTCACGCCACCGGCCTTGCCACGGCCACCGACCTTCACCTGGGCCTTGACGACGGACTTGCCGCCAAGACGCTCGGTCGCCTCGCGGGCTGCCTCAGGCGTGTCGATGACTTCACCGGCCAGCACCGGTACACCGTGCTTGGCGAAGAGGTCCCTCGCCTGGTACTCGAACAGGTCCACGCGCGTCCGTCCCTATCAGTGATCTCGCGGTTCGTTGTCTGCGTGGGCGTGCCGCGAAGGGCAACGTGACGTCCGCTGTCACAAGGGTGGCGCACACGGTGTCCGAGCGCGCGGCATGTCCGTCTCGCAGGTTATCGCCGAGGGACGCGGGTCCCTAAATCGCAGATCACACCTGAGCGGTGATACCTGTCACAGATCTGGCCGGGACAGGGCCTCACCAGGCTGGGGTTTGCCTGGTGAGGCCCCTTGGACAGCCCCTCGCAAGAGGCTCAGGACGGGTGGTCCCCCACCCCAATGGGGGGCCACCCGCCCCAGCCGCAGGGTCCCGGTCGCACGGACCGACGGCTTTCGGCCGTACGGGGCCGTCGCCCTGCGGAGTCGGTCGGACGCCGTACATCGGCTTCGCCGGTTTCTTCCGACGTACGGCGGGAGTGCGGCGTGTACGGCGGGCGTGCGGCGTGCGTGTACGGCGGGGGTGCGGCGTCGCGCGTCGGTCGCCGTACGGGTGGTGGCCCGTCGGTCGCCCTACGGGAGGTGGCCCGTCGGTCGCCCTACGGGAGGTGGCCCGTCACACGCTGTACAGGAAGTGGCCCGTCAGACGCCGCACGTCGCGAGGGAGGACCGTCAGACGCTGTACGTGCCGTACTGCACGTACGGCGCGTCCTGCACCTGCTGCGCATAGCCCGGCGTGATCGACTCGGCGACACCCTGGGCGCCGCTGACGGCGTTGCCCGCGAGGGGCCCGCCGGTCGCCTCGGCGGTCCCGGTCAGGTCCTGCCGGAGGCCGCCGGCCTGGCCGACGACTCCGCCCGCGAACGGGTCGACCTGCCCGACGGTGTGGTCGGCGAACGGCCGCACATCACCCGCGACGCCGTACGCCAACCCCGTGGCGCTGCCCTCGACGCCGTACGCCAGCCCCGTGGCGCTGCCCTCGACGCCGTACGCCAGCCCGGTGGCGCTGCTCTCGACGCCCGCAACGACCGGCTGCGCCAGGTCCACGACCGGCTGCACGGCACCGACCGCGCCCCCGGCGAAGGGCCGCACGTCGTCCGCGACGACACCCTGTGCGAACGGGCCGACCTGGCCCGTGACCCCGTACGCGAGCGTCCCCGCGTCGCCGACAACGCCGCCCGCGAAGGGCCGCACATCGCCGACCGCGCCGTACGCGAGCGCGCCCGCGTCCCCGACGGCCTGCCCGGCGACCGGGACGGCACCGTGCGCGGCGGTCGCGGCGACGGGCGGCAGGACGGCGCCCGCGGTGTCGTCGACGATCTGGCCGACGACCCCGCCGGCGAGCGCGTGGACGTCCCCGACGGCGCCGTACGCCACCGGCGTCACCTCACCGACGGTGTGATCCACCACCGGGGTCCCGCCCTGGACCGCGGTCGCGGCGACGGGCGGCAGGACGGCGGCCGCGGTCTCGTCGGCGACCGGGATCGCGAGTCCGGTGGCGGTACCCACGGCGCCCTGGGCGTGGGCGGGGACTCCGGCGACGGTCTGACGGGTGCCGGTGACCATGCCGCCCGCGGTCCTTCCCGCGGTCGTTCCCGCGGTGGTGACCGTCCGCTGGACCGTGGTCCGCGCGGCGGACGGCACCGCGGCGGCGGCGCGCTGGGCGGCCGCGAGCTTGCTCTGCGCCCCGGCGAGGGCCTCCTCCAGCTCCGGGGCGAAGGCCCCGAGCGGACCGAAGAGGTAGTCGATCTCGTCCTGCGGTGCGCCGCCGACGTCGGCGACCGTCTCCTCGGCCTTGTCCGTCGCCCGGTGCGCGACAGCGTTCTTCGTCTGCGCGAGGTGGGTGACGGAGGGGACCTCGGCGTCGACGTATCGACAGGCCTGGTCGGCGGCTCCGCTCGTCGTGGCGGTGACGGTCTTCTTGATGCCGGAGGTGGCGGTTGAGGTGGAGGCGGAAGTGACGGAGCCGGCCGTGGACCGCGCCGTGGCGGCGGTGCCGGTGACGGTCGAGGCCGCGCCGTCGACGGCCGTGCCGTCGGTGACACCGCCGGTGACGCCACTGGAGAGGCCACTGGAGACATGGTCAGTGACACCTTCGGTGACACCGGCGACCGTGCTCCGCACGTCGCTCGTCACGTTTTTGGCGGCGCCGTCGACGGTGTCGGTGACCGAGCCGACCGTGTCCGAGGCCGAGACGGAGACATCGAGGCTCACGTCGGAAGCGGACGCGGACGACGACGGCAGCTCGTCCGCGCTGGCGACGGCGGAACCGAGCGCCCACGCGCCGGTGACGCCGGCGGCTATGACGATGGAACGGCGAATGTTCTTGTTCATGCGTGTGTCAGATCCTTCGGGATTCCGAGAGTTCGGGACATTCCGGGGGCTGCCGTCCGGCGATCGGAGGGGGGTCCGGACGGCGGGCAGACCTGTTCCGCCCCCGCGCGGCAGGTCGTACAGCGGGGGAAGGGCTGCCCTAGCCGGGGAAAACGGGAATGTCCCGGAACCTGTCCGGGGTCTCGTCCGCGGTCACGACCGCGGACGCGCCGGGCACGAGCCGCAGCGGCGCCCGGTGATGCGAAGTGACGGCATACGGATCGCCGTGCCGCGGCGTGCCGTTGTCGACCGCCGACTGATCGGCCGGCGCACCGACCGGGTCACCAGGGGGCGCCTGGGGCACGGAAGACCGTCCCGCCCCTGCCCCGTCACGGGCCCGGCTCGCGCCGCCGACACCCGTGTCCGCGCCGAGGAGGCTCGGACCGTACGCCGTAGTCGCGTGCGGGTCCGACAGCCGCCCGGCGTCGCGCTCGATCGCGATGCTCAGCGGCTCCGCCACCCCGCTCGCCGGGTGCGGCAACGCCGCGACCGGCGGAGTCCGCGCGCCCACCCCGGGGAGCGTGGGCAGGCCAGGCAGACCCGGCAGGCCCGGCACGTCGGGGACTCCCGGCAGGGACGACAGTCCCTGCCGCGGGGCTCCAGACAGCCCATCGGTGACCATCTTCACCAGATCGCCGATCGGCCGTACGCCCTTGCCGGCTGCCGGCCGGACGACTCGGTCACCGACCGGCTGCGGCTGGACAACACGGCGACCGGCGTCGGAGACGTGCGTGACCGCCCAGGGAACGAGCGCGATGGTTCCGGAAGCGTGCCTGACCGTCCCGGGAACGAGCGCGATGGTTCCGGAAGCGTGCCTGACCGTCCCAGAGACGAGCGCGCCGGTTCCTGAAGCGTGCCTGACCGTCCCAGAGACATGCGCGCCAGTTCCTGAAGCGTGCGTGGCCGTTCCGGAGGCGGGCTTGGCCGTGCTCGACGGGACGGAGTCGGACTCCGGGGCCGGAGTGCCCGGCGCCGACGATCGCCCCACCGCCCGCTCCACCGAACTCGAACCCGAACCCGAACTCGAACCCGAACCGCTCACCGCCAGCACGACGTGCGTCGGAACCGGCGGCTTCGCCCCTTCGGCCGCATGCGCCTGCTCCCCGCAGAGGAAGCCGAGCGCGAACAATGCGCCCACCAGCAGCGCCACTTGCAGCGCACGTCGTCCGGCCGTCGTACGCGTCATGCGCAGAGCGGCACCGGGCAGTGCGGCTGGCAGGGGCAAGAGGGGAGGTTCCTCCCGTACGAGGGCAGTCAAGGCGCTGAGGCCGCGTCGATCCTCGCACGGGACTCCCGAGGTTGCGCAAGTCCCCTGTTACTGATGGGTACTCATGTCCGGATTCTCCGATCCCCTCACCTGGTGTCCGGTATCGGCAGCGGACGCTTCTCGATCGCCGCCGCCATCACCTCGGGAAACAGGTCGGGCGTACACGCGAACGCCGGTGCGTCCAGCGCCGCGAGCGCCGCCGCGTGCTCACGGTCGTATGCGGGCGCTCCCTCGTCGGACAGCGCGAGCAGCGTCACGAACCGCACCCCCGACGCCTTCATCGCCGCGACCCGCTTGAGCATCTCGTTCCGTATCCCTCCTTCGTAGAGGTCGCTGATGAGCACGACCACCGTGTCCGCGGGCCGGGTGATCCGCGACTGGCAGTACGCGAGCGCCCTGTTGATGTCCGTGCCGCCGCCGAGCTGGGTGCCGAAGAGGACGTCGACCGGGTCGTCGAGCTGATCGGTGAGGTCGACGACGGCCGTGTCGAAGACGACGAGCCGGGTGGCGATGGACCGCATCGAGGCGAGAACGGCGCCGAACACGGACGCGTAGACCACCGACGCCGCCATCGACCCGGACTGATCGACGCAGAGGATGACCTCCTTCTTCACGGACTGCGCGGCACGGCCGTATCCGATCAGCCGCTCGGGCACGATCGTGCGGTGCTCGGGCAGGTAGTGCTTCAGGTTCGCCGCGATCGTGCGATTCCAGTCGATGTCGTGATGGCGGGGGCGGCTGAGTCGGGCGCTGCGGTCGAGGGCGCCGTTGAGCGTGGCCCGCGTGCGGGTGGCGAGCCGCTTCTCCAGGTCCTCGACGACCTTGCGCACGACGGCTCGCGCGGTCTCCTTCGTCGTCTCCGGCATGGCCTTGTTGAGGGAGAGGAGCGTGCCCACCAGATGCACGTCGGCCTCCACCGCCTCCAGCATCTCGGGCTCCAGCAGGAGGGCCGCCAGCCCGAGCCGGTCGATGGCGTCCCGCTGCATGACCTGGACGACGGACGACGGGAAGTACGTCCGTATGTCCCCGAGCCAGCGCGCGACCGACGGCGCCGATGCCCCGAGCCCCGCCGAACGGTCCCGCCCCGGCTGCGCCCTGCCCCGCTTCCCGCCCTCCCCGTACAGCGCCCCGAGCGCGCCGTCCATCGCGACGTCCCGCCCGGCCAGTACGCATCCGGTCCCGTCCGCCTCGTCACCGCCGAGCACCAGCCGCCAGCGCCGCAGCCGCTCGCCGCTCGCACCGGCCGAGTCGTGGGTGCCGGGTACGCCACTCGCGCCCGGTGCACGCGTCGCCTCGGGTGCCTTCCCCCGTCCGGTCATCGGGCCACCTCCACAAGGTTGTTGTCGTCCGACCCCTCCAGCCCCAGCAGCAGGCTCACCACCGGCAGTACGGCGTCCGCACGGTCAGGATCGAGGTCCGGGTCGAACCCGGGTATCCCTGAGGTGGCGACCGCGGCGCTGCGCGGCGCTCCCGGTCCCCGCCGGACCAGTTCGCCGAGCGTCCTGCGCACCCCCGCCTCGTACGCCGAGAACGTCCGCCGCAGCAGCGGCAGCACGTCGGTGAACGCCTCCGTCGGCACTCCGGTCAGCCACGCGTCCACCAGGCCCAGCAGCCGCTCGTCGTGCACGAGCAGCATCCCGCCCCCGGAGCCGCCTCCGACGAAGCCCTCGATCCACGCGGCGGCATCCCCGGGTGCGGTCCCCGGCGAGAGCACGAGCCCCATGAGCCGCGCCGCCTCGTCCTGCGCCAACCCGCCCTCGTCCAATAGGAGTCGCACGGCCCGCCCCCGGATCACCCCCGGCACGGTGTCGCGCCCGGCCAGCGTCCGCAGCACGGAGTACCAGCGACCGCGTATGCCCCCGGATGCCTGCGTGTCGGCTGTTGCCCGCGTGCCACCGGACGCCTCCGAGTCGGTGGGTGCCCGCGTGCGACCGGACGCCTCCGCGTCGGTGGACGCCTCCATGTCGGTGGACGCCTCCACGGCGCCGGACGCCTGCCTGTCTGCAGATGCATGCTCGTCTGCGGACGCATGCTTGTCTGCAGATGCGTGCCTGTCTGCGGATGCCGGTACGTCGCCGGATTTCCGTACGCCGCCGGACGGCTGTCCGCCCCCGCATGACGCCGCGCCCGCCTCCCCCAGCAACCCCACCGCCCCGTGCACCGCGTCCACATGGCGTCGCATCTCCTCGGCGGCCTCGGTGTCGAGGGACGCGCAGGCCGGTGGGAGGCCGACGAAGATCCGCTCGGCGAGGCCCGCCGCGACATCGGTGAGGGCGTGGGTGTCCGTGCCGCGCACATCGCCGTAGCGCAGGGAGCGGACCAGGGCGGGCAGGGCCTGGGCGAGGTGGCCGACGTCCGCGTCGAGGGCGGCCCGGTCGGCGAGGACCCGCATCACCACGGGCAACGCGTCCGGCAGTTCGGCGAGCAGGCAGCGCTCGGCGAGTGCCGTGATCTCCGCCAGCGCCGGCGCGGCGACGGCATCCGCCTCGGCCTTGGCCGTCGCGGCGCTGTGCACCGTGGTGCCCCAGACGCCGGCCTCGGCGACACGCACCGACAGCTCCGGCTCCCAGCGCAGCCGCCAGGTCTCGCGGAAGGTACCCGTGCTGCCGCGCGACTCTGTGGGCCCGCCCCACTCGACGCCGAGGAGCCGCAGCCGGTGCAGGAGCCTGCTGCGCCCGGCGTCGGTCTCCTTGCGCAGATCGAGCTCCAACTCCCGCTCCAGCGCCTCCGGTTTGAGCCGCAGCCGCCGCTGGTGCCGCGCGAGGTCCCGCTGCAACGGCACCGCGGGAGCGGACTCCGGCACCTCCCCCAGCACCTCGCCCACCACGAGCCGCTCCCGCACGAGCGCCAGCGGCACGTCCGAGCCCTCGCACATCACGGCCCGTACCGCGTCGGTGGTCTCGGTCAGTCCCGGCAGTGGGCGGCCGCGCATCGCGGCGAGCGTGTCGGCCAGCCGCACCGCCTCGATGACGTGCGCGGACGACACACTCCGGTCCTCGTCGCGCAGCAGCCGGGCCACCTTGGTCATCCACCGCTCGATCGGGCGATCGGGGGCGCTGAACAGATGCCCGTACCAACCGGGTGAGTCGATGCCCGCGCCGTACCCACTGACCCGGGACAGCCGGCGGTGTGTCCACGGCACCCACGTCATGGCGGCCTTGGCCTTGGGCAGCCCCTTGAGCAGCGCCCGGTCGGCTCCGGCCGTGGTCTTCTGCCGCAGCGCGGGAACGTGCCAGGCCCCGCACACCACGGCCACCTCGTCCCCGAACTCCCGCTGCGCCGCCCGCACCTGGAGTCGCATGTGCGCCTCCCGCACCAGGTCCCGGTCGTGCCCGCCGACCCCGTACGCCTCCCGCAGCGCCCCCATCGCCTCCTCCAGCACGGCGAACGGCGCGAACGGATCGCTCGCCGCCCCGCCGCGGTGCTCGACCACGTCCTCCCACCAGCGCTCGGGATCGTCGTAACCGGCCGTCTCGGCGAGTACGGCGAGGGGGTCGATCCGCACGGCGGACTCGACCGGGGGCCACGTCTCCTCCTTGTCCTCCGAGGAGCCTTCCGAGGGAAGGTCCTGCGAAGGGAGGTCCTGCGGAGGGAAGTCCTGCGGAGGAGAGTCCTCCCTCCCCCACGCCAGCGTGTGGGTCGCCGGAAGGTCGATGAAGCGGGCCGGGACATCGCGGTCGAGGGCCCAGCGGATCGCCACCCACTCCGGTGAGAACTCGGCCAGCGGCCAGAAGGCGGAGCGGCCGGGCTCGTCCACGACATGGGCGAGGAGGGCGACCGGGGGCCGCATCTCCTTGTCGGCGGCGAGCGGGATGAGCGCGTCCGCCTCCGGAGGACCCTCGATCAGCACGATCCAGGGAGCCGCCGCCTCCAGCGCGGCCCGCACGGCCCGCGCCGAGCCGGGGCCGTGATGCCGCACCCCCAGCAGCCACGGCCCGCCGGTGAAGTCCGTCATACGCTCACCTCCCGGCAGGCCCGGTAGAAGTCCTTCCAGCCGTCCCGCTCGCGGACGACCGCCTCCAGGTACTCCTGCCAGATGACGCGGTCGGCCACCGGATCACGGACGACGGCGCCGAGGATGCCGGCCGCGACATCGCTCGCCCGCAGCACACCGTCGCCGAAGTGGGCGGCCAGGGCCAGGCCGCCCGTGACGACGGAGATCGCCTCGGCGGTGGACAGTGTGCCGCTGGGCGACTTCAGCTTCGTACGCCCGTCGGCCGTGATTCCGTCGCGCAGCTCGCGGAAGACGGTGACGACGCGCCGGATCTCGTCGATGCCGTCGGGCACTGCGGGCAGGTCGAGGGAGCGGCCGAGCTGGTCGACGCGGCGCGAGACGATGTCGACCTCGGCGTCGGCGGTCTCCGGCAGGGGCAGCACCACGGTGTTGAAGCGGCGGCGGAGCGCGCTCGACAGTTCGTTGACCCCGCGGTCGCGGTCGTTGGCCGTGGCGATCAGGTTGAAGCCGCGGACGGCCTGCACCTCTTGCCCCAACTCCGGTATCGGCAAGGTCTTTTCCGACAGGATCGTGATCAGCGTGTCCTGTACGTCGGCCGGGATGCGGGTCAGCTCCTCGACGCGGGCGGTCATGCCCTCGGCCATGGCCCGCATGACGGGACTCGGCACGAGCGCGTCGCGGCTGGGTCCGTGCGCGAGCAACTGCGCGTAGTTCCAGCCGTACCTGATGGCCTCCTCCGGCGTCCCGGCCGTGCCCTGCACGAGCAGCGTGGAGTCGCCGCTGACGGCCGCGGCCAGGTGCTCGGACACCCAGGTCTTCGCGGTGCCGGGCACACCGAGCAGGAGCAGTGCGCGGTCGGTGGCGAGCGTGGTGACGGCGACCTCGACGATGCGTCGCGGTCCCACGTACTTGGGTGTGATCACTGTGCCGTCCGGGAGGGTGCCGCCCAGCAGATAGGTCGCCACCGCCCACGGCGACAGCCGCCAGCGAGCCGGGCGGGGCCGGTCGTCCTGCGCGGCGAGCGCGGCGAGTTCGGCGGCGAAGGCGTCTTCGGCGTGCGGCCGCAGCACCTCGGCCGGCGTGTGGGCAGTCGCCCCCGCCCCCTGCCCCGCGGGCTCTCCCGCGGGCATGGGCACGGACGTCGGTTCAACGGACACGGTCATGGCTCGGTCCCCCTCCAGCTCGGCCGGTTCGGATCTGGTTCCACCGTGCACCACGCCACTGACAATGCGCTCTGACCTGCGCAAACGCCCCCACGAGGGCCGGTTGTCAGTGGCGGGATCTACCTTCGATGGCATGACTCAGCAGGCGGTGCGCTGGACAGCGGATCAGGTGCTGGCACTGGCCCCTGACGCCACGTCACGCAAGGCGGGGAGTGAACTGGGCGCGGCCGGGCCGTGGTCGGAGGCAGGCAGTTCCGAGGAGGGGACGGTATGGGGGCTGTGCAGGGGAAGCGGCGGCAAGCCGTATCGGACGGTCATCGACATCGCGGACTCCACCGGGCCCGCTTACCAGTGCAGTTGTCCGAGCCGGAAGTTCCCGTGCAAGCACGCGCTGGGGCTGTTCCTGCTCTGGGCGGGCGCGGACGGCACGGTGCCGCGGGGGCGGGCGCCGGACTGGGCGGAGCAGTGGATAGAGGGGAGAAAGCAGCGCGCGCAGGAGAAGAAAGCGGTGGGCGAGGCATCTGGAGCGGCGCCCTCGGGGGATCCGGCGGCGGCTCGGCGCAGGGCGGAGCGGCGGGCCGAGCGGATCACCGCGGGTGCGCTCGAGCTGGAGCAGCGGCTGGCGGACCTGCTGCGCGGCGGCCTCGCCTCGGCCGAGCAGGCGGGGTACGGGCTGTGGGAGGAGACGGCGGCCCGGATGGTCGACGCGCAGGCCCCCGGTCTGGCCGCGCGCGTAAGGGAATTGGGGGCGATCCCGTCGTCCGGTGCGGGCTGGCCGGTGCGGCTGCTTGAGGAGTGCGCGCTGCTCCACCTCCTCGTCCAGGGCTGGCTGCGCCGCGAGCGGCTGCCGGACGGCCTGGCCGCGACGGTCCGTACACGGGTCGGTCTCTCCGGCTCGGCGGACGGCCCGCCGACGCGCGACCGCTGGCTGGTCCTCGCCCAGTACGACACGTCGGACGCCCGCCTCACCACGCGCAGGATCTGGCTGTACGGCGCGGAGTCCGGCCGCACGGCCCTGCTCCTCTCCTACGGAGCGGCCGGCCGCGCACCGGAGCTTGCTTTGCCGGTGGGCCTGGCCGTCGAGGCGGAGGTGTCCTCGTACCCGGGCGCGGGACAGCTGCGGGCCGCGCTGGGCGAGCGGTTCGCGCCTCCCGCTCCCACCGAGATACGGCCACCAGGACTGACCACACCCCAGGCGGCCGCCCGCTACGGCGAGGCCCTGCGGGCCGACCCCTGGCTGGACTCCTGCCCGGTCACCCTGGAGAGGGTCGTCCCCGTCCCGGACGGCGACTCCTGGCAACTCGCCGACGCCGAAGGCGACTTCGCTCTGCCCCTGACATCCTCCGCCCGGTCCCGCCCCGACCTGTGGCGGCTCGTCGCCCTCTCCGGCGGCGCCCCCGTCACGGTCTTCGGCGAGTGCGGCCACCGCGGCTTCACCCCCCTGACGGCCTGGCCGGTGGGCACGGGGCACGCGGTGCCGCTGTGCTGAGCAGGCCGGCCACCACCCCATGACCACCTCCTCCGTACGGAAAGGACGCCCATGAACATGACCTCGGCCTCCGCAAGCGCGCCCGCGGGGGGCTCCTGGGAGGAACTCGTCACCGTGGCGATGCTCGGCACCGAGCGGCGTACGCCTCCGGGGTGGGCGCCGGGGCGAGAGGCACCGGTGGCACTGCTGGACGCGGCCGCCGTGGAGACGCTGCGGCGGCGGGCCGGAGTCCGGCCGGCACGGGCGGCGACCCCGCCGGAGCCGGCGGCGCGAGACCCCCGGGCCGCCCTGCCGCCGGCCGCGGCTCGCAGGCTGGCGATGCTGCTGGCGGACCGGCCCGGCACGGGAGGCGGGGGCCGCAGGGGGACGGCCCCGGACCTCATGGAGCTGCTGCCCCAGTGGCTCACCCTGGCGAACGCGCGCGGATTCGCCGCGCCCCCGGAGTCCCTGCCCGCGCTCCTCGACGCGGCCCGCGGGCGTACGGATCTGCGGGCCGCGGCGCTGGCCTTCGCGGGGCCACGGGCGCTCTGGCTGGCGCGGCTGAACCAGGAGTGGCGGTTCGCGCTGCGCTCCTCGCCGGGCGGTGGCTCCGCGCTGCCTGGTCCGGAGGATGCCGAGCGCGTACAGCAGCTGTGGCAGGAGGGGTTGTTCGCCGAGCGGGTCGCGCTGCTGTCGGCGATACGGGCCAAGGATCCGGACGCGGCACGCGAGTTGCTGGCCTCCACCTGGCCGACGGAGCGGGCCGAGGACCGGCTGATGTTTCTCGACTCGCTGCGGTCGGGGCTGTGCGCGGCGGACGAGCCGTTCCTGGAGCGGGCACTGGCCGACCGGAGCCGCAACGTACGGGCGACGGCGGCGGAGCTGCTGTCCGCACTGCCCGCTTCCGCGCTCGCGGCGCGGATGGCGGCGCGGGCCGGTTCGTGTGTGGCCGTCGACCGTACGCGGGACACGCCCACGATCGTGGTCGAGGCCCCGCACGAGTGCGACGGCGGCATGGAGCGGGACGGTGTGGTGCCGAAGGCTCCGGCGGGGCGGGGTGAACGGTCCTGGTGGCTCGGCCAGTTGGTCGAGGCGGCTCCGCTGGGGACCTGGCCGGAGCGGCTCGGGGGGCGTACGCCGGAGGAGGTGGTCGGGCTACCGGTGGCGGACGACTGGCGGGGCGAGCTGCATGCGGCGTGGTGCCGGGCGGCGGTGCGGCAGCGCGATCCCGGGTGGTCCCGGGCGCTCCTCGGGCCGCCCTCCGCGCCCGAGGCCGGGGGGCCGGGGGCGGTGTCACTGGCCGAGCGGTCCAAGCTGCTCGCCACCTTGAGCGCCGGGGAGCGGGCCGAGTGGGTGGCGGGGTTCATCGGGACGCACGGGTTGTCCGAGGCGTTTCAGCTGCTCGGGGTGTGTGCGGTGCCCTGGGCGGGCCCTTTGGGGCGGGCCGTGGTCGACGCGCTCAACATCGCTCGGGACGCCGGGAGTTACCCGTGGAGCTTCAGTGGGGTGATGGGGTTGGCCGAGCGGTGCCTCGATCCGGCGGAGGCCGGGCGATTGGATGGGCTGACATCCGTGCCCGACGAGTCGGAGGACGCGGCGCCGGGGGCCGGCGGCTACTGGGCCGAGGCCTTCCAGCGCCTGGTCACCACGTTGCGTCTGCGCGCGGCGATGGCCTCGGAGTTCGGGGAGTCGTAGGAGTTTCCCCCGCCGCCCCTACCCTCCGCGAACCCTCCCCGAAGCTCTCGGCTTCGTTCGAGCAGGGGCAACGCCATCGTCCCTGGGGGGGTCGGCCGCCCCCAGACCCCCCGCCTCGGCCTGGACGACCTCGTCCTCGAACGCCGTACGGGCTGAAAGTCTCCAGCCCCGGCCGGCGTTCGAGGAGTCCCGCCGGCCAGGTGTCACGCCCCCGCCGGCTGCCTCACATTCGCCCGCACCCAGTCGACGATCGAGGCCGTCGTGGCGCCCGGTGTGAAGATTTCCGCGACGCCCTTCTCCTTGAGGGGCGCGATGTCCGCCTCCGGGATGATGCCGCCGCCGAAGACCTTGATGTCCTCCGCGTCGCGCTCCTTGAGCAGGGCGATGACGGCCGCGAAGAGCGTGTTGTGGGCGCCGGAGAGGATCGAGAGCCCGATCGCGTCGGCGTCCTCCTGGATCGCCGTATCGACGATCTGCTCGGGCGTCTGGTGCAGGCCCGTGTAGATGACCTCCATACCGGCGTCGCGCAGCGCCCGCGCGATCACCTTGGCCCCGCGATCGTGGCCGTCGAGCCCCGGCTTGGCCACCACCACGCGGATCGGACCGGCTGCCACACCCATCACTGCCTCCATGAACCGACTACATCTACCTGTATCGACCACCGAACCACGGCCGTCGACGACGATTACGCCCTACGCATACAAATTCGACTACCGACACATATCGCACATTTCGCTGCTCACCGCACCGGATGTGCCGTGCGGCACGGGCGCCCCGCGCCATATCGGCCGGGGAAGTGAACGAACGTTATCGACAGCATCCCGCAACCGGCAGTTTCGCGGTGGACACCGAGGGGGAAATCACACACTGGGACAAGTTAACCGCGCTTCGCTCCGCGTCCCGCGGCCAGGCGCCGCGGGGAACCGCGGCACACGGGCCACGGCCGGAGCCTGCGCAAGGAGAGCCGCGATCAGGTGGCCGCACCACCGCGCCGTCCATGGGACACCGCGGCAGTGGGGCACATCGGCGACGGCACGACAGCGGGGAGCCACGCCAGCACGAGGACACCGGACGACGAGGACTCCACAAACGAAAGGACACGGCCGCCGCACAAGGCGCACCCCCGCGCAGACGGCCCGGAGCCGACATCGTCCTCGCCCCTCGACAGGGCGCCCGCCCCGTAGCGTCAACGGCGCATCACCCGCCGTAGGCGCACCGTCGGCCACCGCCGTCACCGCCACCGTGGCTGTCCGTGAGGGCACACGGGGGACAGAGCGGTCCTCCGCGTGCCGACTGGAGGTCGGCCATGAAGGTCACCAAGGCAGGGTTGCCCTTTCTCCCCCTCTGTCAGCGCCTGTTTCCGAGCAGTCTGGCGGGGCTCTCGGTGGCCCTCCTGAAGGCGACGGTCCTGGAGCTCGCGATCCTCGCCGGGCACCTCCTCCTCTACCCCTCCGGCATCACCTCCGAGCGCCGCGCCACGCTCGCGCTCCCCTCGCCCGACGCCACCAGGCTGCCCACCGAGGCCAAGCCCCCGGTCGTCCTGCTGCACGGCTTCATCGACAACCGCTCGGTCTTCGTCCTGCTGCGCCGCAACCTCGCCCAGCACGGCAGGCAGCATGTTGAATCGCTCAACTACTCGCCGCTGACGTGCGACATCCGCACCGCCGCCGAGCTGCTCGGCCGGCACATCGAGGAGATCTGCGAGCGCACGGGCCAGGACCAGGTGGACATCGTCGGCCACAGCCTCGGCGGACTGATCGCGCGCTATTACGTGCAGTGCCTGGGCGGCGACACGCACGTACGCACGCTGGTCACGCTCGGCACCCCGCACTCGGGCACCCGTGTCGCGCCACTGCTGAACGCGCACCCGATCGTCCGTCAGATGCGCCCGGGCTCCGAGGTGATCGAGGCCCTGCGGGGGCCCGCACCGGGCTGCCGCACCCAGTTCGTCAGCTTCTGGAGCGATCTCGACCACATCATGGACCCGCTGGAGACGGCCTGCGTCGACCACCCGGACCTGCTCGCGCAGAACGTGCGCGTGAGCGGCGTCGGCCATCTGGCCCTGCCCGTGCACCCCGCCGTCGCGGCGGGCATACGGCAGGCGCTCGACATGGACGAGTCGGATCTCCGGGCGGCCACACCGGACGCCGTCCAAAACGCCGTGGCGAACGCGGCGCAGAACGCCGTCCGGACCGGCCCCCAGACCGGCGGACTGACAGTGGCCTGACGGCGTCCTGGCAGCGGGGCAACAGGCGCCGCACAGCCGCCCAACACCCCCGCGACGTCGAACATTCATCGAACGCCAGGCCAAAGGCGTGCCTGTGCTCCCCCGAAACACGGCCGAATGCCCGTTTCCTGCGCCGGGGAAACCTGCCGAAGATTGTCGCGCCCGCGTACCGCCGGGTACAGTCACCGCACTGCTCTGCCAGCCCCTGTTGTCGAGGCGAAAGAGAAGTTGGTGAACGACCGTCACCCGTCGGGGACCGTGACTCCCCCGGCTCCGGCTTCCGATGCCGCCTCGACGCTCTACGCGTCGTACGGCGGGCAGGAAACCCAGTACGGCGACTTCACCACGTACGACGGCTACACCGCCACCGGTTTCGACACCGGGACCAACGGCACGGGTACGGGTACGGGCAGCTACGCGACCGCGAGCTTCGAGACCGACCCCCTCTTCGGCGACCTGCCGGGCAATGGCACGGGGGCGGCGCACGGCACCGGCTCGTACGACGCCACGCAATGGAGCACCGGCAGCCACCAGACGCTGAACTACGACCCGTACGCGGCGCAGCACCAGGCGGCGTACGACACCGGCAGCTACGGAACGACCCCGTGGGCGGCCGGTTATCAGCAGCTCGCCGACATCCCCGCGCAGCATCCGGGCCCCGACGGTTCGGGCCAGTGGGACGCGACCGCCTGGCTCCAGCCCGAGCAGCCGCTCGACGGGACCCAGCAGTGGAGCATGCCGACCCAGGAAACCGGCGCGTACGACGCCACGCAGTGGAATACCGCCGGCGCCCACGACCCGTACGAGGCCTACGAACACCCGCAGCCCGAGGCATACGAACAGCGGCAGCACCCGCAGCACGATGCCTACGAGCAGCAGCAGGCACAGCCGGATGCGTACGAGCGGCAGCATCCGCAGTCGGATGCCTACGAGCAGCAGCACTCGCAGCCGGATGCGTACGAGCAGCAGCCCGAGTCCTTCGACCAGCAGGCGACCGCCACCTTCGAGCAGGTCCCGTACGAGCAGACCGCCGCCGCGGAGGACGAGTTCGAGACCGCGGACGACGGCGGCGAGGACGACGGGCCGCCACTGCTCGAGGACAGGGAAGAGGTCGTCCCGGCCCCGCGCACCGCGTCGCGGTCCGCCTCCCGCTCCCGTCGCCGCACTCCCGCGAAACGTTCCGCTCTGCTGACCGTCGCCGTGCCCTCGGCCTGTGTGATGGGCGTCGCGGGGATCGCCGCCGCCTCGGTGGGCGGCATCGGCGGAAGCGACAGCAAGGACACCACGGCCAGCGCGGCCGACGCGAGCTCGGTGAAGCCGTCCGCCGCCAACAACAAGCTGGACACCCAGTTGCAGAGTCTCTCCGCGGGAGCGGACGACTTCGCGGACCGGGCCAGCCGGACGCAGGAACGTATCGACCTCAAGGCCCAGCAGGAGGCCGAGAAGCAGAAGGCGGCGGCGGAGGCGGCCCGCAAGGAGCGGCTGCGTCCGAAGTTCGTGCTGCCGGTCACGCAGAAGGGGCTCAGCGCCTACTTCGGCCAGGCGGGCATCAACTGGATGTCCGTGCACACGGGCATCGACTTCCCGGTCTCGTACGGTACGACGGTGATGGCCGCGACCGACGGGACCGTCCGCACGCAGTGGAACAGCGCGTACGGGAACATGGCGATCGTCACCGCGAAGGACGGCACGGAGACGTGGTACTGCCATCTCTCCAGCTACCGGGTCCCCTCCGGCACCACCGTGAAGGCCGGTGATCCCATCGCCTACTCCGGGAACTCCGGCAACTCCACCGGACCGCACCTGCACTTCGAGGTCCGGCCGGCCGGCGGCTCGGCGATCGACCCGCTGCCGTGGCTGCGCAGCCACGGCCTGGACCCGACGTAGGACGTCGGTCAGTCGCAAGGCGAACGCCGGGCCCCACCGTCCGCCGTAGCGGCTACAGCTTCTCCACCGGCGCGTACCGCAGCAGCAACCGCTTCGGCTTGGCCTCGCCGAAGTCGACCGTCGCCTCCGCGTTCGCCCCCGTCCCCTTCACGCCGACGACCGTGCCGAGGCCGAACTGGTCGTGCGTGACCCGGTCCCCCACGGCCAGCGAGACGACCGGCTTCTCGGAGACCCCGCGGCGCGTCGCGAATCCGGAGGCTCCCGAGGCGGCGGAACGCGCGCGGGAGGAGGACAGGGTGGCCGCGACACCCGAGGCCGGTCCGGACGGCATGGGAGCCGTCGCACCCGTGCGCTTCCAGTCCAGATGCGTGGCCGGGATCTCCTCCAGGAAGCGGGACGGCGGGTTGTACGAGGGCTGCCCCCACGCGCTGCGCATCGAGGACCGGGTGAGGTAGAGCCGCTCCCGCGCGCGCGTGATGCCGACATACGCCAGGCGCCGCTCCTCCTCCAGCTCCTTGACCTGTCCCAGCGCGCGCATGTGCGGGAAGACGCCGTCCTCCATGCCGGTCAGGAAGACCACCGGGAATTCGAGGCCCTTGGCGGTGTGCAGGGTCATCAGGGTGATGACGCCGTTGCCGTCCTCCTCGTCCGGGATCTGGTCGGAGTCGGCGACGAGCGCGACCCGCTCCAGGAACTCGGAAAGTCCGCCCGCACTCTCGCCCTCACCGGTCTCCTGCTCGAACTCCAGGGCCACCGCCGCGAGTTCCTGGAGGTTCTCGATACGGGTCTCGTCCTGTGGGTCGGTGGAGGCCTGCAGCTCGGCGAGATAGCCGGTGCGCTCCAGGACCGCCTCCAGGACGGTGGCCGGACCCGCGCCGGACTCGACGATCGTGCGGAGGTCCTCCATGAGCGTGTTGAACCGCTTGACCGCGTTCGTCGAGCGCGCCGCCATCCCGTACGCCTCGTCGACGCGGCGCAGGGCCTGCGGGAAGCTGATCTTCTCGCGCTGCGAGAGCGCGTCGATCATCGCTTCGGCGCGGTCGCCGATGCCGCGCTTGGGGACGTTCAGAATGCGGCGCAGCGGGACCGAGTCCTCGGGGTTGGCCAGCACCCTGAGGTAGGCCAGGACGTCCCGGACCTCCTTGCGCTCGTAGAAGCGGACGCCGCCGACGACCTTGTAGGGCAGGCCGACGCGGATGAAGATTTCTTCGAAGACACGGGACTGCGCGTTCGTACGGTAGAAGACGGCGACGTCGCCCGCCTTGGCCTCGCCCGCGTCGGTGAGACGGTCTATCTCTTCGGCGACGAACTGGGCCTCGTCGTGCTCGGTGTCGGCGACATAGCCCGTGATGTTCGAACCCGCGCCCGCGTTGGTCCACAGGTTCTTGGGGCGGCGGGATTCGTTGCGCTCGATGACCGCGTTGGCGGCGGACAGGATCGTCTGGGTGGAGCGGTAGTTCTGCTCCAGCAGGATCGTCGTCGCGTCCGGGTAGTCCTCCTCGAACTGGAGGATGTTGCGGATGGTCGCGCCGCGGAAGGCGTAGATCGACTGGTCGGCGTCACCCACGACACACAGCTCGGCGGGGCCGAGGTCGCCCTCGCGGGGCGGCTCGTCCTCGGCGCGGCCGCCGTGCGCGGGGCCGACGAGCTCCCTGACCAGGGCGTACTGCGCGTGGTTCGTGTCCTGGTACTCGTCGACCATGACGTGCCGGAAGCGGCGGTGGTAGTGCTCGGCGACGTCCGGGAAGGCGCGCAGCAGGTTGACCGTCGTCATGATCAGGTCGTCGAAGTCGAGCGCGTTGGCCTCGCGCAGGCGGGACTGGTACATCGCGTACGCCTGGGCGAGGGTCTTCTCGAAGCCGTCGGCGGCCTGGGCGGCGAAGTCCTCCTCGTCGATCAGCTCGTTCTTCAGGTTCGAGATCTTGGCGCTGAACGACTTCGGCGGGAAGCGCTTGGGGTCGAGGTCGAGATCACGGCAGACGAGCGCCATCAGACGCTTGGAGTCGGCGGCGTCGTAGATCGAGAAGGACGACGTGAAGCCGAGCTTCTTGCTCTCGCGGCGCAGGATGCGCACGCACGCGCTGTGGAAGGTCATCACCCACATCGCGCCCGCCCGCGGGCCGACGAGGTGCTCGACGCGCTCCTTCATCTCGCCCGCGGCCTTGTTCGTGAAGGTGATCGCGAGGATCTGGCCCGGGTGGACATCGCGCTCGGCCAGCAGATACGCGATCCGGTGCGTGAGTACGCGCGTCTTGCCGGAGCCCGCGCCGGCCACGATGAGCAGCGGGGAGCCGGAGTGCACCACGGCCGCGCGCTGGTTCTCGTTCAACCCGTCCAGCAGCGCCGCCGCGTCCACGGCGGGCCGGTGCGCGCCGTCGCGGTAGTACGCGTCCCGGTCCGGGGGCACGTCGAACTTCCCGCCGAACAGATCGTCCGGAACCGGCTCCGGTACGTGATCGTCCTCGGGCGGCGGGGGCTCTTCCTCATGGGCCCGGGAGGGCTTGAGGTCCGCCAGGAAGCTGTCATCAAAGAGGCTGCTCATCGCTCTCCGAGTCTAGAGCGCCCCACTGACACCCCGCCGCCACCCCGAAAACTCCGCACGTGCACGAGACGCGTACGAGCGCCGGTGACGCCGCCGGTGACGCCGCCGGTGTCCGCCGGCGACACCGGCGGACACCGGCCTCACCCTCCGAAATCGGCGCGTAACGGTCGGCGATCGAGCGGGAAGCGCCTCTCGATGAACAGCATCAACCAGGTCAATTCACTACAGAACACACCGGTCCACTCGCTCCGAGGGGTGCGCGGGGCCGGGGTCGCGAAAAAGGTCACGAAAATGTATCGGGCATATCGCACATCAACCTTCACAGGAGCCACACGAGTTGGCTAGCGTTCCGGTCAGGCCGCTCGACAGCAACCGGCGAACGTCGCCGGGCCGTGCGGCCTCCGCCGAGTTCGGCGTGCCCTCGCGGCAGCCGGAGCCGGGGACCCACCGACCTTGGGGTGAATCGGTCCAACTGCCTTGAGGGGCAAGGACCGTAGGGCAAACCTTCCGGAACCACCCGCCCGAACCCGACAGCTAACTCGGTAGGCGGATGACGGAAGGAGTCGCCCCCTCGTGGCGTCGCATCGCACATCGCGTCCTACGGGTACGCGCGTAGCAGGCATACGGACCCCCGCCGCCCTGGCGACGGCGGCCCTCACCTCGGTGGCCCTGCTTTCCCAGACGGCGAACGCCGCACCCTCGGCCGATCCCAAGCCGAGCCTCGAAGAAGTCGAGAAGAAGGTCAACGACCTCTACCACCAGGCCGAGACGGCCACCGAGAAGTACAACGCGACCAGGGAGAAGGCCGCCAAGCAGCGGCAGCGTGTCGACACGCTCCTCGACGACGTCGCGCAGCGCACCGAGAAGCTCAACACCGCGCGCGAGGAACTGGGTACGTTCGCGGCGGCGCAGTACCGCACCGGGGCCGCCGCCCCCGACACCGCGACCCTGCTGCTCGCCGACGATCCGCAGGACTACTTCGACCAGACCCAGCTGATGAGCCGTCTGACCACCCGCCAGAAGGCGGCCGTCGACGACTACGTCACGGAACAGGCCGCCACCACGAAGAAGCGTGCGGAGGCGTCCAAGAGCCTTCAGACGCTGACCACTTCGCAGAACGCGCTCAAGACGTCCAAGGCCGACGTCCAGCGCAAGCTCTCCGAGGCCCGCGAACTGCTCTCGGAGCTGACCGCCGAGGAGAAGGCGCGGCTCGCGGCGATCGAGAAGAAGAAGCAGGAGGCCGCCGAGCGCAAGGCGGCGGAGCTGGCGCAGCAGCAGGCCGCGGCCGCCGCGAAGAAGGCGGCCCAGGAGTCGTCGCCGTCGCCGGGCACCACGACCGGCTCGTCCGGCTCCACCGGCTCGACCGCCACCGACTCCTCGTACGCGACCAAGGCGGCGAAGGCGCTCGCGTTCGCCCGCGCACAGGTCGGCAAGCCGTACGTCTGGGGCGCGACCGGCCCGGACTCGTACGACTGCTCGGGCTTCACCCAGGCCGCCTGGAAGGCCGCCGGCGTCACGCTCCCGCGCGTCACCTACGACCAGGTGAACGCCGGCACGACCGTCTCCCTCGCCGACGCCCAGCCCGGTGACCTCGTCTTCTTCTACGACGACGTCAGCCACGTCGGCCTCTACATCGGCAACGGCATGATGATCCACGCGCCGAAGCCGGGGGCGTACGTCCGCGAGGAGTCGATCTACTACGACGGCACGTCGGCGATCCACAGCGTGGTGCGCCCGGCGTAGGCCACCTGGGCCGGTCGCGGGGCACGCGCGCGTGGGGCACATCGCGCTTCACGCGCGCGTGCGCCGGTGACTTCGTGGCCCATGCGCGCGGCGGTCGGCGTTTCGTGCCCCACGCGCGCGTGTCGGCGTTATCATGCCCACGCGCGCGCGTCGGCGTTATCGTGCCCACGCGCGCGTCGGCGTTTTCGTGCCCCACGCGCGGCGCGCGGCGGTCGGCGTTTTCGCGCCCCACGCGCGCGTGCCCCGCGGGTGACGCGATCGGAGATCCCTAGCATCGGGCGCATGTCAGCGATCTCCCAGCTCCGCGTCTGGTGGGCGCAGCGGCCGCCCGCCGCCGGTGCCGCCGTCATGGCCACCGGCATCGTCTCGGTCGGGCTGCAGATGACCGGCTACGAGACGCTGTCCCGTATCGCGCTGGCCATGGCGTCCGTCGCCTGGCTCGGGCTCGCCGCGGACTTCGTCGTCCGGCTGGCGCGGGATCGGGCCCGCTGGGTGCAGGAGGCGGGTACGCCGGCCGGGCTCACGGCCGTCGCGGCGACCACCGTGCTCGGGACGCGGCTGTCCGCGCTGGGCCGGCAGGAGCTCGCCGAGGCGCTGCTCGCGCTGTCGACCGCGCTCTGGCCGGTGCTGCTCTTCGTCGTCGTACGGCGCTGGAGGCGTCGTATGGCGGGAGGAGTGTTCCTCGTGTGTGTGGCGACGGAGGGCCTCGCGGTGCTGGGCGCCACGCTCGCCCCGGCCGTGGGCGCGCAGTGGCTCGCGCACACCGCGCTGGTGCTGTTCTGGCTGGGGATCCCGCTGTACGGGCTGGCGTTCGTGCACTTCGACGTGCGGGAGGTGGTCCGGGGCGCCGGGGACCACTGGGTCGCGGGCGGCGCGCTCTCCATCTCGGCGCTCGCCGGGGCGAAACTCGTCACCGCGCACCACGTGAACCCGTACCTGTGGAACAACGACGACCAGGGTGTCCTGCGTGACCTGACTGTCCTGCTGCTCGTGCTCGACCTCGTCTGGTACCTGCTCCTCGCCGTCGCGGAGCTGGTCCGGCGGCGCCCGCGCTACGACGTACTGCGCTGGGCCACCGTCTTCCCGATGGGGATGACGGCGGCGGCGACCCTGTCGGTCGCGACCGCCCTCGACGTGCCCTGGCTCGAGGGGCCGGGGCAGGTGCTGCTCTGGCTGGCGGTGGCGGCGTGGCTGGCCGTCGCGGCCGGAGCCGTCCGGTCCACGGCGGCGAACCGGTCCGCGGCGGCCGTCTCGTCCGGGTGAGGACTCAGGTCCAGAGGACCGCGATGAAGATATTCGCGGTCGTCAGCAGACCGACGAGCCCGAAGAGGCCCTTGTCCACCTTCTCGTCGTCCCGCTTCACATAGACGAGCCCCAGGATCACGATCAGCAGGGCCAGCTTCACGCCGATCTTGACCGTGTTGACCGCGTGGTCGTCCGCCTGGTTGAGGCCAACCAGTACGACCCCGGTGACCAGCATGGTCAGCGCGCCGTGCAGCATCGCGGGGACGAAGCGAGCGGTGCCTCGGCCCATCGCCTTCATCTGGGTGAGGAAGCCGCCGAGGAGTGAGGCGATGCCGATGATGTGCAGGCCCACGAAGAGATGGATGAGTACGTCCATGACGCCGGAGCCTAATCGGACGCCTCGGCCCCTCTTGTCACCGGGCCACCCCTTGTCACCCATAGCACCGGAGCAACCCCGGTTGTCCTGGAATCGCCGCATCGGTCATCGCACTGTGTGAAGTCGGCGGCGCCAGGCGGGGATCACGGTCACATACGGTCATTGAACGGTCCAGTGAGGCCAGTTCCATACATGGCGTTACCAACCCCGTACGCCCAGGTTTAGCGTCCTCCACCAGGTGACCGGCTCCCCACCGCCGCCCGGGCCAGGGGCGGCAGTCGGTCACCACCGCCGAGAAGGTCCGGCGGCGGCTCGCTCCCCCTGTGTGGGCCGCCGCCGGACGCGTCACCGCTTGACCGCGCTCCCCTCGCGGTCGTACGGAAGGATGTGGGCCCTCGTGGCAGCGCACCGCAAGCCCAGACAGCGCTCACTCGGCCCAGGAACGGCCCGCACAGCCGCCACGATCGCCCTGGCGGGCGCGGCGACGGCGACCGGCTTCGACGGGACCGGGCACGCCGATCCGCAGCTGTCCGCGGCGCAGGTGAAGGCCAAGGTCGACAAGTTGTACGAGGAGGCGGAGGTCGCCACCGAGAAGTACAACGGCACCAAGGAGAAGGCCGACAAGGCGGAGGAACGGTTGAGTGCGCTGCGCGACGAGGCGGCACGCAAGGAGGACCGGCTCAACTCGGAGCGGGAGGCGCTGGGTTCGATAGCGGCGGCGCAGTACCGCAGCGGCGGTCTCGACCCCGCGCTGCAACTCGCGCTCTCCGACGACCCCGACCAGTACCTGGACGGGGCCGCGTTCGCCGAACGGGCGGGCAGCCGGCAGGCGGCGGCCGTGGATCGCGTACGCAAGCAGCTGCGGGAGATCGAGCAGTTGCGCGGCGCCGCGCATGTGGAACTCGCCTCGCTCAGGTCGCACCAGGCGGAACTGAAGCGGACCAAGAAGACCATCACCGGGAAACTGGACGCGGCACGGCAGATGCTGACCCAGCTCAGCCCCGATCAGCGCGCGCGGCTCGGGCAGGGCGGTGGCACCGGGCAGCGCGCCTCCCGCTCCTCGGCACGCGACCTGAATCCGGTGTCGTCCGGCAGCGTCGCCGCCCACAGCTCCCGTGCGGCGGCGGCCGTCGCGTACGCCTACGGGAAGCTCGGCAGCCCCTACGTCTGGGGCGCCACGGGGCCCGACGCCTTCGACTGCTCGGGCCTGGCGCAGGCCGCCTACCGCTCGGCGGGCATCTCCCTGCCGCGGACGACCTACGCCCAGATCAACGCCGGCCGGCGCATCTCGCGCTCCGAACTCCTCCCCGGCGACCTGGTGTTCTTCTACTCCGGCATCAGCCATGTGGGCATCTACGTGGGCAACGGCCAGATGATCCACGCACCGAATCCGACTGCGCCGGTGCGGCTGGCTCCGGTCGACGAGATGCCGTTCGCGGGGGCGACCCGGGTGGTGTGACCCGGTAGGCCCTCAGCGGAGGTCTCGCAGCGCGTCGCCGGCCGCTGCCCCTCCCCCGGTGATGGCCGTGGCCGGAGACGCCGCATAGCCGGGGAGCAGGCCGGGCGGTGCCGGGCGTCGACGGTGCCGGGAGAAGGGAAGGCGGATCGGCTAGACCAGCCGTCGCGCCGTCGCCCATCGCGTCAGCTCGTGCCGGTTCGACAGCTGGAGCTTGCGCAGTACGGCCGAGACATGGGACTCGACCGTCTTGACGGAGATGAACAGCTGCTTGGCGATCTCCTTGTACGCATAGCCGCGGGCGATGAGGCGCAGCACCTCGCGCTCGCGCTGGGTGAGGCGGTCGAGGTCCTCGTCGACGGGCGGGGCGTCGGTCGAGGCGAACGCGTCGAGGACGAATCCGGCGAGGCGGGGGGAGAAGACCGCGTCGCCGTCCTGGACGCGGAAGATCGAGTCCACGAGGTCCGTGCCGGTGATCGTCTTGGTGACGTACCCGCGGGCGCCGCCGCGGATCACCCCGATGACGTCCTCCGCGGCGTCCGACACGGACAGCGCGAGGAAGCGCACCGGCCGCTCGGCGTCGCCCATCAACGGGGCGCAGCGGCGCAGCACTTCGACACCGCCGCCGCCCGGCAGATGGACGTCGAGCAGGACGACCTCGGGCCGGGTGGCCGTGATGACCGTGACCGCCTGGTCGACGTCGGCGGCCTCGCCGACCACCTCGACGCCGGTCCGCTCCGTCTCCCCGATCTCGGCCTGGACGCCCGTACGGAACATCCGGTGGTCGTCGACGAGCACGACCCGCACGCGACGCCCGTCCCCGGCACCGGCCGGCTCGGTCGTGCCCGCGGCCTCTGCGGATGCGGCGACCGAAGGGGTCTCCTCAGCAGAACTGCCGGACTCCACAGGCCCGTTCGCGTCGCTCATGACGTCTTCTCCGCCCTCTCCATCTCCAGCTCGACCTCCGTGCCGCCGTCCGGCACCGCGCGCAGTCGCGCCGTGCCGCCGTTGCGCTCCATGCGGCCGATGATCGATTCTCTAACGCCCATGCGGTCGGCGGGTATCGCGTCGAGGTCGAAGCCGGGGCCGCGGTCACGGACGGACACGAAGACCGTCCTGCCCTCGACTTCGGCGAAGACCTGTACGGCGCCGCCCTCGCCACCGTACTTGGCCGCGTTCACCATCGCTTCCCGCGCGGCCTGCATCTGTGCGGTCAGGCCCTCGTCGAGCGGGCAGTCGCCGACGACGACTACCTCGATGGGGACGCCGTGTTTGTCCTCGACCTCCGCGGCATGGCGGCGGACCGCCTCGGCGAGGGTGTCGGGCTCGTCGGCCTCGTCCTTCCCCGTCCCCTCCGGCTTGTAGAGCCAGGCGCGCAGGTCGCGCTCCTGGGCGCGGGCCAGCCGTCGTACCTCATTGCCGTTGTCAGCGTTGCGCTGGATCAGGGTCAGGGTGTGCAGCACGGAGTCGTGGACATGGGCGGCGACCTCGGCCCGCTCCTGCGCGCGGATGCGCATCAGGCGCTCCTCGGAGAGGTCCTGGGTCATACGCACGAGATAGGGGCCGGCGAGCAGCGCTATGCCGACCAGGACCGCGAGGGCGGCCTGGAGGACCGAGCCGAGGTGGGCGGCCGAGCCCTGGAGGACGAATATTCCGGTGACTCCGGCCGTGACCAGCAGAACGCCCGCCGCGGAACGCAGCAGCGTGAGCGTACGGCGGCGGCGGCCGACCTCCACCCAGCGGGCCCGCCGCGCGTTGTCCGCCTGGCGCCAGACCAGGGCGACGCCCGCGCCGACGAGGACCGTCGGCCACAGATACGCCTTGGCTCCCCCGCCGAGATTCACATTGCCGACGAAGACCAGGGCCACGACGACCATGAGCAGCAGCGCGACGATCTGGCCCTTGTCCGGCTTGCGGGCCACGAGTCTGCGGCGGCCGTCGGGGGCCGTCTCGGTCGTGAAGGCGGGCGTACGACCGGAGTCGACGCCGCCTACGCCGAGCGGCACGAAGAACCAGAACGCGGCGTAGAGCAGCGCTCCCAGCCCGTCCGCCATGAACAGGCCGACGAAGACGAGCCGCACCCAGATCACGGGCAGCCCGAGATGCCCGGCGAGCCCTCGCGCCACGCCTCCGAGCCAGCGTCCGTCGCTGCTGCGGTAGAGCTTGCGCGGGGGCCGCGGGTCGTCCAGGGGCAGGGCAGCGGCTTCCGGCATGCCATCGATGTTCACATGCCCGGCGGGCCGGGGCATCAGGGGCGACCCCCGAGACGCCCCTGATCTTCAAAGACCCGGCAAGGCCCGGCGAGGGATCCTTGTTGCCGGGCCGGAAGCCGGTGCCCGAACGGTTCCCTCCGCCTCCGAACGGTCCCCTCCCCCTCCGTCCGCTTCCCTCCCCCTCCGCTTCCCTCAGCTTCCCTCCGCTTCCGTCCGCTTCCGTCAGGGCCGATATCAGGGTTCGGCCAGGGTCATCCCGACTGCCATCGCGCTTCCCCGCCCGTCACCATGGACGCATGACAGATCAGCAGCACGCGGCAGCGGAGCCGGACCCCGGCCCCGGCCCGGGCGCCCCGCCACCGGGCGCCGGGCCGCGGGACGCCGTGCCGCCCGCCGCGGGCCCCGCCGGAGGTGAGGAGCCGCGCGCGCACGAGGAACCGGGCACAGCCGAGGAACCGGTCACCGCCGAGGAACCGGTCACGGCCGAGGCCCTGCGCAAGCTGCGGCGGGACCCGCGGCAGAAGATGCTGGGCGGAGTGTGCGCCGGGCTCGGCCGGCAGTGCGACATGGACCCGGTGATCTTCCGGATCGTGCTCGCGGTGCTCGCCGCGACCGGCGGCATCGGCCTCATCTTCTACGGCTTCGCCTGGCTGTTCGTCCCGTCCGACGACGAGGAGGAGAACGAGGTACGCAAGCTGCTCACCGGCCGCGTCGACGGCCAGGCGCTGACGGCCGTGCTCTTCGCCCTGGTCGGCTGCGGAGTGTTCCTCTCCATGCTCAACAACGGCGGAGTGCTGACCTTCGCCGTCGTCCTCTCCCTCCTCCTGGCAGGCGCCGGGTACTGGTCGAAGCACCGCGGCGCCCCCGACCCGGACCCTTCCCCGAGCGCTCGGCCGCGCTCGGGCAGGGGAAGCCCCATAGCCGCCCAGGCCGTCGCCGACGCCCCGCCCGAGGCACAGGCACCGCCCGTGCCCGACTCCTACCCCTCCTGGTGGCGCGACCCGATCGTCAAGGACGGGTCGCACGTGGGCGGCACCGGCTATCTGTGGGGCCCGAAGGATGCCCGGGACCGTGATGTCGCCGCCGCGGTCAACATCGCGCGCGTCACGTCCCGCCCGGACGTCCGTACGGCGCGGGTGCCGAAGCCGCGCGGCCCCCGCTGGATCGGCGGCTGGGTGTTCCTGTTCGCGCTCCTCGCGGGCGGCCTCGGTACCGGCCTGACCTGGCACGACCACGCGCTCGGCACCAGTCTGCAGACGGGCCTGGCCTGCGCGCTGATCGTGTTCGGCCTGGGCATAGCGATCAGCTCCTTCGCCGGACGCACGGGCGCGGGATCCATCTTCCTGGCCGTGATCACGGCGGGCCTGCTGGCCGCTTCCACCGCCCTGCCGAAGGACATCAGCACCCACTGGGTCCGCACGGACTGGACACCCGCCGCCGTGGCCGACGTCAAGAAGAGCTACGACCTCGGCACGGGCGTCGGCACCCTGGACCTCACCCACCTCGACCTCGCCAAGGGCCGGACGCTGACGACCAGTGCCGAAGTGGGCGTGGGCCGGCTCAAGGTGGTCATCCCCAAGGACGCGACCGTGCGACTGAACGTGGACGTGGGCGTCGGAGACATCCAGCTGCCCGGCGACGGCAAGAAGGACGTGGACGTGGCACCGGGCAAGAGCAAGCAGGTGACGCTGTCGCCCCCGACCGACGGTCGGCACGGCGGCACGCTGGACCTCGATCTGCATGTCGGCGTCGGACAGGCGGAGGTGACCCGTGCTACGTCATGAGTTCCAGCCGGGAAAGCTGGTGGCGGGTGTCTTCCTCACCGTCGCGGGCGTCGTCTACGCCGGTGACGCGGCCGGTGCCTGGGAGACCCCGTGGTTCGTGGTGATCCCCGTCGTCACGGGCGGCCTCTGCCTGGCCGGGGCGGTGGCGTTGCTGACCCACGCCCTGCGCGGACGCCGACCCGAGCCCCGGCCGCCCGAGGTGAACGTCTAGGGCCTGATCCGCCGGACCGGTCCTAGCGGTAGCCCCCGGTGCGTTGCCTGCGCCGGGCGCGCAGGGCCGCGTCCAAGGAGAGGACCGAGGCACCGGCGAGGACGAGAGGTAGCCAAGCCATCAGATAGGCGAGGTCGTTGCCGTAGTAGTACGGGCTGGAGGTCCAGCTCACCGTCAGCCACAGGCTGAGGGAGATCAGCGCACCGCCCAGCGCGGCGAGGCGGGCCAGCAGGCCGAGCAAGGTGCCGATGCCGACGGCCAGCTCGCCGAGGGCGATCGCGTAGCCGAAGCCGACGGGGTTCTTCAGGGCCAGGTCGACCAGGGCCGGGATCGCCGAGGAGTCGCGCACCGAGCGCATCAGGTCGCCGATCGAGCCCGAGCCGGAGTCGTGCATGAAGGTGCTGCTGGTGAGTTTGTCCAGGCCGGCGTAGATGAAGGTGACGCCGAGGAAGACGCGCAGGGGCAACAGGGCGTAACGGGTGGCGGAGTCCCGCCAGTTCCGCCTCTCGTCGAGATAAGGGGGGTGGGTGTCCGTCCGCATACCGTGAGTCATCGTTCTCCGCCGCCTTTCGCCCGCGTGCCGTTGACCCCTCAAACAGACCATACGTACGACGGTTGGCCCCCGCTCAATCCTCGGGAGGCCCGTTTTCCTGGCTTCGGCCTAGCGGGCGCCTCTTTGCCACCACCCCCGCGCCCGTGCCACCCCAGGCTTCTTTCGCCCCCTCCGCCCCTACCCGTCCCTTGTTCCTGGGGGCTGCCGCCCCCAGACCCCCGCATCGGCCTGAACGGCCTCGTCCTCAAACGCCGGACGGGCTGTGGATACCCACCGGCCGACAGAGACCGTCAGTCCGTCAGTCCGTCAGTCCGTCACATCGATCACGCAGCGGTTGGTTTCCACGCCTGCCGCCGTGACCACCTGCACCTCCACCCGGCCGGGCTCCACATCCACCGGCACCGGCACGGTGAGCACCGCGTCCGTGGGATTGCTGAACCCCCCGGCCACCGGCACCAACGGCACATGCACATGGACCGCCCCGATCCGGACCACCATCCGCGACAGCCGGTCGGCCGTCGTGGCGCCGGGCGGCACGAACCCGGCGCCGCGGATCTCGATGTCGTCGCCGGTACGGATCGGAGCGTCCAGGTCGCCCGCCTCGCGGGAGCGGACGACGGAGAGGATCACGGGACGACCGCCCTCGGCGTACTTCCCGGCGAGGTAGGTGGCTGCCGAGACCAGCACCAGCAGCGCCAGCCCCCAGGGCAGGTCCGGCAGTTGAGAGGGGTGCCGGGCGAGCCGTACCACCGCGAAGGCGAGAGCGGCCGCGCCGATCACGACGTACTGGATGTCCGCGAAGCTGCCCCGCCCGGAGTCGTCGGTCAGGAGGTCGGCGGCGCGCGGCCGGTCCGCGCGGACCTTCTGGAGTCGCTGCCCCACCACCCGCAGCCCCACCACCCGCCGCACCAGCACCGCGATCCCGCACACCACGGCGACGACGGTCACCACACCCGCGCCCCGGGCGAGTTCGAGACCGGAGATCAGTTCGTCGCGCGAGCTGTGCGCGGAGGCCGCCGCGAGTTGTCCGACCAGTACGAGCACCGCGTACACCACGAGGAGCACCCACCCGGCGGCCACGGCACGGGAGGTGGAGAGACGGTTGTCCTCACCGATGACGGGGGCGAGGGCGCCGCCGCGAGACCGGTGCAGCCAGGCCGCGCCGGTCAGCAGTCCGGCCAAAACCACCGCGGCGAGCAGCCCGGACGTCCGCGCGGCCGTCCACCCCGCACCGATCGCGGTGAGCGCCTGCGTCAGCAGGAGCACCCCCACGGCTCCCCACACCGCACAGGCCGTACGCAGCCACAGCCGCCCCAGCCACGCCTCGCCGTCGACCCGCCCGCGCTCGGCGACGGCATCGGCGGACTGGGTCAGTTCGTCGGAGACCCACTGCCGGGACGCGGACGCGGAGTGCGCGACGGCGGCCGGCAGCCCCTGCCCGGACGCCAACTCGTCGCGCTTGGCGAGGAATGCGGCGACGGCCCGCCGGTGCCCTTCGCGTGCCCCGTGCGGACAGTCCCCACAGGTGCAGCCGCCCTCGTGCGCACCCCGCCCGGACCCCGGCCCCGACCCGGCTCCCGGGCCGCGCCCGGACCCGGGCTCCGCACCGTGTCTCGCCTCCTGCACCGCCACGCCCGCTGCCGCCTTCCCCGCGCCAAGTACTCCCGTTCGGCCGGCCGCCCGTACGTCTTCCACGCCTTCGTACGCCTCCGTGCGCTTCCACACGACTGCGTACGACTCCGCAGGACCCCGCACGTCTGACCGCCGTACAACTGCCTTGCCGTACAACTGCCTTACTACTGCCTCGCGATGACAGCGCATTGTGCCGTACGGAACACCGCCCGCATCCGGCAGGTCTGGTCAGCGCGGGTGGAGCACCGGACCCCGTGTTGACCGGGCTGCGAGAATTTCCCTATGGCCGAGATCATCCAGCGCGACGGGACCTGGGCCTTCGACGGCAACACGGTCAGGATCACGCCGGGACTCCACCGCTCCGTGCCGCTGTTCCGGCAGACGTACGGAGAGATCGCCGTTCCCCTGGAGGCGGTATCAGGCATCGTCTACGAACCCGAACGCAAGCGCGGCCGGCTGCGTCTCAGGCTCCGCGAGGGCGCCGACCCCCTGCTCCAGGCGACCGGCGGCCGGCTGCCCGAGGCGGCGGATCCCTACAGACTCACCGTCGACATCGACCGATCCGGGGTCGCCGAGTACGTCGCCGAGGAGATCCGCCGCGCGCTGCTCCTGGACCAGATCCCCAAGGAACCGGCGAAGACCTATCTCCTCTCCGGGCCGCCCGTCCCGGTGTCGGTCCGCTCCAGCGACGGCACGGTCTCCTTCGACGGCGCTCAGGTGCGGATCGACTGGGCGGACACCTCCGACCGGGTCAAGCGGGCGACGGGACCGCGGATCATCGGCGTGAGCGACCTCGTCCAGGTCGAATGGCTGCCCAACTCCGGTTACGAGGACGGCTTTCTGCGTTTCGTGACACGCGAGACGGTGTTCTCCAAACTGCCGCCCGAGAAGGACCCGTACGCCCTCGATCTGTGGGGCAGCGCCCGCCGCGACCTGCTCACGGCGCTCGTCGCCGCCGCGGTGACCGCGCGCCTGCCGCACCCGTCCACCCGCACCCCTGCGGACCGCCCTCAACTCGCTGCCGTACCACCGCAGTCCGACCATCACGACGTACTCCTGCGCCGTCTGCGGGAGCTGGGCGAGCTGCATCGCGACGGCGTGCTGACGGACGAGGAGTTCGCGACGACGAAGGCGGCCGTACTCCGGGGTTTCTAGCGGCCGCACTCCGGGGCTTCCGGCGGCCGTACTCCGGGGCTTCTAACTGAGGAGATCGGGTTCGCTGCGGCTGATGTCCTGCCACAGCGGCTGGTAGTTGATCCATGCCACCAGGTCGCCACCGAGCTGCTCCCGGGTGGCGACCGCCTGCTTGTGGTCGATGAGGATCGGCCGGCCGGCGGCCTTCGCGGTGAGCTGGACCTGGCTGGAGCGCTCCATCGACAGGAACCACCAGGCCGCCGCGTCCACCGAGTCGCCCACTGTCAGCAGTCCGTGGTTGCGCAGCACGAGCGCCTTGCGGGTGTCGAGCGCGGCGGCGATCCGGCGGCCCTCCTCGGCGTCGACGGCGACACCGCTGTACGCGTCGTACAGGGCGTGGTCCTCGTAGAAGGCGCAGCTCTCCTGGGTGATCGGGTCGAGCAGATCGCCGAGCGCGGACAGGGCACGGCCGTGCACGGAGTGGCAGTGGGCCACGGCGACGACGTCGGGGCGGGCGGCGTGGACCTGGGCGTGCACGGTGAACGCCGCCTGGTTCACGTGGTAGCTGCCCTCGATCACCTGCCCGTCCTGGTTGGCCATGACCAGGTCGCTCACGGTGACGTGCTTGAACGGCATCCCGAAGGGGTTCACCCAGAAGCAGTCGCTGTACTCGGGGTCGCGCGCCGTGATGTGCCCGGAGACGCCGTCCTCGAAGCCGAGCCGTCCGAACAGCCGCAGCGCCCCGGCCAGCCGCTCCTTGCGGTGCCGCCGCTCGTCCTCCGGCGTCTCGTGCATCGGCGGCATGGCGAACCGCAGCCGGTCGGTGGGCAGGGGCAGCGGCGGGGTGGGCCCGTGCATGTGTCCTCCAGCACTGGCGGGTTCGGTACGGAGCGGAAGTTACCCGCGGTCAGCGCAGGAGAACAGAGGAGTTCGGTGAAGAGATGAGCACAACCGTGGCCCGGGGCCGCTGGTCTGCCTGGATGGAGGCTTGCCCGACACCCGGTGAAACCCAGGAGGCGCGTATGAACCGCGCAGAGCGGCGGTTGCTCGCCCTGCTCCGGCAGCTCGCGGAGCGGGACTTCGTCGTCCTCAGCGATCTCGGCGGCTCCCCGCGTCGGCTCGCCGTACTGACGTACGTCGCCGAGCAGCATGGTTTCCGATACGCGGAGGCGCACCGGGTGGGCCGGGCGCTCCAGGTCCAGCTGGTACGCGCCGAGCGGGCGGACCCGCGGCCGCCGGAGTCCGTCTCGGTCCCGGGGCTGCGGCCCGGCACGCTGAGACCGGGTCCGGAGGCGGCGGCGACGGTCCGCAGGCTGAGGGACCGGATCGAGCTGGAGGTGATGGCCGAGGATCCGAGCATGCGGTCCCGAGCGGTGATCATGACCGTCTGCTCCCTCTTCATGGGTCTGTGTCTTCTCCTCTCGGGCTGGCAGACGGCGCTCGCCGGCTTCGCCGGCGCGGAGGCGTTCTTCCTGGGCTTCCTCTATCTGGAGGTCGTCCGCCGCCGGAAACTCGCGCGCCGTGTCCACGCGGCCGCCTGACCTTCGGTGACCGCGGTCCGGGAAACCGGACAGAAGATGGTCCAGGAAACCAGACAAAAGATGTCGGGTATCCGCGTCACACTCCCCGTATGACGTCGAACTGGGCAGCCCTCACCACCGCCGAACCCGACCTGGCCAAGACGGTCGAGGACCGCTTCGGAAGTTTCACGCACCACGTCCTCGCGACCCTCCGCAAGGACGGTTCGCCTCGCACCACCGGCATCGAGGTGCGCTTTCTGCACGGCGAACTGTGGCTCGGCATGATGCCGGACTCGCTCAAGGCCCTCGACCTGCGCCGCGACCCGCGCTTCGCGCTCCAGGCGAATCCGGGGGCGGGGACCGGCATGGGGGGCGGGGACGTCCGGATCAGCGGCCGGGCGATCGAGGTCGGCGACGACGAGAGGGCGGCGAAGGCCACGTACGTGAAAGAGGTGGAACCGCCGCAGCCGTTCCACCTCTTCCGCACCGAGCTGACGGAGGTCGTACGGACCTACGTCGAGGACGACACGTATCTGGTCGTCGAGATCTGGCGGCCCGGAGAGCCGGTGCGGACTCTCAAGCGGACATGACCTGCGAGAACGGGAGGGTCACTCCCACTCGATGGTGCCCGGCGGCTTCGACGTCACGTCGAGGACGACCCGGTTGACGTCGGCGACCTCGTTCGTGATGCGGGTCGAGATCTTCGCGAGGACGTCGTACGGCAGACGCGACCAGTCGGCCGTCATGGCGTCCTCGGAGGAGACCGGACGCAGCACGATCGGGTGGCCGTACGTCCGGCCGTCGCCCTGGACGCCCACGCTGCGGACGTCCGCGAGCAGGACCACCGGGCACTGCCAGATGTCGCGGTCGAGGCCGGCGGCCGTCAGCTCCTCGCGGGCGATGGCGTCCGCCTCGCGGAGCAGGTCGAGCCGCTCCTTGGTGACCTCGCCGACGATACGGATACCGAGACCGGGGCCGGGGAACGGCTGGCGCTGGACGATCTCGTCCGGCAGGCCGAGCTCCTGGCCGACCATCCGGACCTCGTCCTTGAACAGCTTGCGCAGCGGCTCGACGAGCTGGAACTCGATGTCCTCGGGGAGGCCGCCCACGTTGTGGTGGGACTTGATGTTGGCCGTGCCGGTGCCGCCGCCGGACTCGACCACGTCCGGGTAGAGCGTGCCCTGCACCAGGAAGGCGACGTCCTCGCCCGTGGCGGCCTCGGCGATGATCTCGGCCTGGGCCTGCTCGAAGACCCGGATGAACTCCCGGCCGATGATCTTCCGCTTCTCCTCGGGGTCCGAGACACCCTTGAGCGCGTCGAGGAACCGCTCCTGCGCGTCGACGACCTTCAGCTGCACGCCGGTGGCCGCGACGAAGTCCTTCTCGACCTGCTCCGTCTCGCCCTTGCGCATCAGACCGTGGTCGACGTACACGCAGGTCAGCTGGGAGCCGATGGCCTTCTGGACGAGGGCGGCGGCGACGGCGGAGTCCACGCCCCCGGACAGACCGCAGATGGCGCGCTTGGTGCCGACCTGCTCGCGGATCAGGGCGACCTGCTCGTCGATGACGTTGCCGGTGGTCCAGGAGGGGGTGAGGCCCGCGCCGCGGTACAGGAAGTGCTCCAGCACCTGCTGGCCGTGCGTGGAGTGCATGACCTCCGGGTGGTACTGGACGCCGTACAGCTTCTTCTCGTCGTTCTCGAAGGCGGCGACCGGGACGACGTCCGTGGACGCGGTGACGGTGAAGCCCTCGGGGGCGGCGGAGCAGGCGTCGCCGTGCGACATCCACACCGGCTGCTCGTCCGGGGTGCCTTCGAAGAGGGTGGAGCCGGACTTCGAGACGTGCAGCGGCGTACGGCCGTACTCGCGGGCGCCGGTGTTGTCGACCGTGCCGCCGAGGGTCGTGGCCATCAGCTGGAAGCCGTAGCACATGCCGAAGACGGGGACGCCGGACTCGAAGATCTGGCGGTCGAGGCGGGGGGCGCCCTCCGCGTACACCGACGAGGGGCCGCCGGAGAGGATGATCGCCGCCGGGTTCTTGGCGAGCATCTCCGCGACCGGCATGGTGCTCGGCACGATCTCGCTGTAGACCCGGGCCTCGCGGACACGACGGGCGATGAGCTGGGCGTACTGCGCACCGAAGTCGACGACCAGGACGGTGTCGGGGGCGGCGGGGGACGCTTCTGGCACGGTTTGCCTTCCGGCGGTGAGCAAGGGGTGTGTGTGCTGCCGATTCTACCGGGGGCTGGAGCGGGGGTGCCTACGCCCGTTTTTTCGCCCCCTCCGCCCCTGCCCGTCCCGTACCTGGGGCCGCGCCCCAGCCCCCCGGGTTGCCTTTTGGCTGCGGGTGGGTGAGGGCTTGTCGCGCAGTTCCCCGCGCCCCTTACGGGGCGCAGCCCCGCATCTCAATATCCGAACCCGCTTGGACCCCGTCCGCCCCCACGGGCATACTGCTTCCATGCTCATGCACCAGACCTTCGCGTTTACCTATGGCACCCGGCCCGCCGGCTGCCATGGTCGTGCTGCTTGAGCAACTGACAAGCGACTTCCCAGGCGCCCCGGGCCGACAAGGCCCGGGGCGCCTGTCGTTTCCGGACCGTGTCGCTCCGGGGTACCCCTTCCACCGAGGAGCCCCACCATGGCCGACGTACTGGACAAGACCGGCGCCCGCACCGACGAGGCCGCCGACGTGATCACCGGTGCCCGTGAACGCATCGACGCCCTCGACGACCGGATCATCGGTCTCGTCCAGGAACGGATGGCGGTGTCGGCGGTGATCCAGGAGGCCCGGGTCTCCTCCGGTGGCCGCCGGGTGAACCTCTCGCGCGAGATGGAGATCCTCGGCCACTTCCGGGACGCGCTGGGCAAGCCGGGCACCGCGCTGGCGATGACACTGCTGGAGCTGTGCCGGGGCCGTATCTGAGCCCCGTAGCCGGCGTACGGACGTACGCACGTACGCATCCGCTCTCACCCGTACGGCGCGTGACCGGCGCGCGGCGGCCTTCGTTGGTCCCGGTGTCCGTGTCAGCCAGGGGCGGGCCCGAAAGAACCACGCGTGGCTCCGCTGGAGCGATGAGACGTACGCCTCGTGCTGTGCGTCGTGGGACCTCGCTCCAGGGTTGTGACCGGACGGCAGGGGACAGCAGCCCGGTCACTCAAGAGAACGGCCGGCTCCGGGGACGCCCGGGGCCGACCGGCGGAATCCGTTCGAGGCGGTCACGACGGTTGCGGAGGCCGTCGCCCGTCGAGCACGATGCGAGAACAGCCCACCAAGCGGGAACGGCCCCACGTCCCGTCGCAGACAACCCCCGTACGTGTCCCGCCCAGCAGACAACCGCATCCGTCTCCGTACGACCTGACCGCCAATGGTCGACACCATGTGCGCGCCCCCAGCGCACCGGGGCGCACGACCGGCGGTCACCCCCGACCAGCGGCGCAACCCCCCGGCGCCGCTCCCCAGGCACCGGCGCTGCCCTGACGTCGGTGCTGACCGAGAAGGGCCCCGCGGCTCCGCCCCGCGGGGCCCTTCGCCATGCCCGTCACCGGGCGGAATCAGGTGCGGGACGCCGTCCCGCAGGTGTCGGTGGCGGAGTGCCCTATGTCGCGGCTGCGGTCGTACGGGTCGGTGGTCGGGCCGGTCGGCGGCGCGCCCGTGGGGGCGTCGGAGGGGAACTGCGGGTGCAGGAAGCCGTCGTAGACGTCGCAGGCCGAATTGCCGAACTCCTCGTCGTACCGCACGATCCACAACTTGCCCGGCGTGGCCCGGTACCTGCCCGGGTCGACGACCCGCACGTCGAGGACGCGGCGCACGATCGTGCGGGTCACCTCGGTCGAGGTGTGGTCGGCGGGGGTGAGCGGATAGACGAAGGTGTAGTCGGCGTGGATGACGGCGGACGCGTTCTTGCCCGGCTCGAAGGTCATCCGGCCGCGGGTCTTGACCACGTCCCCGACCACATGGGCCTCGTCGGGGTCGAACCGGCTGAAGAGCGACAGCGGATCGTGTTTTCTGCCCGGTTCACGCAGCCGGCTCTTCAGGTCGTCGAGCATCCCGGGCTGCTTCGGGTCGAGGGTGGCGAGCGCGGCCTCGGGGCTTTTGCCGCCCAGGGTCGCCGGGTCGAGGTTCGCGTCGACGAGGAGGGTCTTGGTCTGCCGCAGCGCGTCGGCCACCTGGGCCCGCGTCAGTGAGCCGACCGCCGTGGCCTCCGGGACGGCTATGCCGGCCGCGCCGTCCGCCCAGCGTTCGGCCGGCGATCCGGCGAACGGCCTGTCCAGGGTGGGTGTGGCGGCCGCGGCGGAGGACGGGGGCGCGGTCGGCTGCGCGGTTTCGGCGGGCAGCGGGGAGGCGGCCGCGGGGCCGCCGGACGACGTGCCGAAGGGATCGCCGGGTAGGAGCGAGGGCTTCATCGCCACGACCGCCACGGCTGTCGCGAGCGGGACGCCGATGATCGCCCAGAGGCGACGGCGCCGGGCCGCGCGGCCGTCGATTTCGCGCCACTCGGGGCCCGCCCTCCAGCCCTCCGGCTGGGCGTTCCGCCGGGCACCCCGCCCTTCGCCCTGCCGAGCGCCGCGCGCGTCCTGTTGCCGCAGCCGCTCCGTCACCATGCGCGCCCGTGCGGACGGCTCTTTCGGAGCCGAGGTGCGGATGTCGCGCTCGCTGTCGCGGGCGAACTGTTCCCACACGTCGTCAGGGACGGAAGGTTCCCCGGTCTCCCCCGTTTCCCCGGTTTCCCCGGGGTGCTTGTCAGACACGAGGGTCATTTCTAGGCGGATCGAAAGACCGTGCACAAGGCGCACCCAGGTGTGACTCAGCACACATAAAAATTATGTGAGGGAACGGACAACCCTTCTCAGGTTTCACCGGTCACACCTGCAGAACCAACGGCCACACCCGCGCCCCACACGCGGAGGCCTCACCCATTCGAAGCGCCGCGACGTCGCGGCGCGACCGGACTTTCCGAGGTCTTCATGAAGCTTCGTCGTGCCATGGCCGTTGCGGCCGCAACGGCCGTCATAGCCCCGCTGGCGCTGCTGTCGGCGCCGGTCGCGTTCGCGACGGACGAGAGCCCCACGCCGACCGCGACCGCGCCCGCCACCGAGACTCCGGGCGAGTCGACGTCCCCGACGCCGACCCAGACGGAGACCACTCCCGCGCCCGACACCTCTCCGACCGCGACCGAGAGCGCGACCACGACGCCTCCGGCTTCGGGCACTCCGACCCCCAGCGACACCGCGACCAGCCCGGCGCCGAGCACCTCCGCGCCCGAGGAGTCTCCGTCGCCGGACCCGGAGCCGTCCGAGTGCCAGGACTCCAAGGTCGACGTGTCGATCACGGGCCTGCCCGGCAAGATCGCGGCCGGCAGCGGCTGGCACAAGTTCTCCCTGAACGTGCTGAACAACTCCGACTCCACCCTCACCGAGCTGGGCTTCTTCGCCGGCGCGTCCTCCGACAAGGCCGGTGACAACCTCTTCCAGAGCAAGAAGGTCCAGCTCCAGGCCTACAACCCGGACGACAAGGTCTGGGAGGACGTCGACTCCGGGGGGTACGCGGTCGGCTTCGTCGGCTACACCGACGAGCTCAAGCCCGACTACGAGGTCGACATCCCGCTCCGTATCAACGTGAAGTCCAGCGCCCCGGTCGGCGCCGGCTTCTCCCTCGGCGCCAGCATCTACGGCGACGCCGACGGCGAGTGCACGGGCTTCGGCGAGGTGGCGTACAAGTTCCAGATCGTCGCCGCCGGCACGGACACCGACGGCACCAAGCCGCAGGAAGGCGGCAAGGTTCCGGTCTCGGACAAGCCGGCCGACAAGAGCAACACGCCCCAGGTCGACGGCAGCCTCGCGGAGACCGGCTCCAGCTCCGCCCTGCCGATCATCGGTCTCGTCGGCGGCCTCGCCGTCGTCGCCGGTGCCGGTGCGGTGTTCGTGGTGCGCCGCCGCAAGTCGGGTGACGTGACCGCGTAAGCGGCTCACCAGTCAACCGAAGAAGGACCTGCGCTCGGAGGGGGGCGCAGGTCCTTCTTCGTCCGTACCGCGATGGGGTACGGGACTACGGCTTCGGCGGCACCGTCGGCATCCCCAGGAACGGCAGCTTCAGCGCGCCGAACGCGTCCGCGGGGACGGCGGGGTGGCGCGGCTCGACCGGCTTGAGACGTTCGTACGCCGCGCCCGGCGCCGGGCGCGGATCGGCCTCGCCCTTGTTGGGCCAGTACGACATCGCCCGCTCGGCCTGGGCGGTGATGGTCAGCGACGGGTTGACGCCGAGGTTCGCGGAGACCGCGGCGCCGTCGACGACCGAGATCCCGGGGTGCCCGTACAGCCGGTGGTACGGGTCGATGACGCCCTCCTCGGCGGTGGCGCCGATCGGGCAGCCGCCCAGGAAGTGCGCGGTCAGCGGCGTCCCCATCAGCTCGCCCACGTTGCTGCCCGCGAAGCCGTTGATCTCGGCGGCGATCGCGGAGGCGCCCTCCGAAGCCGCCCTGATCTGCTTGGGGTTGGGTGAGCCATGCCCCTGACGTGCCGTCAACAGACCCTTGCCCGCGCCGTTCGGCTTCAGATAGGTCGTCAGGGAGTTGTCGAGCGACTGCATGACCAGCCCGATGATGGTCCGCTCGGACCAGCGGCGGTTGGAGAGCGAGCGGGCCACGAGAAGCGGGTGCCGCACCGCGTTGGCGAGCCACCCGAGCACCCTGGACGAGCCCTCCGCGTACGGCACTTGGAGGATGGAGAGGCCGCCCATCGAGTTGGATCCCCTGCCGTAGCGGACCGGCTCGATATGGGTGTTCTCGTCGGGATGGATCGAGGACGTGATGGCGACACCGCGGGTGAAGTCGACCCTGGGCTCGCCGGTGACCTTGCGGTAGCGCCGGTTGTCGGTCTGCGCGCCCACCAGCGCTTCGGAGTTGGTGCGGGTCAGCTCGCCCAGCTTCTTCGAGAGGTAGGGCAGTTGGCGGCCCTCCTTCATGCGGTGCAGCAGGGTCTGCGTGCCGTAGGTACCGGCCGCGAGGACGACCCGGCGCGCCTTGAAGGTCCGCCCCTTGCCCTTGCGCTTCTGGTCGGTGGGGAGGGTGGCGACGGCGTATCCGCCCTGCGAGTCGTCGGTGACGGACACGACGGTCGTCATGGGATGGACCACGGCGCCCGCCTTCTCGGCGAGGTGGAGGTAGTTCTCGTTGAGGGTGTTCTTCGCGCCGTGCCGGCAGCCGGTCATGCACTCGCCGCACTCGGTGCAGGCCTTGCGGGCGGGCCCGACACCGCCGAAGTAGGGGTCGTCGACCTGCTGCCCGGGCGCGGCCTTCGCTCCGCCGTCGGCGTCCTCCCCGTCCCCGAAGAAGACGCCCACCGGTGCCATGTGGAACGTGTCGCCGACGCCCATCCGCTCGGCGGCCGCCTTGAGATGCACGTCCGACGGCGTCATGGTCGGGTTGAGCCGCACGCCCAGCATGCGCCGGGCCTGGTCGTAGTACGGCTTCAACTCCCCTTCCCAGTCGGTGATGTCCTTCCACTGCGGGTCCTCGAAGAAGGGCTTCGGGGGTACGTAGAGGGTGTTGGCGTAGTTGAGGGAACCGCCGCCGACGCCGGCGCCCGCCAGCACCATCACGTTGCCCAGCAGATGGATGCGCTGGATGCCGTACATGCCGAGCTTCGGGGCCCAGAGGTAGTTCTTGATGTCCCAGGAGTTCTTGGGCAGCGTGTCGGGGGTGAAGCGACGGCCGGCCTCCAGCACCCCCACGCGATAGCCCTTTTCGGTGAGCCGGAGGGCGGTCACCGATCCGCCGAAGCCGGAGCCGACGACGATGACGTCGTAGTCGTACGTGGAGTCGCCGGGCTCCGGGGTGCCGTCCGTGTCCTGATTCTGGACAGAGTTCTCCTGTGACACGTGCTGCTCTCCTCGTCGAGAACGGTGTTGAGGCCTAGCGGAGGCGCAGCGCCTTCATGACCTTGAGGCTCGTGCTCATGAACGCCGCGTACTTCTCGTCGTCCATCCCCAGCGACGGTGCCATCGGCAGGAGCCGCTGCTGGGCGACGGTCTGCGCCTCGGTGTACTTGAGGATGCCCTCGGAGCCATGACGGCGGCCGAGGCCGGAGTCCTTCATGCCGCCCATGGGCGACTGGACACTGCCGTACGCGGGCGCGTAGCCCTCGTTGACGTTGACGGTGCCGGTGCGCAGCCGCGCCGCGACCGCCCGCCCCTTGCGCCCGTCCTTGGTCCAGACGGACGAATTGAGGCCGTACGGGGTGGAGTTGGCGAGCTCGACGACCTCGTCCTCGGTCTTGAACCGGTAGAGGGAGACGACGGGCCCGAAGGTCTCCTCGGCGCAGACGGCCATGGGGGCTGCCACCCCGTCGAGGATGGTCGGCTCGAAGAAGTAGGGGCCGATGTCGGGCCGGGCGACGCCACCGGCGACGACCGTGGCGCCCTTCGCGACGGCCTCCTCCACGTGCCGGGTCACGGTCTCCAGCTGCCGCTCCCCGACGAGCGAGCCCATGTCGGCGCCGTACGCGAGGGACGTGCCGAGCCGCATGGCCCTGGTGCGCTGCGCGAACCGTTCCACGAACGCGTCGGCGACGGACTCGTGGACGTACAACCGCTCGATGGAGATGCAGAGTTGGCCGGCGGAGGAGAAGCAGGCGCGGACGGCACCGGCGGCGGCCTTGTCGATGTCCGCGTCGTCGAGGACCACCATGGCGTTCTTGCCGCCGAGTTCGAGGGAGACGCCCACGAGGCGGGCGGCGGCGCCCTGCGCGACCTCGCGCCCGGTGCGGGTGGACCCGGTGAAGGAGACGTAGTCGGCGTGCTTGACGACCTCGGGGCCGACCACAGGCCCGTCCCCGATGACGACCTGGAACACCTCGGCGGGCAGCCCGGCCTCGATGAGCAGGTCGCGCGCCCACAGGGCCGTCAGGCACGTCTCCGTATCGGGCTTCATCACGACGGCGTTGCCCGCGACGAAGGCGGGGAGCGCGTCGCCCACCGACAGTTCCAGGGGGTAGTTCCAGGGCGCGATCTGGCCGACGACGCCGCGCGGGTGGCGCAGTTCGGTGACCTTGGTGAGGGTGGGGACGGCGCCGGTGTGCCGCTTGGGGCGCAGGTACGCGGGGGCCTTGCGGCCGTAGTGCCGGGCGGCCACGACGACCGCCTGCACTTCCTCGTGCGCGTGCAGCCGGGCCTTGCCGGTCTCCAGCTGGATCAGGTCGAGCACCTCGGCCTGGCGGGCGAGCACGAGGTCGTGGAAGCGGAGGAGCACGGCGGCGCGCTGCCGTACGGGGGTGGCGCCCCAGGCGACCTGAGCCTTCCGGGCCCGCTCGAAGGCGGTCGCGACGTCCTCGGGCGTGGACTCGGGCAGGTCGGCCAGCTTCTCGCCGGTGAACGGCGTGTGGTTGGCGGTCCGGGCGGACCCGACGACACCCTTGGTGAGCTGGGCGACCAGCTCGGGTGTCACGACGTCGGCGGCGGTGCGGGCGCCGGTGGGGGCGGGCGCGAGGGGGTTGGTACCGGCCGTGACGGAACCGGTCACCGGCGTGGCCGCGCCGGCCGAGGCCGCACCTGTCTCGGCCGCACCGGTCGAGGCCGCACCCGTCTCGGCCGCACCCGTCGAGGCCGTCCCCGTCTCGGCCGTACCAGCCTCTTCCGCGCCGGTCGTTTCCCCGGTCGTTTCCCCGGTCGAGTCGCCGGTCGTGTCGCCGGTCGTTTCCGTGGCCTGCTCCGCAGCCTGCGAGTCCGTCATGAGCCGCAGGGTATGCCCGGCTGCGCCCTTTGGGTACCCGTCGGTAATCGGCTTTCACGGAGTACTCACACGGCGCCAGTGATCGCTGGCAACAAATGCGCTGATCAGGGGGTTGTCGGTCCGACGATCGCGACGATCACGGGTTGATCACTCCGGAACGGTCGCGACCGTCACCTGTCCGCCCATCAGGCACTCGACGAGCACCGTGCCGTCCGGCGGGTAGATGGCCGGCGCTGACGGTGGGTCGTGCGACGCCCTTCCTCCCGGCCGCCGCCGTCCACACCATGGGGCCCTTCAGAGCTTGTCGATGCCCAGGTTCGCGATCGCCGTCCTGGCGACTTCACGGCCCCGAGCCGTGAAGTCACCCTTGCCCGGATAGCTGACCGTGAGCTTGTACATGTCGCCCGCCGAGGACTTGTAGTAGAAGATCTTCAGCTCGCGGGGACGGGGGTTCTGGCTGTCGGTGGTCGTGTAGACCACCGTGTTCTCGGCGGCCTTCTTGCCGTGGTACGTCGTGTCCCCCTGGGTGTCCGTCCTCGGCCCCTCGGGCATGCCCAGCTCGTACTCGCCGCTGTCCTTGAACTCACCGTTGTCGGCGTACATTTCGGCCGCCGCGGAGTCCTTGATCTGCTTGTTGTCGTCCTCGGACTTCCTGGCGAGGGTCAGGCCGATCCAGATGCCGCCGCTCGGGTCGGTGTACGTGACCCAGTGGCCCTTGTCCGACGAGCGGTCGGGCGTCGACTTCTCGTAGCCCGCGGGCGCCGCAACCGTCGCGGCGACATCCGTGACGTGGTGCTTCGCCCAGCCGTCCGGCAGCGGCCCCGCGAACGGGTTCGCGACCACCAGGTACGCCGCCACCGCGGCCGCGACGACCGCCGCGCCGAGGCCGAACAACGCCCTGCGGCCGACGCGCAGGCCCTTGCCGCCCGGTACGGCGATCTGCTGCACGACGCGCGTCGGCTCCGGCGCCGGCGGATTCGCCGCCTCCTCCAGGAGCCGGCGGACCCGCGCCGCGGCGGGGCGGCGCGACGGGTCCTTGTCCAGGAGGCCGTTGATGACCTGGGCGAGCGGGCCGGCCGCCGAAGCGGGCACGGCGGGCGTGGCGTTGAGGACCGACTGGAGCGTGGCGGGCGTGTTGCTGCGACGGAAGGGCGAGACGCCCTCCGTGGCCGTGTACAGGACCACGCCGAGCGACCAGAGGTCGGAGGCGGGCCCCGGCCGCTGGCCCAACACCCGCTCCGGGGCGATGTATTCGGGCGAGCCGACAAAACCGCCGGTGTCCGTCAGATTCGTCTCGCCCTCGATCTGGGCGATCCCGAAGTCGGTGAGCACGACACGGTCGTGGCGGCCCAGCAGGACGTTGTCGGGCTTGACGTCGCGATGCAGGACGCCCGCCGCATGGGCGGCCTCCAGGGCGCCGAGAACCTCCAGGCCGACCCGCGCGGCCTCGCGGACGCCGAGCGTGCCCTCCTGGAGGGCGTCGCCCAGCGAGCGGCCCCGCACCAACTCCATGACGATCCAGGGCTGTCCGTCCACGACCGCGACGTCGTGCACGTTCACGACCGCCGGGTGGTCGAGCCGCGCTGCCGCGCGCGCCTCGCGGCGCATCCGCTCGAAGGCGTTGGCCCGTTCGCGCTCGGAAAGATGGTCCGGAACGCGCAGCTCCTTGACGGCGACCTCGCGGTCCACCGTCTCGTCCTTGGCCCGCCAGACCGTGCCCATACCGCCGTGCCCGAGCTTGGCGAGGAGCCGGTAACGGCCGGCGATCAACCGCCCGGCACCCGGGTCCTGTTCCTGTTGCTCAGGTGCCGCCTGCGCCGACTGTCCAGGCACGGCCCGCGCTTGCCGCCCATGTACGACCTGTGCTTGCTGCCCAGGCCCGTCCTGCACTTGCTGCCCAAGCCCGTCCTGTGCTTGCTGCCCGGGTACGACCTGGGTGGGCGCGGCGTACGGATTGCCCGGGTACGGGACGCCCGGCTGCTGCGCCGGTACCGCCGGCCGCGGCGGTTGCAGACCAAAACTCGTTGGTTCGTCGGACCCGTGAGGGACTCCCCCGTTGCTGCTCATGGCTTCATGCATATCGCGGCGGGCGCCCCTGCTACCACCCTCGTCGCTTTCCGGTCACAGACCCGTGACGTGCATCAGCCCTTATCTCCCGTTTGCGGGAATCGCCCGTTCACGAGGGTAGGAACGTATCCACCGCCACGTCGAAGTACTCCTTCGCCTCCGTCACCTTGCCGACCGGTGCCGACACCCACACGTCGTACATCCGGCCGCCCTCCTCCCAGCACAGGTCGTACGTGTGCCGCGCGCCCTCCGCCTCGGTGAAGCCGTTCCAGGTGAATTCCCAGAGAGCGGCGGGCTGTCCGTCGTGCGTGGTCCGCGTGACCGTGCCGTCGCGATAGCCCGGGTTCGTGGAGGACCCCCTGGCGTCCGCCGCCCGCATCACGGCGACCGGGCCGCCCGCCGCGGGCTCGGTGACCTTGATGCCGAGGCGGAAGACCTGCCCCGGTGACAGGTAGAAGACCCGCTCGCCCTGCGGATCCCGCGTGAAGTCGTCCGGCACGGCGAGGGAGAAGCCGTTCGGATCCGGCGCGATGCGGTAACCCGAGGGCGCGGTGCGCGCGCTGGAGGTCGGCGCCTGCTGCCGGGTCACGGTGACGGTGGGCGCGGGGCTCGCGGACGCCGGCTGCGAGGTGCGCGACGGCGAGCTCGGCCGCGTACTCGATGAACCGGATGCACTCGACGTACTCGTCGTACGCGACGGGGACGGCCCACCGCCCCCACCGTCGTTCATCAGCAGCGCGGCGGCCGACACCCCCGCCCCCGCCATCGCGGCGACCAGCGCCGCGGCGACGAGGATGCCCCGCGTGGAGTGCTTCGGCGGCCGCTCCGCCGCGGCGGCGGGGGTCCGTGACGGCGTGGGCGCGAGCTTCGGTACGTCCCGCTGCGTGGGCGTGTAGGGGGTCATCAGCCGCGGCGTACGCCCCGTGTCCCGGAAGGCGCGCAGCATCCGCTCCGCCTCCGCCGCGTCGAGCCGCCGTTCGGGATCGCGCTCCAGCAGCCCCCGTACGACGGGCAGCAGCGGCGCGGCCTGGGCGGGCGGACGGATCTCGTCGACGACGACCGCGTGCAGGATGCCGCCCAGCGAGTCGCGGCGGAACGGAGACTCGCCGCTCAGGATGGTGCACAGCAGCGCGCCGAGCGACCACAGGTCGGACTCCGGGCCGGTCCTGACCCCGGACATCCGCTCGGGAGCGGTGTACTCGGGCGAGCCGACGAACGCCCCGCTCTCGGTGAGCGTCGTCGCGCCCGCCACCTGTGCGATGCCGAAGTCGGTGAGGACGACGCGGTCGGTGTCCGCCTCCATCAGCACGTTGGCGGGCTTGAGGTCCCGGTGCAGGATGCCCGCCTCGTGGGCGCGGCGCAGCGCGCCGAGCAGGCCGATGCCGATGCGGGCGGCCTCCCGCGCGTCGACCGGGCCGTCGGCGGAAATCCGCTCGGCGAGCGAGCTGCCGGAGATCAACTCCATGACGATGTACGGGCGTTCGTCGTCCACGACCACGTCGTGCACGACGATGATGTGCGGGTGGTGCAGCTGCGCGACGGCGCGGGCCTCGCGCAGGGTGCGCTCGCGCTGCTGCCGGGCCTCGTCCTCCGAGAGCGAGTCGTCGACCGACAGTTCCTTCACCGCGACCTGGCGGCCGAGCAGTTGGTCGGTGGCGCGCCATACGACGCCCATGCCGCCCCGCCCGATCCTGGCCTCCAGCCGGTAACGGCCGGCGATCACACGGACGTTCTCCCCCTCGGTCCCCATGGGCCCCATCATGCCGCACCGGACGGAGACCCTCCGGGCCCCCGCACGTCCGTGGCTGTTATCCGCCCCAGCCGGCTCAGGGCTGCCAGCCGCGCAGGATCACGTCGAACTGCTGACGAGCGGTGTCCCAGTCCGCCGCGGGCGCCGACATGTAGATCGCGTACTCGACGCCGTCACGGGAGTCATACGTCTGCTCGATCGCCCGGCGCGGTCCCGGGAACGGCATCTGCTTCGGCAGCGCGGTCCAGGTGAAGTCCCACAGGGAACCGCGGCAGTCCCGGAAGGTGTTGGCCTGCAGACTCACCCGGCGGTAGTCCTCCAGCTTCGTCAACTGCTCTTCCAGATCCAGCTGATGCATGTAGGGGTTCTCGAAGTCCGGCTTGGGGTCCACCGCGATGCGTACGAAGTGCTTGCCGCCGTCGGGCGTGTAGTCGACCTGGCTGCCGTTGGCCTGGCGCTTCCAGCTCTTGCTGGGCAGGGCGAGGCTGAAGCCCTCGGCGTCGTCGACGCGCACCCAGCTGCTGGGGACGGCACCCGCGGGCGTCGACCGCCCGCTCTTCTTCCCGTCCTGCGCGTCCTTCTGGCCGGTCGTGCCGGTGGTGGCGGTGGAGGAATCGGAGCCCTTCCGCCAGTCGTCCGCGTACCGCATGGCCGCGGCGCCGCCGGCGCCGATGAGCGCGGCCATGACCACGACGAGGGCGATCGTGCGCCCACGGCGGCGTTTCGGAGGGACGTAGGCATCCGGCGGGACGGGCTGGTGAAGCGTCACAACCGGGCCGCCAGGGCCACCATGGGGCGCCGGCACATGTGCGGTCGACCAATGGCCCTGGCCTTGTCCGTCCTGGGCCGGTCCCTGCGCCACTCCGGTGTCCACATGTTGCGTCGGCACATACGCCTGCGCCGCCTGAGGCCGCCGACCCTCCGCGGCCTCCGCGAGCATCTGCTCGGCCTCCGCCGCGTCCGGCCGCGCGGCGGGATCCTTGCGCAGCAGCGCGGTGATGACGGGCTCCAGCGGACCGGCGTACCGCGACGGCGTCGGCTCCTCGTCGACCACGGCCTGCATGGTGGACAGCGGCGAGGTGCGCCGGAACGGCGAGCGCCCCTCCACCGCCGTGTACAGCGTGGCCCCGAGGGCCCACAGATCGGAGGCGGGCCCGGGATCGTGGCCGCGCACCCGCTCGGGCGCGAGGTAGTCGACCGAGCCGACGATCTCGCCGGTGCGCGTGATGGTCGTATCACCCTCGACCTGCGCGATCCCGAAGTCGGTGAGCAGCACGCGCCGGTCGGCGGACAGCAGCACGTTGCCGGGCTTCACGTCGCGGTGCAGCACACCGGCGGTGTGCGCGGCCCGCAGCGCGCGCAGCACCCATACGCCGATCCGCGCCGCCTCGGCCGGTTCGACGCGCCCCCGCTCCTTGACCTCGTCGGCCAGCGAGTTGCCCTCGACCAGCTCCATGACGATCCACGGCCGGTTGTCGTGCTCCAGCACGTCGTGCACCGTGACGACGGCCGAGTGGTTGATCCGGGCGGCGGCCCGCGCCTCGGCATGGGTACGGGCGAGCAGCCGGGCCAGGTCGCCCTCGGCGACGTACAACGCGGCGGTCAGCTCCTTGACCGCCACCGCGCGGTGCAGCACCTCGTCGTGTGCGCGCCATACGCGGCCCATGCCACCGCTGCCGATGATGTCGACAAGCCGGTAGCGGCCCGCGAGGAGCAGGCCCTGCATCTGATTCACGTTTCCCCGCAATGGTCTTGACAGGGGTCAGACTAAAGAGCGGTCCCCGCGCAGGGAACCGGCGGGGTCGTACGGAGACCGCACTGTGACGGTTCTCCCTTCCAGGTACGGGAGGGAACCATTCGGCGTTCAGGGCGACATGAGCCCTGACGGGCGCTCAGGCGGGGTCCCCCACCGGCTCAGCCCGTGACCTGATATGTCGCCGACGCCTGCTCGTACAGCCGCGTCACCTCGTCCCGTTCCGCCTCCGGGCCGCGCACCTGCACCACGTGGTAGTGCCCGCCGACGAGGATCGCGAGATTGCGTACGTAGAGCGAATGGCCCGTGGAGTCCTGCCAGGTGAACTGCCCCTCGGCCATGGTCCGTCCGCCGACGTCGATCTGCCGCATCCCGCTGGACGTCGCCCAGGTCGAGTCCCGGAACGGCTGGAGCTCCTTCTCACTCTCCCGCTGGTACGTCATGGGGTCGCCGCCGTACGTCGCCGTGCTGTCCCGGCCGGGTACGACGATGAGCTCGAAGTCCCCGTGCGCGTAGACGACCTGGCCGCTTGCGTTCTTCGGCGAACGGTCCCAGCCGTCGGCCACCGCGACACGGAAGCCCTCGGGATCCTTGCGGAGCCTGAACCCCTGGGCCACGTTCGGATCGGTGGTCTGCGACTTCGTCGAACTCGACGACCCCGAGGGACTCCTGTCCGCTCCCGGAGACGTCTGGTCGGGCCGCGGCTCGCTGCTCGCCTTCCCGTCCGCGCCGGTGTCGGGCGCGGGGCTGACGTCTCCGGCTGCACCGGTCCGCTCACCGGCCGTACCGCTGCCGCTGCCGCTGCCCTGATCGGCCTTCGGCATGAAGACCATGGCGTACGTGATCGCCGCGGCCAGCAGGAGCAGCACCAGCAGGAGCAGATTCCGGCCCAGCCGACGGGGCCCCGCCGACTTCTCCTGCTTGGCACGCTTGTGGCGGGCGTGCGGGCTGGTCGCGGGGAGCCCGGCCCGTCGCCTGCGGACGAGCTCGCCCCGCCGCCGTACGATCGGCAGCCGGCTCGGGTCGACGGGCGGCGCCGCCACGACATGCGCCCCCGCCTCGGGCTCCGGCGCGGACCGCACGAGGGAACGCAGCCAGCCGCGCAACTCCTCGAAGTCCAGCCGCTCGGTGGGGTCCTGACGCAGCAGCGACTCCACGACGGGCCTGAGCGGCCCGCACTCCTCGGCGAAGGCGGGTGGCTCCGCGCACACCAACTGCACCAGCTCGGCGGTGTTCTCCTCCGGGTAGGGCGCGTGCCCCTGTACGGCACGGAAGAGCAGCGCGCCCAGCGCCCACAGGTCGGTCGCGGGCCCGATCGGCGCCGCCAACTGCCAGTTCTCGTGCACCGGGCCGGCCTGCTCCGGCGCCCATCGCTCGGTCACGGGACCGACCACGGTCATCCGCGCCTGCCGGGCCCGCTCCGCGGCGAGCGCGGTGGCAGGACCCCGACGTGGGGGCGGCCCGGCGACGAGCTCGTCCCAACGACCGCCCTGACCTCGAGCGTTGTAGGGAGCTTGGGAGGGATGGAGGGACTGGGTGTGGTCCGGCGTACGGGTGGTGCCGCTGTCGGGAGCCCACGTGTTGCCGGCGGCTCGGGCGGGAGCCGGAGAACCGGGGCCCCCGCCACGCCCGGCCCCGGACGGCTGCCGCCCGGGCGCGTGCCCGGGGCCCCCGTGCCCCGCGGCGGACGCGCCTCCGGGGAGCGCCGCGCGTCCCTGGCCCACGCCACCGGCGCTGGTCCCGGGACGCGGCTGGGCACCGTGCCAGGCGTTGGCGCCACCGACCCCGTACGGGTCGGCTATCTGTCCGGGAGGGATGTGGGAGCGCTGCTCGAGACCCTGGCCGGGGAGCCCCGACCCCTGGGCCGGGGCCGCCGAGGCATCGGCGGCGTGTTCGGCCGGTGTCGACGGCCGGGGCGCGGGAAGCGCGACCTGGCTGCCCCGTTGCTCTTCCTGTACGCGGGCGGCGGCGCGCGCTCCGGCGCGGTACGCGGCGATGGCCCCGGCGCGCGCCGCACGAATGTCGCCCTCCGCTCCTCCGGCTCCCCCAGGCCCCCCTGGTCCTTCGGCTCCGGCAGCTCCTCCTGCTCCGCTCGCCTCGAGCGCGCGTCGGCCGGCGCCCTGCGCGCCCCCCGGGGGCGCACCAGGAACGGGTGTCCCCTGCTCCGCCCGAGCCTCGATCGCGGCCCGGCGCGCGGCTTCGGGATCGGCACCGGCCGCCGTCGCCGCCACGGCGACGCCGTGCGCACCGCCGCCGAAGCGGGTCCCGCCCGGACCACTCGGCCGGACCGGCGTACCGGGCCCGGCACCGCGCGGGGCACCCCGGCCCGCCGCGCCGGCCGAACCGCCGTTCCCCGCCGGCCCGGTGCCGCCACCGGAGCCGGAGCCGGGCTCGGTCTCCGCGTCCTCCCGGACCGGCACGGGGTCGTATCCGCACAGCGCCTCCTCCGCGGCCCCGGCCGCCAGGCCGGTCAGCATCACGCGGCCGTCGTCGCAGACGAGCACGGTGCGCACGGTGATGTTGCGGTGCACCCACCCGTGCGCGTGCAGCGCCCGCAGCGCGGTGAGGACGTCGGAGGCGACCTCGGCGGCCCGATAGGGGCTCAGCGGCTTCTCGGCGAGCAGCGCGGCCAGCGGCCTCGCGGGCACCAACTCGCTCACTATCCACAGTGACCCGCCCTCGGCGAACACGTCGAAGACCTGGTCGAGCCGGGGATGGTCGGGGATCTGCGCGGCGGCCTGCGCGGCCTCGATCGCCCGTCGCACGGCGGGCTCGGTGGGCCGGCGCGTGGTCCGCGCGGACGGTCGGCGCACCCCGCCGTCCCGCGCCACGAACCCCTCCGGCAGCCCGTCCGCGTCGAGCACCTCGGCCTCGACGACCTCCGGCAACGGCACCTGCCGTACCAGGACTTCCTGCCCGCTGTAGGTGTCGAAGGCCCGGGTCTCGGCGAGTTCGTACTCGTCGGACGGCGGCAGCGGCAGGCGGTAGCGGTCGGCCAGTACCCGTCCCGCATAGTCGTCCACGATGCCTCCCCCGGCCGACCGGTTGGTCAATTCCGTTCGCCTTGCGTCCCGTTACGGCTTCGTACGGTCCGCAACCACTCACGATACGTGCCGGAGGCAACCCGCAAAGCGGGGATGCGAGATCTCAGGGCCACCATCCGTGGCGGAACGTCACATCGGCGAGCGGTACGTCACGACTTCGGCTGGAACGTCTTGGTCAGCGTCTGCCATGTGTCCTTGCGCAGCCGACTGTCCCAGTTGGACGCTTTCGCCGTGTACATCAGGGCGTATCCCTGATGCGAGTTGACGACGAACCCCCGGTCGATCGACCGGTACTTCGTGCCACCGTCCGTGTAGGTGAACTCCCAGTCGGCCGTGTTCCAGTCGCGGTAGTCCACCTTCTCTATGCGGATCCGCTTGTACTGCGAGCGCGTCATGTACCGCTCTTGGTTCTTCCAGTCCGCGACCGGATCGTCCTTGGGCGTGGTGGTCCAGCCGACCAGGAGCTTCTGGCCGTCAGGACCGGTGAACCGGGCACCCGCGGCGTCCGTGGACTGGTACTTCCACCCCTTCGGCAGCCCGATCGAGAACCCCTGACCGGCCTTGTACGTCGACACCGCGGTGGAGCCCGACGCCTTGCCGCCGCTGTCCGCACCGCCCGAGACGCTCGCACTGGCGGTCGCGCCCGACGTGGCGTTCGCGGTCTCCTCCAGGCCGGAACCCGTGGCCGCGCCCGTCTTGTCACCGCTGTCGGTGTGGGCGCTGTCGCCGCCGTTCTTGCTGCCGCCGCCGCTGCCACTGCCGGCGCTGCCACTGCCCCTGCTCGCGCCGCTGGACGCGACCGCCTTGGTGCCGCCGCTCTTGCTGTCCTTGGACCCGCCGTCGTCCCCGCCGAGCGTGAGCGCCAGCACGGTCCCGAGCACGGCCAGCGCCACGACCACCGCGATGATCACCAGCGTCCGGCGCGGCACCACATCCGTGATGGGCGCCCGAGGCACCGGCCGCGGCGGCCGCTCCGGAGCCACCGGCCACCCCGACCCGGAGCCCCGCCCCGCACCCCCGGCGGAACCCACGGCACCCGCGGACCCCGCAGCACTCGCCGAACTGGAGTTCACCGTCGCAGTGTCACGAACCTCCGCCTTCCGGGAGGAACCGGAGGAAGCCGCGCCGGCACCCGAGGCCTTCCGCAACGACGGCGCCGAAGAGGACGAAGTCGTAGGCGCCGAAGACATCGACGACGAAGTCGTAGGCGCCGAAGCCGAAGGCGACACGGCGGTGGACGCCCCAGCACCGGCGGAAGGACCTGAACCGCCACCGGAACCGGACCCACCACCGGTGGAAGCCGACCCCTCTCCCGCCGCCGACCCGGAGCTCTCCGTTCCCACGGCCTTCGCGCGTGCGGTCGCCGCCGCGGTGGCCGCCGCCGTCGCGGCCCCGGCCGCCGACGCGGCCTTGCGCACGGAACGCAGCGCCCCGCGCAGTCGATCCGCCGCCTCCTCGCCCCGCTTGGCCCCGGAACCACCCGAACTCCCCTTGCCCGGGCTCTCGTCCGGCACCGGCGGCAAGGCCACGACCTTCGTCGCGTCCACCGACTCCGGCACCGACTCCTTGGGGTCGGGGGCGTGCAGCACTTCGTTGAGCATCGCCCGCGCGCCCGCGTCGTCGAGCCGCTGCTCGGGGTCCTTGGCGAGCAGGCCGTAAATCACGTTCTCCAGCGGCCCCGCGTTCTTCGGCTGCTCCACCGGCTCGGTCATCACCGCGGTGAGCGTCGCGATCGCGGAACCCTTGTCGTACGGCGGGACGCCCTCCACCGACGCGTACAGCAGACCGCCCAGCGACCACAGGTCGGCCGCGGGTCCGGGCTTGTGCCCGCGCGCCCGCTCCGGCGAGATGTACGAGGGCGCGCCGACGAGCATGCCGGTCGAGGTGATGGACGGGTCGCCCTCGACCTGCGCGATGCCGAAGTCGGTCAGCACGACTCGGCCGTCGTCGGAGATCAGCACGTTCGACGGCTTCACGTCCCGGTGCAGGATGCCCTGACGGTGCGCCGAACGCAGCACGTCGAGGATGGCAAGGCCCACCTCGGCCGCGCGCTTCGGCGTGAGCAGGCCGTCCTCACGGATGACCTCGGCGAGCGACTTGCCCTCGACGAGCTCCATCACGATCCACGGCCGGTTGTCCTCGTCGACCACGTCGAAGACCGTCACCGCGGCGTTGTTGCGGATCCGCGCGATCGCCTTGGCCTCACGCAGGGTGCGCGTGATCAGCCGCCGCTTCTCGTCCTCGTCGATGCTCGACGGGAACCGCAGCTCCTTGACCGCGACCGTACGGCCCAGGGTCTCGTCCTCGGCCCGCCACACGGTGCCCATGCCGCCGCGGCCGAGAACATCCCCCAGCCGGTACCGCCCGGCGAGGAGACGTTCGCTCTTGTCCTGACGGGATGCTCCCGCCCGCTCCGCCTCCGACATGCGTCCCCTCATGCAACCCGCCCTGACAGAGCCTCCATTGTCCCTCACCCGACAAGTACTCCACGCCCAGGGGCCCCCTCAGGCCGGTACCGGCCGGCTCCCGCACAGGTCCGTCCCGCATGATGGCCCGCAACAAGGAAGGACCGCCGATGTCTTCGCCCAGGACACCTCGGACACTTCTGGCCATACCCGTGTCCCTGGCGCTGCTCGGCCTGGCCCCGAGCGGCCCCTCGGGCCTGATCTCGATCCACTCCCCTTCCCGCGTCTCGATGGCCACGGCCGACTCCCTCATCCGCGTCTCCGCGGCCCCGGCGGTCTCACCCGCCCTCACCTCTCCGGCGACGGACGCCGCCCTCGCCCGCCTCGTCACCCGTGGCGAGGCCCCGGCCGCGGCCATGCTGGCCCGTGACGAATCCGGCTCCCGCTTCGCCCGCGCCGGTGACGGAATCGCCCGCTCCGACCACTTCCGCGCCGGCAGCATCACCAAGACGTTCCTCGCGACGGTGGTCCTGCAACTCGTCGCCGAGCACCGTCTTTCCCTGTCCGACTCCGTGGACGATCACCTGCCCGGCCTGGTGCGCGGCGCCGGCAACGACGGCCGCCGACTGACCCTGCGCGCCCTGCTCACCCACACCAGCGGTCTGTACGACTTCACCGCGGACACCAAGGGCGCCGTCCCCGTGACCCCGCTTCAGGCCGTACACATCGCACTCACCCACCCCCCGGCCCACCGCGGCCGCTTCGCCTACTCCAACACCAACTACGTACTGCTCGGCATGGTCGTCGAGCAGGTCACCGGCGACTCGTACGCCACCGAGGCCGAGCGCCGCATCATCACTCCCCTCCGCCTGACCGGCACCTCGTTCCCGGGAACCGGCACCTCTCTGCCCTCGCCGCACGGCCGGGCTTACTCCGCCGACGGCTCGGACGTCACCGCACTCGACCCGCGCGTGGCCGGCGCGGCGGGTGAGCTGATCAGCACGCTGGACGACCTGGACCGCTTCTACTCCGCCCTGCTGAGCGGTGAGCTGCTGCCCTCGCACTGGCTGCGCGAGATGCTCGACACCCGTACCGCACATGGCTCGTACGGCATGGGGCTGTTTCCCGTGAAGCTTCCGTGCGGCACCACGGTGTGGGGGCACAACGGCCGCATCTCCGGCAGCTACGTGCGCACCGCGGCCACCGTGGACGGTCGTCGTGTCCTCACCTTCCGGGTGAACACGGACGGGCCGGCAGACCAGGACCGCGAACCCGCCCTGCTCGCCGCCGAGTTCTGCCCCCGCACCTCGTAGAACGGACGGGTTCCGAGCAAAGATCCCAGCTCACGACACTCGTTCGAGTGACATCCGCGGGAACCCCCGGCCAGTCTGTCCAGACCAGCGAGAGGGCCGGAGCGTTCGAGCGGTCAGGGCCGGCCAAACGGGCAGGACGGCCAGAACAGTCAGAGGCGTCAAGCCGTCAGAGCCGTCAGAGCCGTCAGAGCGGCACGATGTCCGGCGCTCCCAGCCGCGCCGCGTCCGCCGTCAGGTCGTCCGGCTGGCGCTGGGACTCTCGTTCGGCCTCGACCCGCTTCTCGTAGTGCTCGACCTCGCGCTCGATCTGGTCCTTGTCCCATCCGAGGACCGGCGACATGAGTTCGGCTGCCTCGCGGGCACTGCGCGTACCGCGGTCGAAGGTCTCGATCGAGATGCGGGTGCGCCGGGTCAGCACGTCGTCCAGGTGGCGCGCGCCCTCGTGCGAGGCGGCGTAGACGATCTCGGCCCGGAGGTAGTCCTCGGCGGCGGGCAGCGGCTCGCCCAGGGACGGGTTCTCGGTGATGAGGTCGAGGAGCTCCTCGGCGAGCGAGCCGTACCGGTTCAACAGGTGCTCCACGCGCACCACATGGAGTCCGGTGCGCTGGGCTATCCGCGCCCGGGCGTTCCACAGCGCTCGGTATCCCTCGGCGCCCAGGAGCGGGATGTCCTCGGTGACACAGTCGGCGACGCGCTGGTCGAGGCCGTGCACCGCCTCGTCCACCGCGTCCTTGGCCATCACCCGGTAGGTCGTGTATTTGCCGCCCGCCACGACCACGAGCCCCGGCACCGGATGGGCCACGGTGTGCTCGCGCGACAGCTTGCTGGTGGCCTCGGACTCGCCGGCCAGCAGCGGGCGCAGCCCCGCGTACACACCCTGTACGTCGTCGCGAGTGAGCGGCACGTTGAGCACCGAGTTCACATGCTCCAGCAGATAGTCGATGTCCGCGCTGGACGCCGCCGGGTGAGCCTTGTCGAGGTTCCACTCGGTGTCGGTGGTGCCGACGATCCAGTGCCGTCCCCACGGGATCACGAACAGCACGGACTTCTCGGTGCGCAGGATCAGGCCCGTGGAGGAGTTGATCCGGTCCTTCGGCACGACCAGGTGGATGCCCTTGGAGGCCCGAACGTGGAACTGGCCCCGCTCTCCCACCATCGCCTGGGTGTCGTCGGTCCACACACCCGTGGCGTTGACGATCTGCTTGGCGCGGATCTCGTACTCCCCGCCGCCTTCGACGTCCTGCACCTTGGCGCCGACGACCCGTTCGCCCTCGCGCAGGAAGCCGGTCACGCGTGCGCGGTTGGCGACCTTCGCGCCGTACGCCGCCGCCGTGCGCACCAGCGTGGCCACATAGCGGGCGTCGTCCATCTGCGCGTCGTAGTACTGCAACGCGCCGACCAGCGTGTCCTTCTTCAGGGCGGGGGCGACGCGCAGGGCGTGGCCGCGGGTCAGGTGACGGTGTGTGGGCAGGCCGCGGCCGTGGCCGCTCGAAATCGACATGGCGTCATAGAGGGCGACGCCCGAACCCGCGTACAGCCGCTCCCAGCCCTTGTGCTGGAGGGGGTAGAGGAACGGGACGGGCTTGACCAGGTGCGGTGCGAGCCGTTCGAGGAGCAGGCCGCGCTCCTTGAGGGCCTCACGGACCAGCGCGAAGTCGAGCATCTCCAGATAGCGCAGGCCGCCGTGGATCAGTTTGCTGGACCTGCTCGACGTGCCCGACGCCCAGTCACGCGCTTCGACCAGGCCCGTGGACAGACCGCGTGTCACGGCGTCGAGCGCGGTGCCCGCGCCGACCACACCGCCGCCCACGACCAGCACATCCAGCTCGCGCTCGGCCATTCCCGCCAGTGACTCGGCGCGCTCCGCCGGCCCCAGTGTCGCTGTCCTCACCGCTGCCTCCCGCTGTCTGTCGCGCCGGTCGTGCCTGTCCGGCTGGACCCGGCTCGCATCCCCCTGTCCCAAAGTCTGACCGTCATGCGCGGGTTCGGCCACCGCCCGCCCGCAGCCTGTGGACAACTCTCGGCGACGCGCAAGGAATCACGGTCGAACAATCCAGCAAATCGGTCATATTTACTCCTAGTCTGACATTGCGCTCGCCCATCCTGTCCACAGGGCTTGCGCACCTGTCCCGCTTCGGTTACTGGGAAGGACGGCCCACGCCATGCCCGCAGATCTCGCCGTGATCGGACTCGGTCATCTCGGCCTGCCCCTGGCCCAGGCAGCCGTTGCCGCCGGCATCCCCACGCTCGGCTACAAAACGGGGCCGGAAGGCGGCTCCCTCACCCCCGCCGAACTGCGCCGGATGCTCTCGGGGGGCTTCCGGCCGACCACCAACCCCGCCGAACTCGGCCGCGTCCGCACCGCGGTCATCTGCGCGCCGACCCCACGGGACGCGGACGGCGGCCTGGACCTGAGCCAGGTGGAGGGCGCCGCCCGCACGCTGGCCGCCCGGCTGCGCCCGCACACCACGGTGATCCTGGAATCGCCCGTGCACCCCGGCACCACGGAGGATTTCCTCCGCCCGCTCCTCGAAGAGGGCTCCGGGCTGCGCGCGGGGCGCGATTTCCATCTCGCCTACTCACCCAGTCGGGTCGATCCCGGCAACCGCGACTTCGTCCCCGCCAACACTCCGAAGGTCATCGGCGGTCTGACCCCCGCCTGCACCGAGTCGGCCGCCGCCTTCTACGGGCGCCTCACCGACAAGGTGGTACGCGCGCGTGGACCACGCGAAGCGGAAACCGTGCAGCTCCTGGAGACCAATTACCGGCACGTCAACATCGCCCTCGTCAACGAGATGGCCGTGCTCTGCCACGACCTGGGCGTCGACCTGTGGGACGTCATCCGCTGCGCCGAGACCAAGCCGTTCGGCTTCCAGGCGTTCCGGCCGGGGCCCGGTGTCGGCGGCCACGGCATCCCCCAGGACCTGACCGGCCCCACGAGCCGCCCGCTCCGGATGGTCGAACTGGCCCAGCAGGTCAACGACTACATGCCGCGGTACGTCATCCAGCGCGCGGCCACGCTCCTCAACGAGCACGGGAAATCGGCCCGCGCCGCACGTGTGCTCCTGCTCGGCGTCACCTACAAGCCCGATCTCGCCGACCTCCAGGGCACCCCCGCGCACGAGATCGCGCTGCGCCTGATGGAACTCGGCGCGTCCGTCAGCTACCACGACCCGCTCGTCCCGGCCTGGAGCGTCCTCGGCCGCCCCGTCCCGCGCGCGGACTCCCTCTACGAGGCCGCCGCCGACGCCGACCTCACGATCCTGCTCCAGCAGCACCGCACGTACGACCTGCAAGGACTGTCCGTGAAGGCCCAGCTGCTGCTGGACACCCGGGGGGCGACCCCCACCGGAGCGGCGCACCGGCTCTGACCTCCCCGAAATCCCCTCACAGGTTGTCACTCCGGCCTGCTAATGTGCGGCAGCTCTCGCACACAAGTGCGCCCGCGTCCCGGGTGCCTCAGATGTGCGCGTACATCCGCTTACATCCCTGGCGTACCCACACGTGCGCCGACGTCCCTGGGGGGAACCACCATGAGTCAGTCGTCTCCGCCGCCGTCCGGTCCTCCGGTCGACAACCCGTACGCGGGCGAGAACCCGTACGCCGGCCAGCCCGGCCAGCCTCCTGTCCCGCAGCAGGGTGCCGGCGAGGCCGGCTTCCCGCAGCAGGCCGGCCCGCAGGGCGCTCCCCAGCCCGGCTTCCCGATGGCCCCCGTCGCCCCGGCCGCTCCGGCGCGCGACAACCTCGTGCTCGGCCTCGCAGCCGCCGTCGGCGCCGCCCTGGTCGCGGCGGGCGTCTACGGCGTCATCATCGGCCTCACCAAGCACGAGATCGGCTGGGCCGCCGTCGGCGTCGGCTTCCTGATCGGCCTCGCCGCGGGCCGCTTCGGCGGACGCAACCCGATCCTGCCGATCGTCAGCGTGATCCTGTCGGTGGCCTCGGTCTACCTCGGCCAGCTGGTCGGCGAGGCCATGATCGGCGCCAAGGAGATCGGCCTCAGCTTCAACGAGCTCTTCTTCGACCACTTCAGCGTGGTCCAGGAGGCCTGGAAGGCCGAGGCCGACCCGCTGACCTTCGTCTTCTTCGCGATCGCCGCGTACGTGGCGTTCCAGGGCACCCGCAAGGCCGGTCAGTAACCGCAAGCGGCACGCGAAAGGGCCCGTCCACCGTCCGGTGGGCGGGCCCTTCGCAGGTGTACGGAAGGGGTCGGGTCAGCGCTTGTGCTGGGCGTCCGCGACCGTGACCTCGACGCGCTGGAACTCCTTGAGCTCGCTGTAGCCGGTGGTGGCCATGGCGCGGCGCAGGGCACCGAAGATGTTCATCGAGCCGTCCGGGATGTGCGAGGGGCCGGTGAGGATCTCCTCGATGGTGCCGACGGTGCCGAGATCGACCTTCTTGCCGCGCGGCAGCTCCTCGTTGACCGCCTCCATGCCCCAGTGGTGGCCGCGGCCGGGCGCGTCGGTGGCGCGGGCCAGCGGGGAGCCCATCATCACCGAGTCGGCGCCGCAGGCGATGGCCTTGGGGAGGTCGCCGGACCAGCCGACACCGCCGTCGGCGATCACGTGCACGTACCGGCCGCCGGACTCGTCCATGTAGTCGCGGCGGGCCGCGGCGACGTCCGCGACGGCCGTGGCCATCGGGACCTGGATGCCCAGCACATTGCGCGTGGTGTGCGCGGCACCGCCGCCGAAGCCGACGAGGACGCCGGCCGCGCCGGTGCGCATGAGGTGCAGGGCGGCGGTGTACGTGGCGCAGCCGCCGACGATCACCGGGACGTCCAGCTCGTAGATGAACTGCTTCAGGTTCAGCGGCTCGGCGGCGCCGGAGACGTGCTCGGCAGAAACCGTCGTACCGCGGATGACGAAGATGTCCACGCCCGCGTCCACGACGGCCTTGGAGAACTGCGCCGTGCGCTGCGGGGACAGGGCAGCGGCCGTGACCACGCCCGAGTCGCGCACCTCCTTGATGCGCTGCCCGATCAACTCCTCCTTGATGGGAGCGGCGTAGATCTCCTGGAGGCGGCGGGTCGCGGTGTCCACGTCCAGCCCGGCGATCTCGTCGAGCAGCGGCTGCGGGTCCTCGTACCGCGTCCACAGGCCTTCGAGGTTGAGGACGCCGAGGCCGCCCAGCTCGCCGATGCGGATCGCGGTGGCCGGGGAGACGACCGAGTCCATCGGGGCGGCCAGGAAGGGCAGCTCGAAGCGGTAGGCGTCGATCTGCCAGGCGATCGAGACCTCCTTCGGGTCTCGCGTACGGCGGCTCGGGACGACGGCGATGTCGTCGAAGGCGTACGCCCGGCGGCCGCGCTTGCCGCGCCCGATCTCGATCTCAGTCACGTGTGTGGCCTTTCCCTCTTCGTTTCTGCGCCTCCCAGTATCCCCGACGCCCACGACAAGGGCGGCCCCGGAACCTCCGGGACCGCCCTCGAGCCGTACGGCTACCGCTGACGACTACTGGTTACGGCTGTAGTTCGGCGCCTCGACCGTCATCTGGATGTCGTGCGGGTGGCTCTCCTTGAGGCCCGCCGAGGTGATGCGGACGAAGCGGCCCTTGGACTCCATCTCGTCGATGGTGGCGGCGCCCACGTAGCCCATGGTCTGGCGCAGACCGCCGACGAGCTGGTGCAGCACGTTGGCCAGCGGGCCGCGGTAGGGCACCTGGCCCTCGATGCCCTCGGGGACGAGCTTGTCGTCGGAGGCCACTTCGGCCTGGAAGTAGCGGTCCTTCGAGTACGACCTGCCCTGGCCGCGCGACTGCATGGCACCGAGCGAGCCCATGCCGCGGTACGACTTGAACTGCTTGCCGTTGATGAAGAGCAGCTCGCCGGGCGACTCCTCGCAGCCCGCGAGGAGGCTGCCGAGCATCACCGTGTCGGCGCCGGCCGCGAGGGCCTTGCCGATGTCGCCGGAGTACTGCAGGCCGCCGTCGCCGATCACCGGGACGCCTGCGGCGCGGGCCGCGAGGGCCGCTTCGTAGATGGCGGTGACCTGGGGGACGCCGATGCCGGCGACCACTCGGGTGGTACAGATCGAGCCGGGGCCCACGCCGACCTTGACGCCGTCGACACCGGCGTCGATGAGCGCCTGGGCGCCGTCACGGGTGGCGACGTTGCCGCCGATCACGTCGACGCCCACGCTCGACTTGATCTTCGCCATCCAGTTGAGGGCGTTGCTGTTGTGCCCGTGCGAGGTGTCGACGATCAGGAAGTCCGCACCGGCCTCGGCCAGGGCCTGCGCCCGCTCCAGCGCCTCGGGGCTGGCTCCGACGGCGGCACCCACCAGCAGGCGGCCCTCGGCGTCCTTCGCGGCGTTCGGGTACTTCTCGGCCTTCACGAAGTCCTTGACCGTGATGAGGCCCTTGAGGACACCCGCGTCGTCGACCAGCGGAAGCTTCTCGATCTTGTGACGGCGCAGCAGCTCCATCGCGTCGTTGCCCGAGATGCCGACCTTGCCGGTGACCAGGGGCATCGGCGTCATGACCTCGCGGACCTGGCGCGAGCGGTCGGTCTCGAAGGCCATGTCGCGGTTGGTGACGATGCCGAGCAGCTTGCCGCCGCCGTCGGTGACGGGGACGCCGCTGATGCGGAACTTGGCGCACAGCGCGTCGGCCTCGGCCAGCGTGGCGTCCGGGTGGACCGTGATCGGGTCGGTGACCATGCCGGACTCGGAACGCTTCACGAGGTCGACCTGGTTGACCTGGTCCTCGATGGAGAGGTTGCGGTGCAGCACGCCCACGCCGCCCTGCCGGGCCATGGCGATGGCCATGCGCGACTCGGTCACCTTGTCCATCGCGGCCGAGAGCAGCGGGATGTTCACACGCACGTTGCGGGAGATGCGGGACGAGGTGTCGACCGCGTTGGGCAGCACTTCGGAAGCGCCCGGCAGCAGCAGCACGTCGTCGTAGGTCAGCCCGAGTGTCGCGAATTTGGCGGGCACTCCGTCGACGTTGGCAGTCATGACACCTTCCCCAAATGGCCTTGATCGGTGCGGATGTCCATGCTAACGGGAAGCATGGCTCTCTCATTCCACGGTTGAGGGTGGGCTTCGGCTTCGTATGTTCGTACGGGGCTGGTGTCATCCCCGTTCAGGCCCGCGCCCGGGGCGTCGGATCCCCCGCCGGGGACGGTCCGCCCGGCAGGTCCTCACCGGCCGGGTCCCCACCGCAGTGGGGGCGGAGAAGGGCTCTGGCGGAGCACCGGTGTGACGGAGACAACCAGCCGTCCCGACCGAGCCCGGCTCGGCACCGCCGGATCGCACCGCCCCGCTTGTCACCGTCTGTCACCGTCGCGGCGGGGAAAACCCCTGCCGCCCTGGCGGAGTGGCCGCGCCGCAGCTACTGCTACTGCTACTGCTACTGCTCCGCCAACGCCCGCAAACGGCTCAGCGCCCTGTGCTGGGCCACCCGTACGGCGCCTGGTGACATTCCCAACATTTGGCCGGTTTCCTCGGCCGTGAGGCCCACCGCGATGCGGAGGAGCAGGAGCTCGCGCTGGTTTTCGGGGAGGTTGGCCAGGAGTTTCTTGGCCCATTCGGCGTCGCTGCTGAGCAGGGCGCGCTCCTCCGGGCCGAGGGAGTCGTCGGGGCGCTCGGGCATCTCGTCCGAGGGCACCGCCGTCGAGCCGGGGTGGCGCATCGCGGCGCGCTGCAGGTCGGCGACCTTGTGCGCGGCGATGGCGAAGACGAACGCCTCGAAGGGGCGCCCGGTGTCCTTGTAGCGCGGCAGCGCGAGCAGCACCGCTACGCAGACCTCCTGGGCCAGGTCCTCGACGAAGTGCCGCGCGTCGCCCGGAAGTCGGGAGAGGCGGGTGCGGCAGTAGCGCAACGCCAAGGGATGTACACGTGCGAGCAGGTCGTGCGTGGCCTGCTCGTCGCCGTCGACCGCGCGATGGACGAGCGCACCGATCACCGTCGTCTCGTCGCCGCGCATCGGTCCATGGTGCCTTGGCGTCGTGCGATCCGTGGCACCGCGTCCATCGTTGTGCACCGAAGCGTTATGAGTAGGTGCGCCGGAACTCATCTCCTGCGCCCTCCCCTTCCGCTCGACCGATCCGTCCCCGAGAGACTCCACACCTCAAGGATGCGGCATCCGCGGCGAAACGAGCAGCAGACACCCGGCGGGTCCCTTTGCCAACCCCGCCCACCGTAAGGTAGGCGGGGATTCTCGTACCCCCGCTGGAACCCACCTAGCGAACCAGGCCCCACCGGAATCCGAGCGCCACGGCGTGCGCCCGGTCCGAGGCGCCGAGCTTCTTGAACAGCCGCCTGGCGTGCGTCTTCACGGTGTCCTCGGAGAGGAACAGCTCACGGCCGATCTCCGCGTTCGAGCGGCCGTGACTCATGCCTTCCAGCACCTGGATCTCCCGCGCGGTGAGCGTGGGGGCGGCGCCCATCTCGGCCGACCGCAGTCTGCGCGGGGCGAGCCGCCAGGTGGGGTCGGCCAGCGCCTGCGTGACGGTCGCCCGCAGCTCCGCGCGGGAGGCGTCCTTGTGCAGATAGCCGCGGGCACCGGCGGCGACGGCGAGCGCCACGCCGTCCAGGTCCTCGGCGACGGTGAGCATGATGATGCGCGCACCGGGGTCGGCGGACAGCAGCCGCCTGACCGTCTCCACGCCGCCCAGTCCGGGCATGCGTACGTCCATCAGAATGAGGTCCGAACGGTCGGCACCCCAGCGGCGGAGGACTTCCTCGCCGTTGGCCGCCGTCGTCACACGCTCGACGCCGGGCACGGTCGCGACCGCGCGGCGGAGCGCCTCTCGGGCAAGCGGGGAGTCGTCGCAGACGAGGACGGATGTCATGGCCGCCCTCCGCAGCTGATGCGCGTCACCTTGAGCCTCCAGGCTGGTACGAATCGTCACCTGTGCGGTCGACACTCGCCGACGGATACTGCCGCCTGCCCGAGCGCTTGTTCCTTCAACCGCCTCCGCCCTCTCAACGATGGTCACTCGAAAGAGTTACGGGGCAGTCAGTCGTCATCGGCACTGTACGTGAGGGCACGGACACGGTGCAGACATGCACGACGGACCCTCAACGTTTCATCACAACCTATGCCCCATTTAGCCTGTTTTCTTCCCCTTTGCTGGTGTCTGCGGCTAGATTCGCAATGAGTCATATTTTCATCTCCTTAGATCGTAGATGTACGGTCGATGGGCACATAGCAGCCCAGAACGGCAACAAGGGGACACGCAATGGCAGATTTCTCCCGCCTTCCCGGTCCGAACGCGGACCTCTGGGACTGGCAGCTCCTCGCGGCCTGCCGCGGGGTCGACAGCTCGCTCTTCTTCCACCCGGAGGGCGAGCGCGGTGCGGCACGGAGCGCTCGTGAGAACTCGGCCAAGGAGGTCTGCATGAGGTGCCCGGTACGCGCGGAGTGCGCGGCGCACGCGCTGGCGGTGCGCGAGCCGTACGGCGTGTGGGGCGGGTTGACCGAGGACGAGCGCGAAGAGCTCATGGGACGGGCACGCAACCGGCTGGTCTCGGCGTCGACCACCGGAAGCGGTCACGTTTCGAACAACTGAAGGAACGTTTCTGCGCTTTGGGCGCACACGGGCACGCTCGCGCGTGCCCCTACTTTTCGCCGCGACAGGGACGCTTCCCGGGCTTCAGGGCCGCCGAGGGGCCGCCGAGACGGACGCCCTTATCGCGCCGCGGCTATCGCGCCGCGGCCCGCGCCAGCCGGTCCAGCGTCGCCGCCACCGCCGGCACCTGTGCCAGATCCGGCAGCGTGAGCGCGACGATCTCCCTGCGCACCGCGGGCTCGACCGTGACCGTGCGCGCCCCCATGGGACGTACGGACTCGATGGCCAGTTCGGGGAGGACTGCGACCCCCAGACCCGCGCCGACCAGGCCGACCACGGCCGGGTAGTCGTCGGTGGCGAAGTCGATACGGGGCTCGAAGCCGGCGGCACGGCAGACCTCGACCAGTTGCCCACGGCAACGCGGACAGCCCGCGATCCACGACTCCCCTGCGAACTCGCCGATCGCGACCGACTCGGCCCGGGCGAGGCGGTGCCGCTCGGGCACCAGACCGACGAGCCGGTCCGTCAGCAGCGGCCGTACGACCAGGTCGTCCCACTCCTCGACGCCCGCCGCGCCCGCGTACCGGAAGGCGAGCGCGATGTCGCAGTCGCCCGCCCGGAGCTTCTCGACGGACTGGGGCGGTTCGGCCTCCTCCAGGGAGACCCGGGTGCCGGGGTGTGCGGCGCGCAGCGCGGCGAGCGCTGTCGGGACGAGCGTGGAGCTGCCGCTGGGGAAGGAGACGAGCCGGACGCGCCCCGCGCGCAGGCCCGCGATCGCGGCGACCTCCTCCTCGGCGGCGGTGAGTCCGGAGAGGATGCCCGCCGCGTGCCGGACCAGGGCCTCGCCGGCCTGGGTGAGGCGCATCTCGCGGCCTGTGCGGATCAGCAGCGGGGTGCCGACGGACGCCTCCAGGGCCTTCATCTGCTGGCTGATGGCGGGCTGGGTGCAGCCCAGCTCGCGCCCCGCCGCCGAGAAGGAACCGGTGGTGGCGACGGCGCGCAGCACGCGGAGATGACGGGCCTCGATCACCTATTGAGCATAAGCGAGTCTTGGGTACAACTGCGAATATTGCGTCGACGCTTTGGCTCATATCGCTTAGCGTGAGGGCCATGCAGCTTCTTTCCCTGAACGTGGGCCGTGCGCGCGCCGTCCCGTACACGGACCAGCCGGAGGGCCTGACCGCCATCGACAAGCGGCCGGTGGACGGTTCGGTGCGGGTCGCGCCGCCCGGGCCGAAGGGGGTCGGCGCGAGCGGCCTCGCCGGGGACACGGTGTGCGACACGCGCCATCACGGCGGGGACGACCAGGCCGTGTACGCGGTCGCGCGCGAGGACCTCGACGCCTGGGAGCGCGAGCTGGGCCGGACGCTGCCGAACGGCGTGTTCGGCGAGAACCTCACGACCGAGGGGCTCGACGTGTCCGGTGCCCGGATCGGCGAGCGCTGGCGCATCGGCCCTGAGGTCGTCCTGGAGGTCACCTGCGGGCGCATCCCGTGCCGGACCTTCCAGGAGCACCTCGGCGAGAAGGGCTGGGTCAGGCGCTTCACGCAGCAGGGCGCGCCCGGGGCGTATCTGCGGGTGATCGAGCCCGGTGAGATCCGCTCCGGCGACCGCATCGAGATCGCGCACCGGCCGGACCACGACGTCACCGTCGCTCTCCAGTTCCGTGCCACCACGCTCGAACGGGAGCTGCTGCCAAGGCTGTTGGCAGCGGCCGAGGCCCTGCATCCGGAGTCACTGGCGACGGCACGGAAGTACGTGGCGACATACGGCGTCTAGGTCCACGTGACGCTGGTGCGGGGAACTCGTGGAGCGTGGCCGGGCGTTGGGTGGCGCCGGGCGCCGGAGCCCTGGCCAGGTCACTAACCTTGCGCCATGACAACGGCTCTGATTACGGGATCGACCGCGGGCATCGGCGCCGCCTTCGCGCGGCGTCTGGCGGCTGACGGGCACAACCTCGTGCTGGTGGCACGCGATACGAAGCGGCTGCGCGAGCAGGCCACCGAACTGCACGACCGGCACGGCATCGAGGCGGAGGTGCTGACGGCGGACCTGGCGACCGACGAGGGCATCGAGACGGTGGCCGCCCGTCTGAGCGACCGCAAGAACCCCGTCGACCTGCTGGTCAACAACGCGGGCTTCGGCAACAAGGGCCGCTACCTCGACGTGCCGATGGCCGACGAGCTGAAGATGCTCAAGGTGCACTGCGAGGCGGTGCTCCGGCTGACGTCTGCGGCGACCGAGGCCATGCGGGAGCGCGGCCGGGGCGGGGTCGTCAACGTCGCGTCGGTGGCCGCGTTCGTGCCGCGGGGTACGTACGGGGCGTCCAAGGCGTGGGTGGTGCAGTTCACGCAGGGCGCGGCGAAGGATCTGGCGGGCAGCGGCGTACGGCTGATGGCGCTGGCCCCCGGCTTCGTGCGCACCGAGTTCCACCAGCGGGCCGGGATGGGCACGGACAACATCCCGAACTGGATGTGGCTCGACGCGGACAAGCTGGTCGCGGCGGCGCTCGCGGACCTGGCCCGCGGCAAGTCCCTGTCCGTCCCCGATCCGCGCTACAAGGCGCTGATGGGCCTGGTGAAGGTGACACCGCGCGCGCTGCTGGGCGGGATCACGTCGAAGACGGGACGGAAGTACGGGCCGCAGTAAGTCCCAGTTGGCACAGTTGGCCCAGTAAGAACCGGTAGTTCCCGGTAAGCCCCGGTAAAGGGGAGCTGCGCGGTAGGTGGTGTCGTCCCTCCGGTGGGAAAATGAGGCTGTTCAACCGGACCCAGGGGGCCGGAGGCGGCGCCATGACATTCGTACAGCTCATCGACTGCAGGACCAGCCGGTTCGACGACATGAACCGGCTGATGGACACATGGGTCGAGAAGACCAAGGGGAAGCGGACCGCTACGCACAGCGTGATCGGCAAGGACCGGTCCGACGCGACCCACTTCATAGAGATCGTGGAGTTCCCCTCGTTCGAAGAGGCGATGCGGAACTCGAAGCTTCCCGAGACGGACACGATCTTCCGGGAGATGGTGGCGCTCTGCGACGAGATGCCGACGTTCACGGACCTGGACGTGGTCCGCGACGAGCAGTTGTACGCGGCCACCATCCGCAGGTTCTTCGAGACGGTGGCCGTCACGGGTGAACTGCCGCCGCTCAACGATCTGATGGCGGAGAACTACCACGACCACGATCCGTCCAACGAACAGGACACCATCGGTCTCGACGCGATGCGGCGCGAGATCGGGATGTGGCGCGGCGGGTTCGATTTCGTCTTCACCGTCGACGACCAGATCACCGAGGGCGAGCGCGTCTGCACCCGGTGGACCTGGAGCGGCACCCACACGGGCGACTTCATGGGCATTCCGGCGACCGGGCAGCAGGTCGGCATGACCGGGACGACCATCTTCCGCTGCCAGGACGACGGAAAGATCGCCGAGGGCTGGTGGCAGTACGACCGGCTGGGGCTGATGTCGCAGCTCGGGGCGCTCGACGCGCTGGAGATGTAGCACTCCCGACGGAAGAGGCCCCCTTCCCAGCTGGGAAGGGGGCCTCTTCAAGGCGTCGTACCTCAGGCGTCGTACCTCAGGCGTCACGCCTCGGACGTCAGACGTCAGACGTCAGACGTCAGACGTCAGTGCGAGTGCCCGTGGCCGTGGCCGTGACCGCCGTCGGACTCCTCCTCGGCCGGCTTCTCGACGACCAGGGTCTCGGTCGTGAGGAGCAGGGAGGCGATGGAGGCGGCGTTCTCCAGGGCGGAGCGGGTGACCTTGACCGGGTCGATGACGCCGGCCTTGACCAGGTCGCCGTACTCGCCGGTGGCGGCGTTGAAGCCCTGGCCCTTGTCGAGGTCGGCGACCTTGGAGGTGATGACGTAACCCTCCAGGCCGGCGTTCTCGGCGATCCAGCGCAGCGGCTCGACGGCGGCCTTGCGGACGACCGCGACACCCGTGGCCTCGTCGCCGGTCTTGCCGAGGTTGCCCTCGAGGACCTTCACGGCGTGGACGAGCGCGGAGCCACCACCGGAGACGATGCCCTCCTCGACCGCGGCGCGGGTCGCGGAGATGGCGTCCTCCAGACGGTGCTTCTTCTCCTTGAGCTCGACCTCGGTGGCGGCGCCGACCTTGATCACGCACACGCCGCCGGCCAGCTTCGCGAGGCGCTCCTGGAGCTTCTCGCGGTCCCAGTCGGAGTCGGTGTTCTCGATCTCGGCCTTGATCTGGTTGATCCGGCCGGCGACCTCGTCGGAGCTGCCGCCACCGTCGACGACGGTGGTGTCGTCCTTGGTGACGGTCACGCGGCGGGCGGTGCCCAGCACGTCCAGGCCGACCTGGTCGAGCTTGAGGCCGACCTCCTCGGCGATGACCTGACCACCGGTGAGGGTGGCGATGTCGCCGAGCATGGCCTTGCGGCGGTCACCGAAGCCGGGGGCCTTCACGGCGACGGCGTTGAACGTGCCGCGGATCTTGTTCACGACCAGGGTCGACAGGGCCTCGCCCTCGACGTCCTCGGCGATGATCAGCAGCGGCTTGGAGGCGTTGGCCTGGATGACCTTCTCCAGCAGCGGCAGCAGGTCCTGGATGGAGCTGATCTTGCCCTGGTGGATGAGGATGTACGGGTCCTCGAGGACGGCCTCCATGCGCTCCTGGTCCGTCACGAAGTACGGCGACAGGTAGCCCTTGTCGAAGGCCATGCCCTCGGTGAAGTCCAGCTCGAGACCGAAGGTGTTGGACTCCTCGACGGTGATGACACCGTCCTTGCCGACCTTGTCCATCGCCTCGGCGATGAGCTCGCCGACCTGCGGGTCCTGGGCGGACAGACCGGCGACGGCGGCGATGTCGGACTTCTCGTCGATCGGGCGCGCGGTGGCGAGGAGTTCGTCCGAGACCGCCTTGACGGCCGCGTCGATGCCCTTCTTCAGCAGCGCCGGGGAGGCACCCGCGGCGACGTTCTTCAGGCCCTCGCGGACGAGCGCCTGGGCCAGCACGGTGGCGGTGGTCGTACCGTCACCCGCGATGTCGTTGGTCTTGGTCGCCACCTCCTTCACCAGCTGGGCGCCGAGGTTCTCGTACGGGTCCTCGACCTCGACCTCGCGGGCGATGGTCACACCGTCGTTGGTGATGGTGGGAGCGCCGAACTTCTTGTCGATGACGACGTTGCGGCCCTTGGGACCGATCGTCACCTTCACCGTGTCGGCAAGCTTGTTGACGCCGCGCTCAAGGGCGCGACGGGCGTCCTCGTCGAACTTCAGGATCTTCGCCATGGGAGCGATTCAGCCCTCTCGGAAAACTTGGGAGAAACGAACTGCGCCCCCAGCGCCCGGCTTCATGGAGGTCGCGGGGGCCAGGGGCGCAGTTCACTGCAAATCTGGGTGAATTACTTCTCGATGATCGCGAGCACGTCGCGAGCCGAGAGGACGAGGTACTCCTCGCCGTTGTACTTCACCTCGGTGCCGCCGTACTTGCTGTACAGCACGACGTCGCCGACAGTGACGTCGAGCGGAAGACGGTTGCCGTCCTCGAACCGGCCCGGGCCCACGGCCAGGACGACGCCCTCCTGGGGCTTCTCCTTGGCGGTGTCCGGAATAACCAGGCCAGAAGCCGTGGTCTGCTCGGCGTCGAGCGGCTGGACCACAATGCGGTCCTCGAGCGGCTTGATGGCAACCTTGGAGCTGGTGGTCGTCACGATCCGACCTCCCCCTTCGGAGATCTCACGGGGTTAACTGTCTGAGGTGGCGACCAGGTCGATCCGTCGTCGCGGGTGCCGGACCTGCCCGTCGCTATTGGCACTCTCCAGGGGGGAGTGCCAGACCCGAGACTATGACTGCGATTAGCACTCGGTCAAGCGGAGTGCCAACGCGGCGCCTACATGAACGTAAAACCTCGGTACGGTCCCCGGCGCGAGAGCGGTCGGTCGTGGCCCTCCGAGCACCCGGAGTACCCCGAGCACCTCGAGCGCCTCGAGCGCCTTGAGCGCCCCGATCAGAGGTAGTCCTCCAGGCGCCCCAGCCCGTACCCCTGTGCCTGTACCCGTCGGAGCAGCCGGGTCGTCGCCCCCGTCAGGCCCGGCTCGTCGGGGATGACCAGGATCTCGCCGGCCCGCAGCGGGCCCACGCCGGTCTCCCGTCCCAGCACGAGCGCCGCGACCCCGCAGTCGGCGGCGGCGCGCAGCGTGGTGGCGTCGTACCTGCCGTACGGGGGACGCAGCAGCCTGGGCCGGATGCCGAAGCGCCGTTTCAGCTTCTCCTGCTGGCCGCAGATCTCGGCGCGCTGGCCGACGTACGGAAGGCCGCGCAGGGAGGCGTGGTCGAGGGTGTGGTTCTGCACGCTCGCACCGACCGCCCGCAGCTGCGCGAAGTGCCCGTACCCCGGCCCGACGACACTGTCCGTGAGAAACATGCTGACCGGCAGCCGCAGTTCACGGACCATGTCGACGAACCGCGGATCCCGCTCGGCACCGTCGTCGTACGTCAGGAAGACCACCCGGTCGCGGGTGGCCACGTGGTCCACGACCGGGAGCAGCCCCGGCCCCGCGGTGCGCGCGGCGGTCCGGGCGGGCGGCCGCGGCGGCCGGGCGAGCGGGGCGGCGAGCCCCCAGCGGCGGTACGCCGCCTCGCGCGGACGTACCTTCTGCGCCGCCTTCTTGCCCAGCCGCTCGATCGGGTCGACGGACTGCGCGCAGCCGCTGAGCAGCGCGGCGGCGAGCAGTCCGGCGACCAGCGCGCGCACCCGGTACCTCACAGGTAGTCCTCCAGGCGGGCCACGGCGTATCCCTTGTCCGTCACCATCTTCAGGAAGCGGCGGACCATGTCGGTCATGGTGCCGTTCCAGTCGTTGCGGCCGCGGAAGTGGGTGAGGACGATGTCGCCGGGGTGCAGGTCACGGTCCCACTCGCGGTAGTCCCAGTGGTCGACGAAGACTTCCTCGTCCCAGATGGGCGCGTACTTGATGCCGCAGGACTTGGCGGCGCGCAGGGTGTCCTGGTTGTAGTTGCCGTACGGGGGCCGGAAGAGCGTCGGGCGCTTGCCGAACTGCTTGCTCATCACGGACTGCATGCCGCAGATCTCGTACCGCTGCTCGTCGTAGGAGAGCCCGGGCAGGTAGGGGTGGTGCAGCGTGTGGTTGTTGAGGGTGACGCCGCTGTCGCGCATCTTGCGGAAGTAGGCGTAGTTGTCCTTGATCAGGTAGTTGCTGAGGAAGGCGGTGTACGGGATCTTCAGGTCGTTCATCATCCGCAGGAACTTCGGGTCCTTCTCGTCACCGTCGTCGATGGTGAGGAAGACGATCTTTTCCTTGGTCGGGACGGTCGTGAAGACCGGCGGCAGCCCCAGCTCCTCCTGGTCGTCGACCTCGAACCCGTCGCGGGGCTTGATCACCGGCTTCTTGGCGGGCGGGGGCGGGGGGTCCAGGGGCGTCCTGTCCAGCCCCCAGTGCTTGGCCGCGGCGACACGCTGGGCGTGTCCGAGGCGGAGCCTGGAGGCGTACGAGTCGAGGGCGCGGGCCGGGGGCGCCTTCAGCGCCTGCTGCCCGTGGGCCGGCCGCGCACCCTCGCCACCACCGTCCCCACAGCCGGACACCAGCGCGGCAAGGGCGAGCACGGCAACTCCGCCACGGAGGCCGACACCCCGGCCGACACTCCAGCCAGCACCCTTTGACCCGGTTTTTTCATTTTGTCGTACTAGTCGCATGGTGCCGGATCCTCCCAGGACGGGCCCCGCGCGCGACCCCGACACCGCCGTGGGACGCGCACCATCCACCGACTGGCCCACAATGGGCCGGTGAACGACGTCTCCTTCGCCTCCCTGCTCACCCCCGAGGGCCGTGCCCTGCTCGACGAGGTGCGCGGCACCGAACCGGCGCGGGAGCTGGCCGTCGCCACCCGGCTGCGCCGTGAGCACCCGGCCGAGCTGGTCTCGGCGGCGCTCGGACAGGCGCGGCTGCGGCAGCGGGCGGCCGCGAAGTTCGGGGCCGAGGACGCGGAGCGGATGTTCTTCACCCCGAACGGGGTCGAGCAGTCGACGCGGACGAGCGTGGCCACCTACCGCGCGGAGCGGTTCCGCGCGCTGGGCGTCCGCGCCGTCGCCGACCTCTGCTGCGGCATCGGCGGCGACGCGATCGCGCTGGCCCGCGCCGGGATCCGGGTCCTCGCCGTCGACCGCGACCCGCTGACGGCGGCGGTCGCCCGCGCCAACGCCGACGCGCTCGGCCTCACCGGCCTCATCGAGGTGCGCGAGGCGGATGTCACCGAGGTGGACACGACGGCGTACGACGCGGTCTTCGTGGACCCCGCGCGGCGGGGCGGCCGTGGCCGGATCTTCGACCCCGAGGCGTACTCACCGCCGCTGTCGTGGGCGGTCGACACGGCGCTCAAGGCCCCGCTCGCCGCCCTGAAGATCGCCCCCGGCATCCCGCACGAGGCGATCCCGGCCGAGGCGGAGGCCGAGTGGATCTCGGACGGCGGGGACGTGAAGGAGGCGGTGCTGTGGTTCGGCACGGAGCCGGGCCTGGTGCGGGCCACACTGCTGCCCGGTCCGCGCGAGCTGCGCGGGCGAGGCCTGCCGGACCCTGAGGTCCGGACCGTCGGGCGCTATCTGTACGAGCCCGACGGCGCCGTCATCCGCGCGCATCTGGTCGCGGAGGTGGCCGAGGACCTCGACGGCGGGCTCCTCGACGAGACGATCGCGTACGTCACGGCGGACGCGCTGCGCCCGACGCCGTACGCCTCCGCGTACGAGATCACCGACCGACTGCCCTTCAACGTCAAGAAGTTGAAGGCGCTGCTGCGGGAGCGGGAGGTCGGCGTCCTGACGGTGAAGAAGCGGGGGTCGGCCGTCGAGCCGGAGGAACTGCGCCGCAAGGCGCTGCCCAAGCCGCAGGGGACGAACGCGGTGACGGTGTTCCTGACCCGGGTCGCGGGGGGGGCGCCCCCGGGGGCGGGGGGGGGCCGCGCCCCCCCCCCCCCCCGGGGTGGGGGGGGGTGGGGGGGGGCGGGGGGGGCGGCGCGGGGGCCCCCCCCATCGGCGGGGGGCCCCCCCCCGACGCCGCCTACTGCCGGTGGACCGTCTTGAGGGGTGCCAGGTTCGGCTCGGCGCCGACCGGCCCCGACCTCGCCACCGTCGCGGCCTGACCGCCGTTCGTGCGGAGCTCGAAGGTGCTCTGCCCCGAACTCGCCGGCTCCAGGCCGTTGTAGTACGGGTGGTACACGAACTGGCCGCTGCCGGCGCTGATCGAGGCGCCCGCGGTGTCCAGCGTGCCCGCCGCGATCGACCCGGTGCCGCCGAAGCCGACCACGAACTGCGTGCTCGCGGACTCGCGGAGCAGATAGCTCTTGGCCTCGCTCGACAGGGTGTCGCGCGAGGTCCACAGGACGGGTCCGAAGACGTTCGTCGCCGCACCCGCCGACACGCCGCCGCGCCAGTTGTTCGTGTAGGCGAGGGCGGCCTGGCTCGGGGCGCTCCACCAGAACTTGGCGATGGCCGCGGAGGTGCCCTCGTTGGTGCTCGCCGTGATCGGGTAGTAGGAGTATGTCGACGGCCACTTGGAGAGGTACGTGTGCGTCAGCGCGTACTTCGCCGACGCACCCACCGTGATGACCATGGTGTTCTTCGGGTTCAGGCCGTTGAGGTACGCCTTCACCGAATCGGTCAGCTTGTTGCCGTCGTTGAGGACGACACTGCCCGCGCTGCTCGTACCGTCCGCCCCGGCCGCGGCGGCCGCCGCGAGCGCCGAGTGGTAGTCGGTGCCGGTGGCCAGGAACACGTACTTCGGCGCGCTGGTCACGGACTTCGCCACCGCGACCGAGGTCGAGTAGCGGGACGTCCCCGCCAGCCGCTTCGGGGTGAAACCGAGTGCGGACACCTGCGAGGACACCGCGCTGCCGAGGATGGACGTGCCGCCGATGAGGTAGACGTTCGCGCCCGGCTTCAGCACCCGCTTGAGCTCGGCCTTCGTCGCGGAGGACAGGCCGCTCTTCGGGGTCATCAGCACCGGCCCCTGCTTCTTGCCGGCCAGCGCGGGCGCGGTGAGCGAGTACGCCGCGTCGTCCTGGTTGATCAGCACAGCGGCCTTGGCGTCCAGCAGGCCCGGCGCGCTCTGCCCGACCGTGTTCCAGGTCCAGCGCGAGGCGGCGTTGTTGGAGGCGTAGGTGTCGGCGCCCCAGACCCTGCCGGTGCCGTTCTTGCGCAGCGGCTGCCAGCTGGGGTTGCTGCCGGAGTTGCCGGCCGGGTCGGCCGGCACCTTGGTGAGCGTGCCGGTGGCCAGGTCCACGTACTCGGTGGTGTGCACGTCGGAGCTGTCGCCCGTGGTGTGGGCGTCGAAGATGATCCGCTTGCCGGTGGGCGACCAGGACGGGTTCTCGTAACCCCGGGAGTCGGTGGTGATCTGCTGGACGCCCGTGCCGTCGGCGTTGGCGGTGAAGATCTGCGACATCCCGCCGCCGACGTGCCGCACGAACGCCAGCTTGCTGCCGTCCGGCGAGTAGGCGGGCTGCTCGGCGTCGGCCAGGACCCGCTTGACCGTCTTCGCCGTCGAGTCGTAGACCCAGACGCCGTCGTTGTCGTAGCAGCCGTAGTTGATGCGCCGCTCGAACGCCACCAGACCGTACGGGCTCACGGTCGGGTCCTTGTCGCAGACGGTGGAGGGCTCCTGGGTGGCCGTCAGCAGCGGGCGGGGCGCCCACGAGCCGTCGGAGGGACCGTAGGCGAGCTGGCCGCCGGTGGAGAAGACGACGTAGCGCCCGCCCCACCAGAAGGCCAGGTCCTCGTACGAGGCGCTGGAGCGGACCCCTTCCGCCCAGGGCAGGGTGATCTTCGAGGCACCGCTCGGCCGGATGCTCGAGATCTGGCTCCAGGTGGTGATGAGCCGGCTGCCGTCCGGCGCCCAGGCGGCGTACCAGCCGGCCTGGCTCGGAACCTCGGTGGCCTTGCCGGTGGTCGGATCGACCAGGAGCGGGCCGTCCACCAGGATCTTGCCCTCGGTGCCCGGCCAGGGACCGGCGTCGTCGGCGACAGCGCCGGGCGCCGTCGCCAGGGTGGCCGCGGCGAAGGTCGCCGCGGTCGCGAGCGCCGCCGCACGGCGGCGCGTGAACATGCTCAAGTTGTTGACCCCCCATGGATCAGAAACGTCGGAGCTGCGCTCGCTCGCAGGGCCGGTGCCTCTCCCCTCGAAGGCTCACAGCCGCGTCATGGCAGCCGGGTCACTGTAATTCGTGAAGTTCCGTGGGGGAACAGAGTTACGGAAGGTGTCCAGGAGAAGGCCGGTACGCCAACCGGGCTCAGCCGCTCGACCTGGCCCGGTCCAGCAGCAGCGCGCGTTCCCGCTCGTTGCGGGCCAGGGCCGCCGCACGCTCGAACTCCGCCCGCGCCTGAGCCGTACGTCCGAGCCGGGCGAGCAGGTCGCCCCGGACGCTGGGCAGCAGGTGGTAGTCGCGGAGCGCGGGCTCTTCGGCGAGGGCGTCGACGAGGGCGAGCCCGGCCTCCGGCCCCTCCGCCATCGAGACGGCGACGGCGCGGTTCAGCTCGACCACGGGGGAAGGAGAGCGGACCGCCAGCAGCCCGTACAGGGTGGCGATCCGGCTCCAGTCCGTGTCCTCGTACGTGTAAGCCTGCGCGTGGCACGCGGCGATGGCCGCCTGGAGGGCGTACGGGCCGGGGCCGCCCGTGGCGACGGCGTTGGCGCGGCCCAGCGCGGCGAAGCCCCGGCGGATGAGCATGCGGTTCCAGCGGCGGCGGTTCTGGTCCTTGAGGAGGACCGGTTCGCCGGACGGTCCGGTCCGGGCGGCGGCGCGGGACTCCTGGATCTCCAACAGGGCGACCAACCCGTGCACTTCGGGCTCCTTGGGCATCAACTCGGCCAGTACCCGGGCCAGTCGGAGCGCGTCCTCGCACAGGGCGGGACGCAGCAGGTCGTCGCCCTCGGTGGCCGCGTACCCCTCGTTGAAGATCAGGTAGATGACCTCGAGGACGGACCCGAGACGGGCTTCGCGCTCGGGGCCGTACGGGACCTCGAAGGCGACCCCCTTCGTCGCGAGCGTCCGCTTGGCGCGCACGATGCGCTGAGCGACGGTCGCTTCCGGGGCGAGGAAGGCGCGCGCGATCTCGGGAGTCGTCAGGCCGCCCAGCAGCCGCAGTGTGAGGGCGATACGGGCCTCGGCGGACAGGACGGGGTGGCAGGCGGTGAAGACGAGGCGGAGCAGGTCGTCGTCGATGTCGTCCGGGTCGGCGGGCTCGTCGAGGTGGTGCGGGGCGGTGACCGACAGGTCCCGCCCCACCTCCTCCAGCTTGCGCGCGTACCGCTCCCGGCGGCGTACGAGGTCGATCGCCCGGTGCTTGGCCGCCGCCGTCAGCCAGGCACCCGGATTGTCCGGCACGCCGTCCCTGGGCCACTGTTCGAGGGCCGCGACCAGGGCGTCCTGCGCGAGTTCCTCGGCGATGCCGACGTCACGGACGATCCGGGCGACGCCGGCGATGATGCGGGGCGACTCGATACGGAAGACGGTCTCGACGGTCTCGACGGCACCGGGGACGGTGGGCTGCTGTTCCACAGCCCACCATCAGACACCCGCGAGGCCGCGCGGCCAAGCCGTGGCTCAGCCCTCCGCGATCTCCCGCACCTCGCAGGTCACCGTCCAGTGCTCCTCGTGCACCTTCAGGAAGCGGTTGGTCCACTCCAGCGCCTCGGCCATGTCCTTGCACTGCATGATCGCGTAGCCGCCGACGACCTCCTTGGACTCGGTGAAGGGCCCGTCGGTGACGGACAGCTGCCCGCCCGCCCAGTGCACCCGCTTCCCCTGGGCGGACGGCGTCAGCCCGGCGGTGTCGAGCATGACGCCCGCCTTGGTGATCTCCTCGATCAGCTCCCCCATCCGCTGCATCAGCTCGGGGCTGGGGCCCTCGGCGGGCGCGGTGCTCTCGTCGATCCGGACGAGCGACAGGTAGCGCGGCATGGTGACTCCTCGTGTGTCTCGCGTATGGCTCTCACGCCTCGGAGGCGGGCTCTCCCGGCCTCTCACCCCTGCGTCGAACGGGAGACGCCGGTTTCGACACCGTCCCCGGAATTTCTCGAATTTTCTCCCGCCGGACGCGTTTCCGCAGGTCGTGGGGTTACGACCGAGGTGGAGGCCGGCTCTGGGCGGCTACTCGACCGTGAAGCCGAACTGCGCCTTCGTGTACGGGGTCCCGAGGGTCCGGCCGCCGAAGGAGAGCGCCGCGTCCGGGACGATCCCGCCGGGTCGGCCGCGGAGTTCCCAGACGGCGCCGTTGCCGGTGTTCTCGTGCGGGGCGGCGGCGGTCAGGTCGGCGTAGCCGTTGCCGTTGATGTCGAGGAGCTGGACGGCGTAGCCGAAGATGTCGTCGGTCTCGGAGGTGCCGGGGATGCCGGAGGTGTTCTGGCTGATGAACTGGGCGCCGGTGCCGGTGAGCCCGGAGCGGCTGCCGTGCAGCAGGGTGACGTCGCCGGTGCACTTGGCGTCCCCCAGGTCTTCGCAGGCGGCGCCGACCGCGACGTCGTCGTATCCGTCGCCGGTGACGTCCCCGACGGCCACCGCGGCGCCGAACATGTCGTTGCTCTCGTCGGCTCCCGGCACACCGGGGCTGTCCTGCGTGAACGTCTTCCAGGTGGCGCTCTGCGGGATGCCGGACGCCGAGCCGTAGGCGACGTCGATCCGGTTGTCGGAGCCGATTCCGGCGACCACGTCGTCATACCCGTCGCCGTTGATGTCGCCGAGCGCGACGGAGTGGTCGCCGCCGTGCGCACCGGTGCGCACCAGGCCGGAGGCCGAGGCCCGGTAGAGGTCCGTGCAGTAGTTGCCGTCGCCGCAGTACACCGACAGCGCGAGGTCCTCGCGGCCGTCGCCGTCGACGTCCCCGGTGGCGCCGCCCGTGACATCGACGTACTGGAGGTGCTCGGGGTCGAGGGCCGACGAGCGGGCCGGGGCGCCGGTGCGGCTCACCGGGCCCGTCCAGACGACGGCCTCGGTGCCTCCGGGGTCGTCCCCGCCGCCGTGCCCGGGACGGAACAGCGCCAGGTCGAGCCTGCCGTCGCCGTCGAAGTCACCGGTCTGGCTGTTCTCGCCGGGGACGGATGTGCCCCCGGCCAGTCCGCGCGCCCCGCCCCAGACGACGACGGCGTCACCGGCCCCGCCGGTACCGATGACCAGGTCCGCGTAACCGTCGCCGTCGAGATCGCCCTTGGACAGCTGCGTCCCGAAGGCCTGCCCCTTGACCGGACTGCCCGGAATCCCGCTCGTGGCCCGGCTGATGACGGTCCGCCTGCTCCCGTCGGTCGCCGACAGCCCGTGCGGGCCCCCGTACATCACCACAACATAGCCCGCCTTGCTCTGCCCCCCGACGGTCGCGTGGTCGGCGGCGATGGCGAGGTCCGCGTATCCGTCGCCGTTGAAGTCGTCGCGTACGGGGGCGGCGGGGCGAGCCGCGGCCCCCTCGGCCGTGCCCAACTGGCCTACTCCCAGGGCGACAAGGCCCACCGCCAGCGGTACCGCCCAACGAGCACGCGAACGCAGGGAAAACATCGGGACACCCTCCCGTTACGGCGACACGGTCACCGCACGAGACTCACCATCTCGGAGATTGGTTGTACGCCCGCTCACTTCAGCGAGGCCCACAGGTCGCTCGCCTCCGGCTCGTCGGCCACCACCCGGTTGCGGTCCGAGGGAGCCGTCACCACCGGCATCATCACCGTCTTGACCTCGTCGGACGACAGGGACTTCAGGCTCTGGCCGAGTTTCGTCAGTTCGCCCAGGGAGTCGAGCCCCGTGTCGGTGGTGAGGCTGCCGGTGACCGCGTCGGCGACCTTGTAGAGCTTGGTGGGATCGGTGAGCAGGGCGGTCGACGACATCTGCTTCAACAGGGCTTTGACCAGCTTCTGCTGGAGGCCTATGCGGCCCAGGTCGCTGCCGTCGCCTATGCCGTGTCGGGTACGGGCCAGCGCGAGTGCCTGCGTGCCGTCGAGGTGGTGTTCGCCGGCCTTGAGGTGCAGATGGCTCTTGTCGTCGTCGATGTTCTCGTCCGTCGTGACGGTGACGCCGCCCAGCGCGTCCACCAGGCTCGCGAAGCCGGAGAAGTCGATCTCGATGTAGTGGTCCATGCGGACGTCGGTCATGGCCTCGACCGTCTTCACCGCGCAGACCGGACCGCCGACGGAGTACGCGCTGTTGAACATCGCGTGATACGCCACCGAGGTCGTCCCGCCCGACGCCGTGGGGCAGGAGGGGCGGGTGACCAGGGTGTCCCGGGGGATGCTCACCACGGTCGCCTTGGTGCGGCCCTCGTCGATGTGGACGACCATCGCGGTGTCCGAGCGGGCGCCGGAGCTGCTGCCGCCGCCGAGCTCGGCGTTCGCCTTGCCGCTGCGGGAGTCGGAGCCGAGGACCAGGATGTTCAGCGCGCCGCTCGGCAGCGGGGACGCGGAGGCCGACGCGGACGCCGAGGGGGTCGACACGGCCTTCGGCGGGCGGTCGTCGCCCAGCGCGCTGTTGATGTCCACGCTCTTGATGTTGTGGTTCAGGTGCCAGTAGGCCCAGCCCACCCCCGCGGCGGAGAGGACGAGGGCGCCGGCGAGTACGACTCCGGCGGCCTTCAGCAGCCCGCGCCGCCGGCCGCCGCGTCTCGCGACGCCCTCGTGGCCGTCCCCGTGCTCGTCTTCAGCTTTCACGCGGAGGAACGTAAGTCCGATTTATTACGCGCAGGAACCTCTTCTGGGCTTTCCTTCGGAAAATCTCAGACTTCTCAGGCGGACCTCAGCGTTCCGGCCTGGGAACTCATCCCGACGTCACCATCGGTACGTGTTCCGGCGGTTGCCCCGGGCCACCCGCTCCGACGACCGCCAGGAGCCGGCTCCGACGACCGCCAGGACCCGGCTCCGGCAGCCGTCAGGACACCGACTCGAAGCGCCACCGGTGCACCGCCCGGGTCACCAACTCCCCGTCCGGCTCGGGGAGTTCGGGCAGTTCGGCGTCGTACGCCGCGTCCCACCACGTGATGACGAGCACGCGGTCCTGGGGCGCCCGGAAGATCTCCCGGCGCAGCGGCGAGGCCGCGAGCTCCTGCCCCCGCACCCAGTCGAGCAGCTCATCCCCCCGCCCGGAGACCGCCCGCGCCTCCCACATCAGCGCGACGCTCACGAGTACAGGTTCTCCTTGCTGACCTCGTGCACATGATCATGCGAGTGCGCGGGGGAGTGCGTATGCGCGTGCCCTGGCACATGCGGGTCGGTCACCGGCAGCGAGGAGTCCGCCGACAGGTCCCAGTCGGAGGCGGCCCGGTTCCGCGCCACCATCTCCGCGCCCAGCGCGGCCACCATCGCCCCGTTGTCCGTGCACAGCTTGGGCCGCGGCACCCGCAGCCGGATCCCGGCGGCCTCGCAGCGCTCCTGGGCCAGTACCCGCAGCCGCGAGTTGGCGGCCACACCGCCGCCGATCATGAGGTGGTCGACACCCTGGTCCTTGCAGGCCCGTACGGCCTTCCTGGTCAGCACGTCCACCACCGCCTCCTGGAAGGAGGCGGCCACATCGCGCACCGGCACCTCCTCCCCGGCCGCCCGCTTGGCCTCGATCCAACGGGCCACGGCGGTCTTCAGACCGGAGAAGGAGAAGTCGTACGCCGGGTCACGCGGCCCGGTGAGCCCGCGCGGGAACGCGATCGCACGGGGGTCGCCCTCCTTCGCGTACCGGTCGATGACGGGACCGCCGGGGAAGCCGAGGTTCAGCACGCGAGCGATCTTGTCGAAGGCCTCGCCCGCCGCGTCGTCGATGGTCGCGCCCATCGGCCGTACGTCGGAGGTGATGTCCGTGGAGAGGAGCAGCGAGGAGTGTCCGCCCGAGACGAGGAGGGCCATCGTCGGCTCCGGCAGCGCGCCGTGCTCCAGCTGGTCCACGCAGATGTGGGAGGCGAGGTGGTTGACGCCGTACAGCGGCTTGCCCAGCGCGTACGCGTACGCCTTCGCGGCGGAGACCCCGACGAGCAGCGCCCCGGCGAGCCCGGGCCCGGCGGTCACCGCGATGCCGTCCAGATCCTTCGCGCTCACCCCCGCTTCCTTCAGCGCCCGGTCGATGGTGGGCACCATCGCCTCCAGGTGGGCGCGGGAGGCGACCTCCGGTACGACCCCGCCGAAACGCGCGTGCTCGTCGACGCTGGAGGCGATCGCGTCCGCGAGGAGTGTGGTGCCGCGGACGATGCCGACGCCGGTCTCGTCACAGGAGGTCTCGATGCCGAGTACCAGAGGCTCGTCGCGTGAGTCAGCCATTGATCTCTGTTCCTTGCGTTCCGTGTACGGAGGTCGAGGGGTCGGTCAGGCGCATGACCAGGGCGTCGATGTTCCCCGGCTGGTAGTAGCCGCGTCTGAAACCGATGGGCTCGAAGCCGAAGCGCTCGTACAGCTTCTGCGCGCGCACGTTGTCCACGCGGCATTCGAGCAGCACCTCGGCGCACTCGAAGGCGGTCGCGGCCCGCAGCAGCTCGGCGAGCAGGCGCGCGCCGAGGCCGGTGCCCCACTGGTCGCGGGCGACGGCGATGGTCTGTACGTCGCCCACGTCACCGGAGGCGGCGAGCCCCGCGTACCCGACGAGCCGGCCGTCGTCGACGGCGACGACATACCGTCGCGTCGCCTCCGACCCGCGGGCATGGGCCAGCTCGGACCAGAACATCCCCCGCGACCAGGCGTCCTCGGGGAAGAGCGCCTTCTCCAGCTCCACCACGGGATCGATGTCCCACCAGCGCATCTCGCGCAGCTCGGTCGTCACTTGGGGGTGACCACCTTGTAGTTCTTGGGCACCTGGGCGTCCGGGCGGCGCAGGTAGAGCGGCCGGGGGGCGTCCAGTTCCTCGCCCGCGGTGAGCTTCTCCGCGGCGAGGGAGGCGAGCGCGGCCGCCGACACGTTCTCGGGCGCGCGGACGTCCGGGAACGTGTCGGGGTAGAGCAGCGCGCCCGCGCCGACGGCGGGCAGCCCGGCCACCGCCTCGGTGATCTCGGCGGGGCGGTCCACGGCGGGCTCCGACACCCGCGTACGGGGGTCGGCGTAGCGCGCCCAGTAGACCTCCTTGCGCCGGGCGTCGGTGGCCACGACGAAGGGGCCCTCGACGTCGGCCGCGTACGCGAGGCCGTCGAGGGTGCACAGGCCGTGCACGGGCACGCCGAGGGCGAGCCCGAAGGTGTCGGCGGTCATGAGGCCGACGCGCAGCCCCGTGTACGGGCCGGGGCCGACGCCCACGACGATGCCGGTGACGGCGTCCAGCTTGAGGCCTGCCTCGGTGAGCACCCGGTCGACGGCCGGCAGCAGCAGCTCCCCGTGGCGGCGCGCGTCCACCTGGCTCGACGAGGTGATGACGGACGTGCCGTCGTGCAGGGCGACGGTCACGGCGGGGGTGGCGGTATCCAGAGCGAGCAAGAGCACGCAAACAGCGTACGGCGCCCCGGGGGGTGTCTTGTGTGCCGGAACCCCGCGAGCCAGGCCCGGCACACAAGACACCCCCTGGGCCGGACGTACGGCCGCCCCGGAGTGGCGCTCCCCGGCTGCTACCGTCACAGCAACGACGTATGCCGTACGAGAGGTGGGCACACAAGGTGGCTAGGAGCAGCTCGGGTTTCGTTGCCGCGCTCACCGTGGCGGCGGTCGCCGCAGTCAGCTTCCTCGCCTACCAGGCGTCCGCGAACGTGCCGGACACCCTGGGCGATCCGCACGCCGGGCCGTCGCCCAAGGCGTCCGCCTCGAAGGCTCCCCGGGACAAGAAGAACCCGGCGGCGCTGCCCGCCCAGTCCGGCACCGGTGAGCGGGTCGTCTACTCGACCGACGACGACCGCGTGTGGCTGGTCAGCCCGAGCAACAAGGTGCAGCGCACCTTCAAGGTCACCCCGGGCACCATCGACCCGGCCGTCGGCTCCTACGCGGTCACGTCACGCAACCGCGCGGTCACCGGATCGGACGGCGTGGGCGTCGAGCACGTCGTACGGTTCACGCTGGTCGACGGCGTCGCGATCGGCTTCAGCGCGGCCGTGAACGGCTCGACGGCCTCGCCGGACTCCTCCAAGAAGCTCGGCGGCATCCGCGAGTCCCGCGCGGACGGCAACGCGATGTGGGACTTCGCGACGATCGGCGTGAAGGTCGTCGTCATCCAGTAGGCGCCCTTCCGCCCTTCAGGGGCGCGGGAAGCCACGCCGCACCGGCTCGCGGAGCGAACCGGTGCGCGGCGGAGCGCCTACGCGGCCTTGCGGGGCTCTACGCGGCCTTGGCTCTACGCGGCCTTGCGGGGCTGCTCCACCACAGGGGCCTCCGGGGCCTGCGGCACCGGCATCGGGTCGCGCGGCGGCCTCGACACCGCCTCGGCCGCGGCGCAGGACGCCAGCAGATCCCGCATCGAGACTCCGGCCACCCCGGCCGCCCCGCGCGGCTGCGCCGGCGGCACCTCACGTTCTGAAGCCGACATGAACGCCTCCTGGGGCTCCGGGGGCAAGCGTGGTTAGGTAGACCTAACCACGCACTGACGTCCATGTGACCACGTCCGTGACGCCGAACGCAATATCTTGCCGACGGATTGTCGGAACGTTAGCCAAAGGCACGAACCACAGCCGCGCCGACGCTGTGAACAGGGTGCCTGCGCTGTAGCCGGCGGGCACCCAGGCCCGCTCGGCAGCGTCCCGGCACGCCCCGGCCGGGAGCGGTCCGGAGACGGGAGGGAGGGAGGGAGGGAGGGAGCGTCCAGGCCGTGGTCAGGCGGCGAGCACGTCCAGATCCACCGGCGCCCAGCGCCGTCCCAGCCCCGTGACCGTCACGTGCCGTACCTCGTCGGTCGTGTCCCCGACCGCCCGGTGGATGACGACGTGCAGCCGGTCGTCGGTCAGCTCCTCGACCTTGCCCTCGCCCCACTCCACGACGATCACCGAGTCGGAGAGCGAGACGTCGAGGTCGAGGTCCTCCATCTCGTCCAGCCCGCCGCCCAGCCGGTACGCGTCCACGTGGACGAGCGGCGGACCGTCCCCGAGGCAGGGGTGCACTCGGGCGATGACGAAGGTCGGGGAGGTGACCGCGCCGCGGACGCCGAGCCCCTCGCCGAGCCCGCGGGTCAGCGTGGTCTTGCCCGCGCCGAGCTCCCCGTTCAGCATCACGAGGTCGCCCGCGCGCAGCAGTTTGGCGAGCCGGCGGCCCAACTCCTGCATCTGTTCGGGGGAGTTTACGGTGATCTGCACGCTGACGCCGTCCTGCGCGGACTCAGCCGGGTTGTGCGGTGCTGCTGGTGCTTCCATAGCCACCCACGGTAGCCCCTGCGGGGACTGCACCCGCGCGCATGAGGAGGTCGGCGAGACGGTCTATGACGACCTCGGGGTGCTCCAGCATGACCAGGTGTCCGGCGTCGGGCACGAGCACCAGTTCGGCGTCCGGCAGCAGGTCGGCGATCGCCTCGCTGTGCTCGCTCGGGGTCACCAGGTCCTTGACCCCGGCGAGGACGAGCACGGGCATGTCGGTGAAGTGCGCGAGCGCGGCGATCTTGTCGTGCTCGGTGAACGCCGGGTAGAACTCGGCGACCACGTCGATCGGGGTGCCCTCGATCATCCGCTCGGCGAACCGCTCGACCGCGGGATCGACGTCCCGGGTGGCGAACGAGTACCGCTTGATGACCCCGGCGAACAGGTCGGCGGTGGCCCGCCGCCCCCGCTCCACCAGGGCGGCCTGCTGTCCGAGCGCCTTCAGTACGCCGGGGAGCACGCGCCGCACGGCGTTGACGCCCGCGACGGGAAGCCCGAAGTTGACCTCGCCGAGCCGCCCCGACGACGTACCGACGAGGGCGACGGCGACGACCCGGTCGCGGAACAGCTCGGGGTAATGGTCGGCGAACGCCATGACGGTCATGCCGCCCATGGAGTGCCCGACCAGCACGATCGGGCCCTCGGGCACGGCCGCGTCGATGACCGCCTTCAGATCGCGCCCGAGCTGGTCGATGGTGACCGGCGCCCCGTCCTCGGTCTGGGCGACGCCCCGCCCGGAGCGGCCGTGGCTGCGCTGGTCCCAGTGCACGGTGCGCACCACACCGCGCAGGGCCGCGCGCTGGAAGTGCCAGGAGTCCTGGTTGAGGCAGTAGCCGTGGCTGAAGACGACGGTGACGGGGGCCGGGGCCTTGCGGCCGAAGAGCCGGCGGCGGCGCGGGGCGAGCGGGGCCTCCGGCTCGGCGTCGTCGACCTCGTAGTACAGCTCGGTGCCGTCGTCGGCGTACGCCTTGCCGGGGGTGCCGCGCAGCGAGCCGTACGGGCCCGCGGAGTCGAGGGCGAGGCGGGCCTTCTGCCGCATGCCGCGGCCGACGGTGAGCCGCTCTATGGCGACTCCGGCGGCGGCGCCCGCGGCGACGACGCCTATCGCGGTCCCCACGACACCTGCCTTGCGCCAGTTCCCGGCGGAGGCGACGGCGGCCGAGGCCGCACTCGCGACGGCCTCCGCGCTGCTCTCGCTCACGTCCCGCTCCTCTTCCCTCTGCGCTCGCTTCGCCGGGCTTCGCTCTGCTCTTCGGTGTCACCCGTCTTGGTCACCCGTCCGGGTTACCTGTCTTGTTCCTCATTCACCTTCACGTAGACACGGGGGACGCGGGTTCCGATCCGGGTCACGATTTCGTACGCGATCGTGCCCGCCGCCCGGGCCCAGTCCTCGGCGGTCGGCTCGCCGCGGTCGCCCGGGCCGAACAGAATCGCCTCCGCGCCGGGCTCCGGCTCGTCCCCGCCGAGGTCGACGACGAACTGGTCCATCGCGACCCGCCCCGCGATCGTGCGCCACTTGCCGCCGACCAGGACGGGCCCGGTGCCGGAGGCGTGCCGCGGGATGCCGTCTGCGTACCCGACGGGCACGAGTCCGAGGGTGGTGTCGCCGGGCGTGATGTAGTGATGCCCGTAACTCACGCCGTGGCCGGCCGGGACGTGCTTCACCAGCGCGAGGGACGCGCTCAGCGTCATCACCGGGCGCAGTCCGAAGTCGGCCGGGGTGCCGAGCTCGGGGCTGGGCGAGATGCCGTAGACCGCGATGCCGGTGCGGACGAGGTCGAAGTGGGTCTCGGGAAGGGTCAGCGTGGCGGGCGAGTTGGCGATGTGCCGCACTTCGGGGCGGACGCCCTGCTCCTCGGCGTACGCCACCATCTCGCGGAAAAGGGTGAGTTGGGCCTGGATGGAGGGATGACCTGGCTCGTCGGCGCAGGCGAAGTGCGACCAGAGACCGGTGACGTCCAGGAGTCCCTCGGCCTCGGCGCTCAGCGCCGCCGCGACGAGCTCGGGCCAGTCGGCGGGCTGACAGCCGCCGCGCCCCAGCCCTGTGTCGGCCTTGAGCTGCACCCGCGCGCGCCTGCCGGCGTCCCGGGCGGCCCGCGCCACCTCCCGCAGCGCCCACATCCCGCTCACCGACACATCGAGGTCGGCCTCGATGGCCTGCTTCCAGGGGCCGCCGGGCGTCCACAGCCAGCACATGATCCGCCCGTCGAGGCCGGCCGCGCGCAGGGCGAGGGCCTCCTCGGGGGTGGCGGTGCCGAGCCAGGTGGCGCCCGCCTGGCGCGCGGCGCGGGCACACGGCACCGCCCCGTGGCCGTACGCGTCGGACTTGACCACGGCCATCACGGCCGCGGACGGCGCGTGGGCGCGCAGGGTCCGCACGTTGGCCCGCAGGGCTGCCAGGTCGATCTCGGCGCGGGCGCGCAGGGGTGCTGTCTCGTTCATCGCGCCCCCAGTGTCTCAGAGGGGGCTGACAGCACCCCGGCGCCGGTCCCGGTAGGCGGCCGCGCGGCCGTCCCGCATCAGGTGCCGGCCCTGCGGCCCCACACGTACACCCGGTCCCCGGTCTTCGTGACGCTCCACAGCTTGCGGGCGTCGGCGAGCCGCAGATTCACGCAGCCCCACGAGCCGTTGGGGTTGTAGATGCTGCCGTAGACGGCGTGGAAGGCCTGTCCGCCGCTGAAGAACTGGCTGTACGGCATGGAGCTGTTGTAGAGCGTGGACCAGTGGTTCTTGTGCTTCCAGTAGATCTTGAACCATCCGGTACGGGTCCGGTACCCGGCCCGCCCGCTGCGCATCGGCACCGGCCCCCACACCACCTTCTTGCCCTTCTGTACCCAGGTGAGCTGGCGGGTCAGATCGACACAGGCGACGCGATACTTCCTGACGGGGCACTTTCTGGCGGCGTTCGGGTTCTTCATCGCCGAGAGCAGCTGCATACGGGCCCAGGTGACGGGGCCGGCGAAGCCGGTGTTCGGCTTGATGCCGTGCCGTGTCTGGAACGCGCGGATGGCACGACAGTCGGCGGCGGACTGCTTGCCGTCCACCTTCCGCTTCAGCCACCGCTCGACCTGCCGCTGATACGGGCCCGACCGTTTGCTGCACGCGGTTTTCTCGGCGGCGTCGCTGAGCGGTACGTACTCGATGAGCGCGTCCGTGCCGACGGGGGCGTCGCGCGGCTCGACGGCGTTCTCCGCGGCGCTCGGTTTGTACACCTTCGGCGGGAGCATCTGGTCCGGTGTGTCGATCTGCCAGGGCTGATGCGGGCCCGGCGGCACGCCGGGCACCAACTCGCTCGCCGGGCCGGGGGCGGGCGGCCCGCTCTCCGCCACGGCACTCTCGACCGGCAGCAGGGCCACCAGCGCGAGCACCACCGCCGCACTCCGGCACCCCGTTCGCATTCGTCTGATCATCATGCGATCAGCCATACGCAACGGCACCCCTGCCCCGGGTGAGCCGCGCGGAGGGGGTCGCCCGTTCTGGCCAAGGGTTGTCAGGGGCGGCGGGGAATCGCGCTGGCGGGGCCCCAGGGACGATGGGATTCCCCGGTCCCCCTGCTCGAGCGAAGCCGAGAGCTCGTGGGGGGGCAGGGGCGACGGGGGCGACGGGGGCGGCGGGGGTGAAGAACCCTCCCCTCCCCCTCCCCGGCGGTCAGTCGCGTACGTCCCGCCATGCCTCCGGGATCGCGGCAGCGACATCGTGGGCTCCGGCAGGCGCCCCGTCCGCGGCAAAGCGCCCCGCGAGCCCGTGGAGGTACGCCCCGACGCTCCCCGCGTCCAGCGCGGACAACCCGGCCGCCAGCAGCGAACCGGCGAGCCCGGACAGCACGTCACCGCTGCCCGCGGTGGCCAGCCAGGCCGTCCCCGTGGCATTCACCCGCACAGCCCCACCCCCCGCGTCGGCCACCAGAGTTGTCGCCCCCTTGAGCAACACCGTCGCCCCGTACAACCCCGCCAACTCCCGCACGGAAGCCAGCCGAGCCCCCTCGACGGACTCTCGGGAAACCCCGAGCAGCGCGGCGGCCTCCCCGGCGTGCGGGGTCATCAGCGTGGGCGCGCCGCGGCCCCGTACGGCGTCCCGGCCCGCGAGCCGCAACCCGTCCGCGTCCACCAGCACGGGTACGTCCGACGCGAGGACCTCCGCGACCGCCGACGCGTCGTCCCCGGCCCCGGGCCCCACGACCCACGCCTGAACCCGCCCCGCGTGCTTGGGCCCCTTGTCGGAGACCAGCGTCTCGGGGAAGCGGGCGATCACCGCGTCCGCGGCGGGTCCGACGTACCGCACGGCCCCCGCCCCGCCGCGCAGCGCCCCGGACACGGCGAGCACGGCCGCCCCGGGGTAGCGCGCGGACCCGGCGGCGATCCCGACGACACCGCGCCGGTACTTGTCGCTCTCCGCCCCGGGCCGGGGCAGCCGCGCCGCGACATCGACGTGCTGCAACGCCTCCAGCTCGGCCTCGTCCGGCAGGTCGAGCCCGATGTCTACGAGACGTACGGAACCGGCGTACGCCCGCGCCGGATCGATGAGCAGCCCCGGCTTGTGCGTGCCGAAGGTGACCGTCACATCGGCGCGGACCGCAGTGCCGTGGACCTCCCCGGTGTCCGCCTCGACCCCGCTCGGCAGGTCGACGGCGACGACGGCCGCGCGGGAGTCCGCGGCGAGTTCGGCCAGCCGTGCGGCGTCGGGTCGCAGGCCGCCCTTGCCGCCGATCCCGACGACGCCGTCGACGACGAGATCGGCGCGCCGGACGAGTGGCTCGGCGGCACCGGGCTCGACCGAGGTGCCGCCTTCCCGTCGCAGCGCGGCAAGGCCGCCGGCATGGGTGCGTTCGGGGGCGAGCAGCACCGCGGTGACGCCCGCGCCACGGCGGGCGAGGCGCGCGCCCGCGTAGAGCGCGTCACCCCCGTTGTCCCCGCTCCCGACCAGCAGCACGACCCGGCTGCCGTACACCCGCCCCAGCAACTCCGCGCAGACCGCGGCCAGTCCGGCGGCGGCACGCCGCATCAACGCGCCCTCCGGAAGCCGCGCCATCAGCTCCCGCTCAGCGGTTCTTACCGTCTCCACGCTGTACGCAGTACGCATACGGTCGAGTCTCCCCCACAGCCGCCCACCACGCTCCGGAAGCCCCCTCCCCGCTCTGCCCCGACCGCCGCACCGCAACCCCGCCGAGCCAGGGCCGCACGCACGGCCGACGCGTGCAGAACGCCCTTTCCGCCGGTACCCGCCGCTCGCGCGGCAGCCCCGCCCGACACTCCACCTCTCCCAGCAGCCCACCAAGCCGCGCGGCCGCCCCCTCACCCCAGCGGCCCACCAAGCCGACGCGGCCACCCCCTCACCCCAGCAGCCCACCTAGCCGACGCGGCCGCCCCCGCCTACGGCTCGCCTACCCCTCCGCCACCACTACCGCCGAAGCCACTCCCGCGTCATGACTCAGGGACACGTGCCAGGAGCGGACGCCCAGTTCGGCCGCGCGGGCGGCCACCGTGCCCTTGACGCGCAGGCGCGGCCGGCCGCTGTCCTCGACGTAGACCTCGGCGTCGGTCCAGTGCAGGCCGGCCGGGGCGCCCAGCGCCTTGGCGAGCGCCTCCTTCGCGGCGAACCGCGCGGCCAGCGAGGCGATCCCCCTGCGCTCACCGCTCGGCAGGAACAACTCCTGCTCCAGAAACACCCGATCGGCCAGTCCGGGCGTCCGCTCCAACGACTCCCGGAACCGCTCGATCTCAGCCACGTCGATTCCGACCCCGATGATGCTCATGCCGGGCAGCCTACGGCTGACGCACGGTCCGAACCTGCTGCTAGCCTGCTGCGACTTCATCAAGTCAGCCTGTACACGTCAGCGTGCCCTGGGGGGCCAGGAGGCGCGCGCCGTGGGCCGGGAACGCCAGGGGGGCGGAGGCATGACCAGTGCGACCAGCGGCGAGGGCGGAAGATCCGGCACCTCGCCGGGACCGTCCTTCGACCCGTTCGACACGCTGCCCGAACTAGCTCCCCTGCGCACGGCCGCGGGGAACGGCGACTGGGCCGCCACCCGGGCGTTCTTCACGGGTCTCGACTCCGCCGAGAAGGTCACCTTCGCGGCGGACGTCCTCGGCAACACCGCCGGGGTCGAGACCTACCTGGAGCAGGCCGCGGCCGACGCCCCCGCAGATCCGTTGCCACGCACGCTGCTCGCCGAGCGGTACATCCACCTGGGCTGGGAGACCCGTGGCCGCGCCATGGCCACGGAGGTCTCGCATGAGCAGTTCGACGGGTTCCACGCTTGGCTGCGGAAGGCCGAGCGGATCCTGATCGAGGTGTGCGCGGAGCAGCCCGAGTGCGCCCCCGCCTGGACCTCCCGGCTGCTGACCGCGCGCGGGCTGGAGCTGGGACGGTCCGAGGCCCGCCGCCGCTACGACCGTCTGTCCGCCCACCATCCGCACCACTACGCGGCGCAGATGCAGCTGCTCCAGCAGCTGTGTCCGAAGTGGGGCGGCTCCTGGGAGGCGGCGCACGGATGGGCCAGTGAGTGCGCGAGCGCCGCGCCCGAAGGCTCGCACACGGGGGCGCTGGTCGCCCTGGCTCATCTGGAGCACTGGATGGTCCTCGACGGCGCCGCACACAAGACGTACCTGCGGGACGTGTCGGTCCGCAACGAACTGCGCTCCGCCGCCCAGGTCTCCGTGCTGCACCACGACTACCGGCCGGGCTGGCACTGGATCGACGCGCACAGCGCGTTCGCGATGGCCTTCTCCCTCGGCGGCCACTTCGAGGACGCGGCCCCTCACTTCGCCGCCCTGGGCGACCGGGCCGCCGAGTTCCCGTGGCGCTATCTCCAGGATCCGAAGGCCGCCTTCGTCGAGTACCGCACATCCGCGCTGGCAACGCTCTGAGAAGGACCGATCCATGACCGCCGACCTGCACGGCTCCGGCCTCGACGCCCTCTCCGACGTGGTCTCCCACACCGCCACCCAGGGCGTTCCCACTCTCTATGCACCCCGTGCGGGCGCGGTCACCGCCGGACTGCTCTTCCGTGTGGGCCGCGCCGACGAGACCCTGCCCACGGCCGGGATCACGCATCTCGTCGAGCACCTCACGCTGCACCGCCTGGGCGTGTCCGACCTGCACTACAACGGCGCCACGTCGATGGCGTACACCCAGTTCCACGTCACCGGCGACGAGGACGAGGTGGTCGAGTACCTCAACAGCGTCTGCGCCGCCCTGCGCGACCTGCCGCTGGACCGGCTGGAGACCGAGAAGGAGATCCTGCGGACCGAGGCCGCGGGCCGGGGCGGCGGGCCCAACTCCCAGCTGCCGCTGTGGCGTTACGGCGCCCAGGGCTATGGCCTGTCCAGCTGCAACGAGCTCGGCACCTGGACCCTCACCGCCGACCAGGTCCGGCAGTGGGCCGAGACCCGGTTCACCCGCGACAACGCGGTGCTGTGGATCACCAGCGACCACGCGCCGGACGGCCTGGACCTGAACCTGCCCGCCGGGACCCGTATCTCCGCGCCCGCCCCGACCAGCGCGCTACCGGTCACGCCCGCCTGCGTCCGGGGCGACGACGGCCACGTCGTGTTCAACGCGGTCGTACGCCGCTCCACCGCCGCGGCGGTCTTCGCCGACGTCCTCGGCCGCGCCCTCTACCGGGACCTGCGCCAGGAGGGCGGCTACTCGTACGCGGCCGAGGCCGACTACTCCCCGCGCGACACCGACTTCGCCACCCTCACCGCGTACGCCGACGCGCTGCCGCAGAAGCAGGACGCGGTCGTCGGCGGCTTCGTCGACACGCTCGCCCGGCTGCGGGCGGGCAGGATCGAACAGGCCGAACTGGACTCGGCGCGCGCCAAGGCGCTGAAGGCGTACGACACTCCGGACCACGCCGCTGCCCTGCTGCCGTCGTTCGCGCTCAGCCTGCTCCTCGGCCATCGCCTCCTCACCCCCGAGCAGAGCAGGGCGGAGCTGCACGCGGTGACCGTCGCCGACCTGCGCGAGGTCGCCCGGGAGGCGTGGGCCGACGGGCTGCTCCAGGTGCCGGGCCGGGACGCCGACTGGGCCGGCTTCACCCCGGCGCCGCAGTACTCCCAGGTCGCCCTCACCGGCACCCGGCACCAGTCCCTGGCGGACGAGCGAGTCACCTTGTCGATCGGCACCGAAGGCGTCAGTCTGCTGACCCCAGGGGGCCCGGTCAGCGTGCGGTACGACGCCTGCGCGGCGATGGCGGCCCGCCCCGACGGGGCCCGCACCCTCACCGGCCACGACGGCTTCTCGGTGCCCATCGAACCGACCCTGTTCCGGGGCGTCACACCGGAGCGGATCGCGGCTGTGGACGCGGCGGTTCCGGCCGAGGTGGTGGTGCGGCTGCCGGCGCGGGACCCGGAGCGGATCCCGCAGCCGTCGGAGCCGGAGCCCGAGCTGGAGTCGGAGCGTGCCAGGCAGCGGCGAGGCCAGGATGGGACGGCGGGGCGGGGCTGGACGGCCGTGCTCTGGTTCTTCGGTGTGCTCGCGGTCGCCTGGGCCCTGCTCGGTGCGGCCGTCACCGTGGACGAGATCAGCTCCGCGCACACGGACGGCGCCCGCATCTTCCTCTTCTGGTTCCTGGAACTGCCGCTGTTGTGGAACATACGGGCCATGCGCCAACGGCGGGCCCGGGCCCGCGCGGGCACCTGACCCGCGTCGCACGCCACTCTCCCGACGGGGCAACCCCCAGCTCGCCGGTCAAGCGGCGACGAGCTCGCACCACACGTACTTGCCCCGGTTGCCGAACCTGGACAACGGCTGCCACCCCCACAGGTCCGAGCACGCCCGGACCAGCGCCAGCCCCCGCCCCTCCTCCGCCTCACCGAGCTGCTCCAGCTTCCCCGGCGGTCCGAGCGGCTCGGGGTCGGCGTCCCACGCCCCGATCCGCAGGACGCCCGCCGACCAGCGGACGCGGAGAGCGGCGGGCCCCTTGGTGTGGCGTACGGCGTTGGTCACCAGCTCCGCCGCGAGAAGTTCGGCGACGTCGACGAGGCCGATCAGTCCGTGCAGGGTGAGGATCAGACGGAGGGTACGGCGGCAGACCGTGACGGCTCGGGGATCGTTCGGGATGTAGAGGGAGTACTCCCAGGCTTCGGTCTCGTTTTCGGGCATGCGTCAACTCCGTTTCGGTGGTGTGGGTTTCGAAGATCCGCGGGTGACAGGTGGTGGCATGGCCGCAGCCGTCGTGGCAGGACGGAGCGGTGCACTTCCGGCGTCCCGGCAATCCGCAGCGTGTGCGTCGCATCACCGACGGTAGACCTAAAATTTCATCCGAGGCAAGCTGATCGCGTAACCTGACCCCGAACGAGTCGCGCCCGCAGGCGCGTTGAGCCGAGGAGCAGTCGATGGCCTTGAGGCGCGAACCAACCGCACGTCAGATGCGCCTGGCGGTCGAGCTACGCAGACTCCGCGACGCGGCGGGCCTCAGCGCCCGCGAGGCAGCAGCACTCCTCGGAGTGAGTTCTGTTCAGATCAGCCACATCGAGTCAGGCCTCACGGGCGTGAGCGAGGAACGACTGCGCCGCCTCGCGACCCACTATGCGTGCACAGACAGCGAGTTCATCGACGCCTTGGTCGCCATGGCCACCGACCGGACACGCGGCTGGTGGGAGGAATACCGGGGCCTACTACCCACGTCCTTCCTGGATCTTTCCGAGCTGGATCACCACGCCTCGTTCCGGCGTGATGTAGCCATGCTGTTCGTACCAGGACCGCTGCAGACGGAGGAGTACGCCCGCGCCATCTTCTCGAACAGGGTGCCCGAACTAACCCGCGACGAGCTTGAGTTGCGCGTCCGGCACCGCATGGCGCGTCGGGTGATCATCGAAGGCCCCTCCCCCATCCCCTACGAGGTGGTGATCCACGAGGCAGCCCTGCGGATCAGAGTCAGCGACCGCGCAGCCTCACGGGCTCAATTCGCCCGGCTCCTGGAACTCTCGGAGGCCGACCACATCACCGTGCGCGTCATCCCCTTCGACCTCGACGGCTTCGCCAGAGCCGGAAGCACCATGACGTACGTCGACGGCCCCGTCCCCAAACTGGACACGGTGGTGCGCGACGTGCCCCAGGGCTCAGTCTTCATTCATTCCGAAGCTCAACTCAGCGCCTTTCGAACGCGCTTCCGTAGGGTAGAGGTCGCATCACTCGAACCCGAACAGTCGCGTGACTTCATCCACAAGCTGGCGAAAGAGCTGTGAGGCACCCCATGGCCACCCCCGACAACTGGCGGAAGTCGTCCTACTCCGACGGCGACGACGGCAACGACTGCGTGGAGATCGCGAACTCACCCATCCAGATCGCCATCCGCGACTCAAAGGCCCCGGCCGGGGCCACGCTCACCTTCCCAGCCGGAGCCTTCACTACCTTCATCGAAGCCCTGAAGCGCGAGCGCTACTCCACCGTCACCGACTTCGCCAGATTCCGAGGCTGATCCACCTCGTTCCCCCGGGCCGTCGCCAGCTCGCAGGCGAACACCTGCAAGGGGACCGTCGCGACCAGCGGCTGGAGGAGTGTGGGCGTCGCGGGGATGCGGATGAGGTGGTCCGCGTACGGGACGACCGCCTCGTCACCCTCCTCGGCGATCACGATGGTGCGTGCGCCCCGCGCCCGGATCTCCTGGATGTTGGAGACGATCTTGTCGTGCAGGACCGAGCGCCCGCGCGGCGAGGGCACCACGACCACCACCGGCACGTCCTCCTCGATCAGCGCGATCGGACCGTGCTTCAGCTCGCCCGCCGCGAAGCCCTCGGCGTGCATATAGGCCAGTTCCTTCAGCTTCAACGCGCCTTCCAGCGCGACCGGGTAGCCGACGTGCCGCCCCAGGAACAGCACCGTGTTCTTGTCGGCGAGGGAGCGCGCCAGCTGCCGTACCGGCTCCATGGTCTCCAGGACCCGCTCGACCTCGCGGGAGATCCGGGACAGCTCACGGATGACGGCCTGGATCTCGTCGCCCCACTTGGTGCCGCGCACCTGGCCCAGGTACAGCGCGACGAGATAGCAGGCCACCAGCTGCGTCAGGAACGCCTTCGTGGACGCGACCGCGACCTCGGGACCCGCGTGCGTGTACAGCACCGCGTCCGACTCGCGCGGAATCGTCGAACCGTTCGTGTTGCAGATCGCCAGCACCTTGGAGCCCTGCTCGCGGGCGTGCCGCAGCGCCATCAGGGTGTCCATGGTCTCGCCGGACTGCGAGATGGCGATCACCAGTGAGCGCGAGTCGAGAATCGGGTCCCGGTAGCGGAACTCGCTCGCCAGTTCCACCTCGCAGGGGATCCGGGTCCAGTGCTCGATGGCGTACTTGGCGATCAGCCCGGCGTGGAACGCCGTACCGCACGCCACGATGACCACCTTGTCGACCTCGCGCAGCTCGGAGGCACCGATCCGCACCTCGTCCAGCGTCAGCGAGCCGGCCGCGTCGATGCGCCCCAGCAGGGTGTCGGCGACCGCCTTGGGCTGCTCGGCGATCTCCTTGAGCATGAAGTAGTCATAGCCCCCCTTCTCCGCGGCCGAGGCGTCCCAGTCGACGTGGTAGGAGCGGACGTCCGCGGGACGGCCGTCGAAACCGGTCACCGTCACGCCGTCCCGGCGCAGCTCCACCACCTGGTCCTGCCCCAGCTCGATCGCCGACCGCGTGTGGGCGATGAACGCGGCGACGTCCGAGGCGAGAAAGGCCTCGCCCTCTCCCACGCCCACCACCAGCGGCGAGTTGCGGCGCGCCCCGACCACCACGTCCGGCTCGTCGGCGTGCACCGCGACCAGCGTGAACGCGCCCTCCAGCCGCCGGCACACCAGTCGCATCGCCTCCGCCAGGTCGGCGCAGGACGAGAACTCCTCGGCGAGCAGATGTGCGACGACCTCGGTGTCCGTCTCGGAGACCAGGTCGTGGCCCCGCTCCGCCAACTCGGCGCGCAGCAGGGCGAAGTTCTCGATGATCCCGTTGTGGACGACGGCGACCCGGCCCGCGTTGTCCAGATGCGGATGCGCGTTGGCGTCCGTGGGGCCCCCGTGGGTGGCCCAGCGGGTGTGGCCGATTCCCGTCGACCCCGCCGGCAGCGGCCGGTCGACCAGCTCCTTCTCCAGGTTGACCAGCTTCCCGGCCTTCTTCGCGGCGGCGAGCCCCCCGTCCGCCGGCACGGCGACACCGGCCGAGTCGTATCCCCGGTACTCCAGCCGCTTCAGTCCGGCCATCACCACATCGAGCGCCGACTGCGACCCCACGTATCCCACGATTCCGCACATGGCCGCAGCCTAAGGGCCCGCACCCGCCCGATACCGGCATCTCGTGCCCGATATCGGAAATCGCGGCCGCCCTCCGCACCGGCCCAGGGAGCGGCTGAGCCACCCTGGGTAACCTGGCGTGACGGACCCCACCCCCCATCCCGTCCATACTCCCGTAACAATGGACTGTGATCTCTCCGGTCTCCTCGATATCCCGGAGCGCCCACCGGTCCAGGCCGGAGGCGACTCCCTACGTCGACCTCACCCGTGCCGAGTGGAGCGCGCTGCGCGAAAAGACGCCGCTCCCGCTGAACGCCGAGGAGGTCGAGAAGCTGCGCGGTCTGGGCGATGTCATCGACCTCGACGAGGTACGGGACATCTATCTGCCACTGTCCAGACTGCTCAATCTGTACGTCGGTGCGACGGACGGACTCAGAGGCGCCCTGAACACCTTCCTCGGCGAGAAGGGCTCCCAGGCCGGCACCCCCTTCGTCATAGGGGTCGCCGGATCCGTGGCCGTCGGCAAGTCCACCGTCGCCCGCCTCCTCCAGGCCCTGCTCTCCCGCTGGCCCGAGCACCCGCGCGTCGAGCTGGTCACCACGGACGGGTTCCTTCTCCCCACCAAGGACCTCGAGGCGCGCGGCCTGATGTCGCGGAAGGGTTTCCCCGAGTCGTACGACCGCCGCGCCCTGACCCGGTTCGTCGCCGACATCAAGGCGGGCAAGGGCGAGGTCACCGCCCCCGTCTACTCGCATCTGATCTACGACATCGTGCCGGGCCGGCAGCTCACGGTCCGCCGCCCCGACATCCTCATCGTCGAGGGCCTGAACGTGCTGCAACCCGCCCTGCCCGGCAAGGACGGCCGCACCCGCGTCGGCCTCGCGGACTACTTCGACTTCAGCGTGTACGTCGACGCCCGCCCCGAGGACATCGAGCGCTGGTATCTCAACCGGTTCAAGAAGCTCCGCCGGACCGCCTTCCAGAACCCCGACTCGTACTTCCGCAAGTACACCCAGGTCTCCGAGGAGGAGGCGCTGGACTACGCCCGCACCACCTGGCGGACCATCAACAAGCCCAACCTGCTGGAGAACGTGGCCCCCACGCGCGGCCGGGCGACCCTCGTCGTGCGCAAGGGCCCGGACCACAAGGTGCAGCGCCTGAGCCTGCGCAAACTGTGACCGCTACCCTGCGGCCATGCTGCATCTGCGCCTGATCACTCCGGCCGACCGCACGGACGATGCCGTACGACTGATCGAGCGGACGGTCGGCACGACCCACCTGGTCGTGCTGCCCGGGGCGGCCCGCAACCCGGCGGGCGATGTCGTCATGTGCGATGTGGCCCGCGAGGCCGGTGACGAACTCCTCACCGGGCTCCAGGAGTTGGGGGTCGACCGGACCGGCTCGATCGCCGTGGAGAACATCGACCTGTCGCTGTCGAAGCGCGCCGACAAGGCCGCGGAGGAGGCACCCGGCGAGGGCGCGGACGCGGTGCTGTGGGAGCACCTGGCGGACGCGACGCACGAGGAGTCGACGCTGTCGTTCACCTACCTCGCCTTCATCACGCTGGCCACGATGATCGCGGCCTGCGGTGTCGTGCTCGACAACGCGATCCTGATCGTGGGTGCCATGGCGGTGGGGCCGGAGTTCGGGCCGCTGGCGGGCTTCTGCACGGCCCTCGTCCAGCGGGCGCCGCGCCTCGCCCTGCGCTCGCTGACCGCGCTGCTGTCCGGCTTCGCGGTCGCGATGCTGGTGACGGTCGGATTCAGCTACTTCATGGATTCCGTCGGCCTGTTCAGCACGGTCAAGCTGGGCGCCGAGCGGCCGAACACCAACTTCATCTACCGGCCGGACGCGTTCTCGTTCGTCGTCGCCGTCCTCGCCGGCGCCGCCGGCACGCTCTCGCTGACCTCGGCGAAGTCGGGCGCGCTGGTGGGTGTGGCCATCTCGGTGACCACGGTCCCGGCCGCGGCGAACGCGGCCGTGGCCTTCACCTACACCGATTACCAGCAGGCCTGGGGCTCCACCGAGCAACTGCTCCTCAACCTGGTGGGCATCGTCCTCGCCGGTACGCTCACGCTGCTGGCCCAGAAGTGGCTCTGGGCCCGGCAGCGCGAACGTGCCGCGGCGGCGGGGCAGTTCTAACCGAGCGCGGACTTCACGGCGTCCGCGAGCCGCCCGGCCACCGACCGGGCGTGGTCGATGTCGGCGGCCTCGACCATGACCCGTACGAGTGGCTCGGTGCCCGACGGACGGAGCAGCACGCGCCCGGTGGCACCGAGTTCGCGCTCGGCGTCGGCCACGGCGGTGGCCAGCTCGGCGGAGGTCCCCACCCGCGTCCTGTCGACGTCGGGCACGTTGATGAGGACCTGCGGCAGCCGCTCCATGACGGAGGCGAGATCGCGGAGCGTACGACCCGTCTGGGCGACGCGCGCCGCGAGCAGCAGGCCGGTCAGCGTGCCGTCGCCGGTGGTGGCGTGGTCGAGGATGATCACGTGCCCGGACTGCTCGCCGCCGAGCGCGAAGTCGTGCTCCTTCATCTCCTCCAGCACATAGCGGTCGCCGACCGCCGTCTGGATGAGCGAGACCCCCTCACGCTCCATGGCCAGCTTGAAGCCCAGATTGGACATGACCGTCGCGACAACGGTGTCGGAGCGCAGTGCGGAACGCTCCCGCATCGCCAGCGCGAGTACGGCCAGAATCTGGTCGCCGTCCACCTCGGCACCCGTGTGGTCCACGGCGAGGCAGCGGTCGGCGTCGCCGTCGTGCGCGATGCCGAGGTCGGCGCCGTGCTCGAGGACGGCGGCCTGGAGTTTCTCCAGGTGCGTGGAGCCGCACCCGTCGTTGATGTTGAGCCCGTCCGGCTCGGCGCCGATCGTGATGATCTCGGCACCGGCCTGCGTGAAGGCCTCGGGCGACACCCGTGCGGCGGCGCCGTGCGCCTCGTCGAGGACGACCTTCACACCGTCGAGACGGTTGGGGAGGACGGCGACGAGGTGGGCGACGTACTGGTCGAAGCCCTGGTCGTAGGAGTTCACCCGGCCGACGCCGGCCCCGGTCGGGCGGTCCCAGGGAGCGCCGGTGCGGTGCTCCTCGTAGACGCCCTCGATCCGGTCCTCCAACTCGTCGGCGAGCTTGTGGCCGCCGCGGGCGAAGAACTTGATGCCGTTGTCGGGCATGGCGTTGTGGCTGGCCGAGAGCATCACGCCGAGGTCGGCACCCAGCGCCCCGGTGAGATACGCCACCGCCGGGGTGGGCAGCACACCGACCCGCAGGACGTCCACGCCCGCGCTGGCGAGGCCGGCGACCACGGCGGCCTCCAGGAACTCCCCGGACGCGCGCGGGTCCCGCCCGACCACCGCGACCGGCCGGTGGCCCTCGAACGTGCCCGCCTCGGCCAGTACGTGCGCCGCTGCCACGGAGAGCCCGAGCGCGAGCTCGGCCGTCAGATCCGCGTTGGCGACACCGCGCACGCCGTCCGTGCCGAAGAGTCGTCCCACTTGTCCTCCTGAGGAAGCTGCAGAATTCGGAAGCTCATCCGATCACAATCCGGAAGTCAGCCGATCACACGAGCCTTTGAGCACCTTGTGCCGTTATACGCCCATGGCTGTGATAAACGAACGCCCCGGCGGCACTGTGGCGTGCCGCCGGGGCGTTCGGACGTACTACGCGTACTACGCGTACGAGCAGGCAGCGAAGATTAACGCTTGCTGTACTGCGGGGCCTTACGGGCCTTCTTGAGACCGGCCTTCTTGCGCTCGACCGCACGGTCGTCGCGCTTGAGGAAGCCGGCCTTCTTGAGGGCGCCGCGGTTGTTGTCCACGTCGGCCTCGTTCAGCGCGCGGGCCACGCCGAGGCGCAGGGCGCCGGCCTGGCCGGAGACGCCGCCACCCGAGATGCGGGCGATGACGTCGTAGCGGCCGTCGAGCTCGAGCACCTTGAAGGGCTCGTTGACTTCCTGCTGGTGCACCTTGTTGGGGAAGTAGTCCTCAAGGGTGCGACCGTTGATCTTCCACTTGCCGGTGCCCGGGACGATCCGGACGCGGGCGATGGCGTTCTTGCGACGGCCCAGGCCGGCGGCCGGCTGCGGGTCGCCGAAACGGCCGGCGAGCGACTCCGAGGTGTACTCGCCCTCGACGGGGACCTCGGACTCGGTGGTGTAGTTCTCGATGTCGACGAGCTCAGTCTCTTCGACCGGCTGCTCAACAGTGGTCTCGGCCACGATTCTCCTCAGATTCTTTTTCGTCTTAGGGGGTGGCCGGAACTACTGCGCGACCTGGGTGATCTCGAACGGCACCGGCTGCTGGGCAGCGTGCGGGTGCTGGTCGCCCGAGTAGACCTTCAGCTTCGAGAGCACCTGACGGCCCAGGGTGTTCTTGGGGATCATGCCCTTGATGGCCTTCTCGACGGCCTTCTCGGGGTTCTTCGCCAGCAGCTCGTCGTAACGGACGGAGCGCAGACCACCCGGGTAACCGGAGTGGCGGTACGCCAGCTTCTGGGTCTTCTTGTTGCCGGAGAGGTGCACCTTGTCGGCGTTGATGATGATGACGAAGTCACCAGCGTCTACGTGGGGCGCGTAGATCGGCTTGTGCTTGCCCCGCAGGATGTTCGCGGCAGTGGTCGCCAGACGACCCAGGACGACATCCTGGGCGTCGATGACGTACCACTGGCGAGTGATGTCGCCGGGCTTGGGGCTGTACGTACGCACGGTCGTAGCCTTCGCTTCTTCAGTGAGTGGGTCCTGACATGGCCACCACGGACGATCACGACAGCCCTGACCGCACTGCGGTGACGCATACCGCGTGCTGGTCGCTGGTCATCGGCCCCGGTGGACCGGTGTAAGGGCCCCTCACGTGAGAATGAGCAAGCCAATACACATAACGAACGGCAAGCTTAACCGTGCCGCCCCTGATGGGTCAAAACGCGCCCGGGCATCCGGCCGTCAACGCGAAGAATCACGCCGCCGCCGCTACCGCCGTGGGCACAGCCCGCGGCGCCGGGCGCCCTCGCACACACGCCGGGGACGACCCCGGCCGCACGGCCACCGCGACAGCGCGGCCACCGCCGTCACGGTCGCCGCACCAACCACCCGGAGATGTCACTTTTGCCCGCGTTCATGCAGGTCACGCTAGGGGCTCAAGTGCGCCGGGATGCGGAACGGCACCCCCCGGAGCCCGTCTAAGATGCGGCGCATGAGTTATGGGCAGGGTGGGCAGGGGCAGCCCCCGTGGGATCCCTGGAAGCCGGGTTCTCAGCAGCCTCAGTGGGGCGGCCAGAACACCGATCGGACTCCTGACTGGGCGGCTCTCGCCGAGGCGTCCGAGTCGCGCAACAAACGTCGCAGGCTGCTGTTCATCGGCGGCGGAGCACTCGCCACGATCGCGGTCGGCGCGGCCGTCGCCGTGGCCGTGGTCTCCGCGAACGGGAACGGCCAGGCCTCGAACCAGCCGTCCAACCTGCCGGCCACCGCGAACATCCCGAGCGACACCACCACCCCGGCGCCGTCGTTCGAGCCGACCTCGGCCCCTCCGCCGCTGGATCCGAAGGACTTCATAGCCAGCGCGAAGAAGGACACGGCACCGCTCAGCCCGGACATCCTCTTCCCCGGTACGACGCTGACGATGGGCGACCGCGTCTACCGCAAGGGTCCGACGGCCGACACCAAGAACTGCGCCTCGGCCGCGAAGGCCACCCTCCCGGCGGTCCTCACCAAGAACGGCTGCACTCGCCTCATGCGTGTCACCTATACCAAGGACGGTGTCGCGGTGACGGTCGGTGTGGCCGTCTTCGACACAGAGGCACAAGCGGCCAAGGCCAAGGGCCAGGCGGACAAGAAGAGCATCATCGCCTCGCTGGCAGGCAACGGCGTCAAGGCCTTCTGCGACTCGGCGGTCTGCCGTTCGACCACCAATTCCTACGGCCGCTACGCCTACTTCACGCTCGCCGGTTTCACCAACGGCAAGAACGTGACGGCGAAGGACACCAAGGTCTTCGCGACCGGCGACGACCTCGGCGAGTTCGCCTTCCGGCAGATCCGCCGTCGCGGCGAGGCCCAGGCGTCGGCGGCGGCCAACGAGTAGCCGGCCGCCGCCGCGAGAACCACCGCAGGCACTACTTGTGCTTCATCCGCAGCCGGATCGGCACCACCGCCGACTCCAGCTGCGTACGCAGCGTCATCTTGGAGACCCCCTCGGTCCGCTCCTCGAAGCGGATCGGGATCTCCACGGCGCTGTGTCCGGCCCGTACGGCCTTGTACTTGAGCTCGACCTGGAAGCTGTAGCCCGCGCTGTCCAGGGTGGCCAGGTCGACATCGCGCAGGGTCGCGGCGGACCACAGGTTGAACCCGGCCGTGATGTCACGGATCCTGGTGCCGAGCACGGCGCGCGCGTACCCGTTGGCGAAGCGCGAGAGCAGCACCCGGTGCACGCCCCACTCCTCGTCGAGAGAGCCGCCCTCGACGTACCGGCTGCCGATGACGAGTCCGACGCCGGTGGCCACGGCCGTGCCGAGCAGCCGGGGCACGGCGTCCACGGGGTGGCTGCCGTCGGCGTCCATCTGCACGACGTACGCGGCGCCCTCGTCGAGCGCGGCGCTCATGCCGGCCGTGTAGGCCCGCCCCAGACCGTCCTTCTCGGTCCGGTGCAGCACGCTCATCCGGCGGCGCCCGTCGGCGTTGTACTTCTCGGCGAGCTCCTCGGCGATCCGCCCGGTGCCGTCCGGGCTGGAGTCGTCCACGATCTTCAAGTGCAGCCCGTTGAGCGGCAGTTGAAGAACCGCCTCGGCCATCCGGGACAGATTCGCCGCCTCGTTGTACGTCGGCATCACCACGGTGACCGCGGTGTCTCCGGGGTCCGCCCCCGCGTCGTACGTCATGTCCTACTTCCCCTCCCCTACGGGCGCGGGTCGTCCCAGCGCCCGGAAATGCCAGCCCGCCGCGGTCCAGCGGTCCGCGTCGAGCACCCCCCTGCCGTCCACGATCCGCGGACGGGAGACCACTGACACGAGCCGCCCGGGATCCAGGGCGCGGAACTGCGGCCACTCGGTCAGATGCAGCACGAGATCGGCGCCGCGCAGCGCCTCCTCGGCCGAGACCGCGTACCCGAGGAGCGGAAACGCCTTGCGGGCGTTGTCCATCGCCTCGGGGTCGTAGACGGTGACGTCGGCGCCGTCGAGGCGCAGCCGCGCGGCCACGTTCAGCGCGGGCGAGTCGCGGATGTCGTCGGAGTCCGGCTTGAAGGCGGCGCCCAGGACGGCGATCCGCGCGCCGAGCACGCCCTGCCCGCACAGCTCGCGCGCAAGCTCGACCACCCGGTCCCGGCGGCGCATGTTGATCGCGTCCACCTCGCGCAGGAAGCCGAGGGAGACGCCCAGCTCGTCGGCGCGGTGCGCGAAGGCGCGGATGTCCTTGGGCAGACAGCCGCCGCCGAAGCCGACACCGGCGCGCAGGAACGCGGGTCCGATCCGTTCGTCGTGCCCGAGGGCCTCGGCGAGTACGGACACATCGCCGCCCGCCGCCTCGCACACCTCCGCCATCGCGTTGATGAACGAGATCTTCGTGGCGAGGAAGGCGTTGGCGGCCGTCTTGACCAGCTCGGCGGTCGGGAAGTCGGCGGTGACGAGCGGGGTCCCGGCGGCGAGGACCGGGGCGTACACCGCCCGGAGGATCGTTTCCGCGCGCTTCGATTCGACGCCGAACACCAGCCGGTCCGGCCGCAGCGTGTCCTCGACGGCGAAGCCCTCCCGCAGGAACTCCGGGTTCCAGGCGACCTCCACGTCGCCCGCGTCCGCGAGCCGCCGGGCGGTCCCCACGGGCACGGTGGACTTCCCGACGAGCAGCGCGTCCTCGGCCGCGTGCGCGGCGATCGCCGAGAAGGCCGCGTTCACGTACGCCAGGTCGGCGCCCTCGGAGTCCTTGCGCTGCGGGGTGCCGACGCACACGAAGTGGACCTGCCCGAAGGCCGCCGCCTCCTGGTAGGAGGTGGTGAAGCGCAGCCGCCCGGAGGCGAGGTGTCTGCGCAGCAGCTCGCCGAGGCCGGGCTCGTGGAACGGCACCCGCCCGGCGGCCAGCGCGGCCACCTTGTCGGGGTCGACGTCCACGCCGAGCACCTCGTGCCCGAGCTCCGCCATACAGGCGGCGTGGGTGGCACCGAGATAGCCGGTGCCGATGACTGTGAGCCGCATAGGGGCGGCCTCCTTACCCTTCATGTTCCGGTCCGGCCGCTAGGTGCGTTCCAGCACCTGCACGACCACGCGGTGCAGCCGCACCGTGCGGGTGGCCTTGAAGCGCTTCTCGATCGCCGCCGCGGTCTTCGCGTCGGCGCCGGTCAGCGGCGGGCGGCCGTCACTGACCGTGGAGACCAGCCAGAGCCGGTCGACGCCCTTGAGGCAGCGCGCCGGGTGCGCGCACTCGCTGGCGCCGTACGAGCCGTTCTGCTGCGGGGTCCACTCCATGAGCACGTCCTTCGGGGCCTCGCGGTCCCGCAGTTCGTAGGCCATGGCGCGGCGCTCGGACAACCCGCCGTTGAAGATCATTCCGTCGCCGGTCCTCTCGCCGGACGCGATGGTGCGCGCCGCCGCCGCGTAGTCCGGCTCCTCGGGCAGGTCCTTCTTGGCGTCGCCGATCGCGGGCCACGCCACGAAGGCGTACCCGGCGGCGACGGCGGCCACCAGCAGCCCGCCGAAGGCCCGCCCCCCGGCACCCGGACGGGCCTTGGGGTCGAGCCGCCCGGCGAGCCGCGTGACGGCGGCGGCCGGCAGCAGGGTCCACGCCGGGATGGTGAAGAGGAGATAGCGCGGCAGGAAGAGGTGCAGCTGATCGGCGGTCAGGAAGGTGAGCACGGGCGGCAGGACGGCCCAGACGCCGAGCAGCAGCGCGTAGCGGCGAGCCGCCAGCAGCCCGAGCAGGCCGAGACCCATCACGGCCCCACCCGTGGTCCAGGACCCGAACAGCTTCTCCGGGAAGTCGATCAGATCCTCGGTCGTGGTGGTGTTCCAGGCGATCTGCCCGCTCTGCCCGGACCCCCGCGCCACCATCGGCAGGGTGATCGACAGGCCGAGCAGAGCCGCGCCCGCGAAGGCGTAGTGCGCGATGCGGTCGCCGCGCTTCTTCGCCGACAGGACCAGGCCCAGGTGCCCGGCGATCACGGACATGGCGACCAGGTGGCCGAATCCGGTCGCCGCGATCGCCAGCGCGTACAGCGTCCAGTCCCGCAGGCTCGGCTTCTCCAGAGCGCGCAGCAGAAGCAGCGTGGCGAGGAGAGCGAAGAGGGTCGCGAAGGCGTACGGCCTTGCCTCCTGCCCGTACCGGGTGACCGCCGGGACCACGGCGAACAGCAGCCCGGCCAGCAGCCCCGTCCGCACGGCGAACATCCGCCGTCCGAGCAGCCCGACCAGACCGGCCGAGACCCCCATGGCCAGCGCGCCCGGCAGCCGCAGCGCGGCCGGCGAGTCACCGGCCACCGCGATCCACAGGTGCATGCCCGCGTAGTACGGCGTGAAGACGACGTCGATGTTGTCGATCAGCCGCCCGAGGTAGTGCCACGACAGCGAGGACGCCCACCAGGTGGCGTGCTCGTCGCGCCACAGCTGACGCTTGCCCAGGCCGGGCAGCACACAGGCGAGCGCGACCAGCACGGGCAGCGCGAAGACGAGCAGCGCGGAGCCCTTTCCGCCGCGATCGGCACGGCGTCTGGCCGCGCGCCCCTCGGCCGCCTCCGGCTCCGCCTGCGGAGTCTGTACGTACGCCGTCATCGCTTCACCCAGATCCGGTACGGCGTCCGACCGCCCGCGCTGTCCTTGTCGGCCGGCCGCAGCAGGGCCAGCAGCCGGTAGTGCGCGTTGCCGCGCAGCTCGTCGGGCACGGACGCGGCGCGCAGCACGATCACGTCGTACGAGCCCTTGCGCACGGCGGAGGCCAGCTCGCTCCCCCGTCCCGCGCGGTGCCACTGGCCCGGCTCGGTCCTCGCGCGCAGGTAGTACGCGGAGATCTCGGGCTCGTCGGTGAGGTAGTCGCCCTTGCCGTCCACGACCCCGCGCAGCGCGCCGATCATGGCGGCCGGGTCCGGCGGCCGGTACAGCTCCCGCGTCTGCGCCATGCCCACGACCAGCGCGGCAACGTAGATCATGATGCCGATCTGCGGGTAGCGGAAGTGCGCGCCCATCATCCGGGAGATGCCCAGGCCCGCCATCGGCACCGCGAAGAGCAGACCGAAGCCGACGTGGATGTGCAGCGAGCTGCCGTTGCCCAGGTACGCCTGGTAGAGCGGGGCGAGCAGCGCGGTGGCGCACAGGGTCAGGCCCAGCGCGGACCGGCGGATCGTCCCCGGCGCGGAGCCCTCCGCCCAGGGCATCTCGCCCATCCGGGCCCGGCGCGCGAAGCCGACGGCGCCGATCACGGCCACCAGCAGGACGACCCCGCCCCACTCGCCGCTCTCCTCGAGCAGGCTCGCCGCGCTGTCGGTGGCATGCGCGTTCCAGCCGTGCGGCATGCCGTGCAGCTGGACGCCGGCGAAGCACAGCGCACCGGTCGCCGCCGCGAAGAGACCGCCCCGCACGAACGCGCCGGCTCCGCGGAAGCGGTAGGCGGTCAGCACGGCGAGCACGGTCAGCGACGGCAGGTAGAGCGCCGCCGCGTAGGCGGCGAACGGCGCGAGCGCCGCGAAGGGCGCCGCCACCAGCACGGCCACCGGGCTCGACTGCCGGGTCCTGGCCAGCAGCCACAGGGCCGCGGCGAGCAGGAACAGCGACAGGGAGTGCGGGGAGGCGTACCGGCCGGTGAAGGCGGTCGACTCCAGTGCGGAGTACATCGCGGCGGCGGCGAGACCGGCCCGCGCGTTGAACAGCAGCCGGGTCGCGCCGTACAGCAGGGCCGTCGCGCCCAGCGCCCAGGCCAGGCTCAGCATCCGGGCACCGGTCAGCCCCACGTCCGACAGCAGCCCAAAGAGCGTGCCGTCGGACATCAGGAACTTCGCCTCCTGCGCGAAGGCGCTCCCGTCGAGCCGGTAGGACAGACCCGCCTGGACCAGCAGGATCAGCGCCAGCACACCGCGGCTGATCCACGCCGAGCGGCTGGTGTCGACCGACCAGGCCGAGACGGGGACCTCGGGCAGCACATAGCCCGGTTCGGGATCCGGCTCCGGCTCCGGTGCGAGGACCGTGTAGTGCGGGACGTAGTAGTCGGCGTCGGCCTCTTCGCCGTGGGGCCGCTGCCCGCCGTGGGACCGCTGCCCGCCGTGCACCTGTTCGCGGCCGCCGTACGCCCGCTGCCCTCCGTACGCCTGCTCCGCCCCGTACGCCTGGTCGCTGCCGCCGTACGCCGCCTGCTGTCCTCCGTACGCCTGCTCCTGCCCGCCGTACGGCGGGTACTGCTGCTGCCGACCATCCCGAGGAAACGTTTCTTTGCTCATCAGCGCGGCACCTCGAATCCAAAGGCGTCGTCGGCGATCAGGCGCTTGAACTCGGCCAGGGCGAGCGGGCTGCTCTGGATGCGCCAGTCGGCCCGCTTGGGAATGTTGAACCACAGGAAGCCGATGACGTCGTCGTTCGCCTCGACCCCGCCGAGCAGCCCGCGCACATCGGCGCGCCGCCGCTGCCCGGGCTCCGCCGCGGTCTCGCTGATCAGCACCGGCTTGTCGGTGAACTCGGCGACCTGCCGCCGCGTCGGCCCGTACAGACTGTCGAAGGTGTGGGCACCGGACGTCGTCCAGTAGCCGACGATCCCGACCCAGTCGACGTACGCGTCACCGGGCCAGTACGGCTCGAGCCGCACCGACGGCACCGGGTTGACGATATTGGGGCTCCACACCCACACCACGTTGGTGGCGCCCTCCTCCTGGAAGAGGTCGTGGATGTGCCGCCACGCCTTCACGAAGGTCGCGGCCGTGGTGTCCTTCGTCCCCCACGGGTACCAATGGCCGTTCATCTCGTGCCCGAAGCTGATCGCCACGGGCACGTCGGTCCTGCGGACGCTCGCCGCGAACTTCTTGATGTACGGGTCCTGCGAGCCGTCCGCGACCTTGGACAGCCCCGGCTCGAACGGCTCCCACGAGACATACAGCAGCCCACCGTCGTCGAAGACGTTCTTCGCGCCCTCGGCGTTGAAGCCGTCGCCCCACGACGCGTACGAGCCGACCATGTTCGGCTGCTTGCCGACGGTCTTCGCGAAGGCGTCAACCGGCTTCATCGAGCTGGGCGCGCCGTCCACGGCCACCCCGAAGTACTTCTTCGCCGGGTGCAGCAGCGGCTTCACGTCGTACGGCGTGTGCCGCGCGGCCGCCGGGGAGGAGGCACCGGCGGACGGCTCACGCGCCGCGTCCGCGGCGGGGTCGCCGTCGCCCCCGAGCACGCCGCATCCGGAGACCCCGGCCAGGGCCATCAGCACCAGGACCATCGGCACCAGGGAAGGCGGAAGCAGGGCCTTGCGGATCATGCGGTGTCACCCGCGGTCAGGAGCTGCGGGACCGGCTGCGGCTCGGTGTGGTGCTCCTTGGGCTGGATCAGCGCGCGGGCGACCACCAGCGCGTAGAACAGCCCGGAGGACAGGACGAGGGCGAAGTCCGGCGGGTAGCCGGTGAACAGCCGGTACACGGCGGCGCCGACCCAGACCACGGCCGTCCCGCCGCTCCAGATCCACAGCCCCAGCCAGAACCGCCGGGTCTTGTTCTTCTTCGCACCCTTGGACCCGGTCGGCTGCCAGCCCATCCGCTGCTTGCGCAGGATGTCCCAGATGGCGAAGACATGCGCCCAGCCGTACATCATCCGCGCCGACCAGGCTTCCAGCCGGTACGGCGCCTTGTGCCACATCGGGAAGACCACGGTCGTGTAGACGATGCTGGGCAGCACCCACACCAGGTGCTTGACCTGGAGCATCTCCGGGCTGGTGAGCAGCAGGACGACCGGCACCAGGGGTGCCACGAAGGTGAACAGCGCGGTGTGGATGTAGTAGAAGAACCCGGACATGTAGCAGAGCCGGCTGGAGAACCGGATCGGCGCGTCCCAGAACTTCTTGCTGCCGAGCAGCGACATCGAGCCCGAGCACCAGCGGTACTGCTGGTTGAAGAAGGCCCCGGCGGTGTCCGGGCAGACCCCGGTCGACAGCGCGACGGGCACGTACTTCAGGTCCCAGCCGAGTCCGCGCAGGTCGAAGCCGGTGTGCACGTCCTCGGAGTGCTCGATCAGCGTCGTACCGCCGTTGGTGTCCAGGGCGGCCCGCCGGTAGATCGCGCACGATCCCACGCAGATGGCGCCGTCACTCCCCTGCCGCGACACCTGCACCGACCGGTAGAAGAGCTCCTGGACGGCACCCGCGCCCCGCTCGATCCAGTTCTGCGAGTCGAGCACCCGGAAGTACTGCGGCGACTGGATGATGCCGACGCGCTCGTCCGCCTCCATGTACGGCAGCAGCTCCTCCAGGAGGTCGGAGCGCGGCGTGAAGTCGGCGTCGAGGATGAGGATGTACCTGCCGTCCGACTGCCCGAAGCCGTAGTGCAGATTGCCGGCCTTCTTGAACCAGCCCCGGTTCTCCCGGGTGCCGTAGCGGAACCCGAAGTCGGCGGCCATGGCGGCCAGCTCCGGGCTCGCCCCGTCGTCGAGGACGAAGGGCACGCACCGCCCGGGATAGCGGTCGGCCAACTGCCGCACATGTGTCCAGGTGTTGTGCAGCACCTCGATCGGCTCACCGCACACCGGCAGGAAGACGTCGACGGTCGGATAGACCTCCGGCCGCCAGCCGCGCACCAGTTGCTGGTGGTACGCGAAGTCGAAGTCCCTGGTGAAGCCGTTCACCCGCAGCGACACCAGGTAGTAGATCACCGTGAACGCCAGCGGCGGCGCGAAGATCCACATCAGCGGACTGGCCTGCGCGAGGGCGACCTGACTGACGGTCAGGCAGCCGAAGCTGACGACCGACGCCAGCGTCAGCACCCACAGGCGCCGCTTCACGTACGAGTACTTCTCCGCATGCGAGGGAGGCGCGGGCAGCAGCCCGAGCGGTGCCTCGGCGGCACCTCGCCGTCCTCCGTGCCGTGCCGCCCGACGCCCCCCAGCGCCTGCCGCTCCGGACATGCGGGCAGAGTCAGATGCTGACATTCCCACCCTCCGGGCCGATGGCCCGCGTTACCCCACCCCAAACCACCCCGTATCGAACACGGGGTCGAGAGGCGAAAGATTATCCGAGAGGTAGGAATGATGTAAGGCTCAACAAGTGACTTACGCCGGGTAAGTCCCGACATGGGAGCAATCTTCGTGGAAATTGCAGGTAACCATTGGGTTTCACGCAACGCGCACCGCGCCCACATGAGCCCTCCCAGGTCAGCGACCCTTCCGCCGAGCCGGCCCGGCGCTCAGCAGCAGCCCGCCCCCGGCAGCGACCGCTTGTTCCGCGCCTCCTTGTTCCGCGCGGCCAGCAACTCGTCGGCGGGGTAACCGACTTCCTCCAGCGTCAGCCCGTGCGGCCGTACGACATGAACAGCCGAATCCCGTACGCCGGCGCCCAGCACCTTGCCCGGCCACTCCGGCCCCCGATGCCCGTCCCCGACGAACAGCAGCGCCCCGATCAGCGACCGCACCATGTTGTGGCAGAAGGCGTCCGCGCGGACGGTCGCGGTGATGATCCCGTCGTCCCCGCGCACCAGACTCAGCTCCTGCAGCGTACGAATGGTCGTGGCCCCCTCCCGCTTCTTGCAGTAGGCGGCGAAGTCGTGCTCCCCGACGAGCCGCTCAGCGGCTTCGTTCATGGCGTCGACGTCCAAGGGCCAATCGTGCCAGAGGACATGGTTGCGCAGCAGGGGGTCGACGCCGCCGGGATTGTCGGTGACGCGGTAGGCGTACCGCCGCCAGATCGCCGAGAACCGCGCGTTGAAGCCGCTCGGCGCCTGCGTCAGGGACCACACCCGCACATCCTTGGGCAACCGCCCGGCAAGCCGCTTGAGCAGCTTCTCCTGATGCTCGGCCCACAGCTCCTCGGGCAGATCGACATGCGCGACCTGACCGCGCGCGTGCACCCCGGCATCGGTCCGCCCGGCCACGGTCAGCTCGTACGTCGTGTCCTTCGACCGCGTCACCGTCCGCAGGGCGTCCTCGATCTCCCCCTGCACGGTCCGCCGTCCCCCGGCCTGCTTGGCCCACCCGGAGAACTCGGACCCGTCATACGACAGGTCGAGCCGCACCCGCACAAACCCGGCCCGCACTTCGTCACTCACACCTAGATCCTCTCAGCCACAGGCAACGCACCGGACAGCCGCTCCAGGCCGGCCCGGGGAACGCGAAAGCGGGCCCGCCCCGCAGGGGCGGACCCGCTCAACGCAAGGCAGAGCCTCAGGCGTCCTTGGACTCGTCGCCCTCGGCAGCAGCCGGAGCCTCGGTCTGGGCCTCGACGGCCGGAGCCTCGGCGTCCTTCGCGGCACGCTTCGTCGCCGCCTCGGCCTCACCGGTGGCCTGCTGGGCCACGGTCAGGGCCTCCACCAGCTCGATGACAGCCATGGGCGCGTTGTCGCCACGGCGGTTACCGATCTTGGTGATACGGGTGTAACCACCCGGGCGGTTCTCGTAGCGCGGGCCGATCTCGGTGAAGAGCGTGTGCACGATGCTCTTGTCCGTGATCACCGAGAGCACCTGACGGCGGTTGTGAAGGTCACCCTTCTTCGCCTTGGTGACCAGACGCTCCGCGTACGGGCGCAGGCGACGGGCCTTCGCCTCGGTGGTGGTGATGCGGCCGTGCTCGAAGAGCGACTTCGCGAGGTTCGCGAGGAGCAGCTTCTCGTGCGCGGCGCTGCCGCCCAGACGGGCACCCTTGGTGGGCTTCGGCATGGTGTTTCTCCTAGGTGTCTGCCCCGGCCGTATCAGGTACCAGGGTCAGTATCCGAGCGGGCGGCTGCCCGTCGGAGATCCAGGCCCCCGAAGGGGCCTGGAAGGGGCGCGGGGCGGTGTCAATATGCGACTCCGTCGCGGGGCGCGATCAAGCACAGCGCACCCGCACCCGAAAACGGACCGTCGGGCCCGAGCTCTCAGTACTGCTCGGTCTCGACGAACCCGGCATCCGCGTCGTCGTCCGCGCCGAACGCGTCCGCCGCGGCGGTCGGGTCGAATCCGGGCGGGCTGTCCTTCAGGGCCAGGCCCATGCCGGCCAGCTTCGCCTTGACCTCGTCGATGGACTTCGCACCGAAGTTGCGGATGTCCAGCAGGTCGGCCTCGGAGCGGGCGACGAGCTCACCCACGGAGTGGATGCCCTCACGCTTGAGGCAGTTGTACGACCGAACGGTGAGCTCCAGCTCCTCGATCGGCAGCGCGAGATCGGCGGCAAGAGCGGCGTCCGTGGGGGACGGGCCCATGTCGATGCCCTCGGCGTCGATGTTGAGCTCGCGGGCCAGACCGAACAGCTCGACCAGGGTCTTACCGGCCGACGCCATGGCGTCACGGGGACGCATGGCCTGCTTGGTCTCGACGTCGACGATCAGCTTGTCGAAGTCGGTGCGCTGCTCGACACGGGTCGCCTCGACCTTGTACGTGACCTTCAGCACCGGCGAGTAGATGGAGTCGACCGGGATACGGCCGATCTCCTGGCCCACCTGCTTGTTCTGCACGGCGGAGACGTAACCGCGACCGCGCTCGACGGTCAGCTCCATCTCCAGCTTGCCCTTGCCGTTGAGCGTGGCGAGGACGAGGTCGGGGTTGTGCACCTCGACACCGGCCGGGGGCGCGATGTCGGCGGCGGTGACGAGACCCGGGCCCTGCTTGCGCAGGTACATCACGACCGGCTCGTCGTGCTCCGAGGAGACGACCAGCTGCTTGATGTTGAGGATCAGGTCGGTGACGTCCTCCTTGACGCCCGGCACGGTGGTGAACTCGTGCAGAACGCCGTCGATGCGGATGGACGTGACCGCCGCACCCGGGATCGAGGAGAGGAGCGTACGACGCAGGGAGTTGCCGAGGGTGTAGCCGAAGCCCGGCTCCAGCGGCTCGATCACGAACCGGGAGCGGAATTCGTCGACGACCTCTTCGGTCAACGAGGGACGCTGAGCGATCAGCATGTGTGGATCAGATCCTTCTTTCGTGGACGCCCGCTATTTGACGCCCGACGGAACTGTGCGTTTTCACCGCACAGGTACTGCAAGGGTACGGGCGGCACGCCCCCGAAGAGCCGTACCGCCCGGAACCTCAAGACAACCGGACCTCAGACGCGGCGGCGCTTGGGCGGACGGCAGCCGTTGTGCGGGGTGGGGGTGACGTCCTGGATGGAGCCGACCTCGAGACCGGTCGCCTGCAGCGAACGGATGGCCGTCTCGCGACCCGAGCCCGGGCCCTTGACGAAGACGTCAACCTTGCGCATGCCGTGCTCCTGCGCGCGACGGGCAGCCGACTCGGCGGCCATCTGCGCGGCGAAGGGGGTGGACTTGCGCGAGCCCTTGAAGCCGACGTGGCCGGCGGAGGCCCAGGAGATCACGTTGCCCGAGGGGTCCGTGATCGAGACGATCGTGTTGTTGAACGTGCTCTTGATGTGGGCGTGCCCGTGAGCGACGTTCTTCTTTTCCTTGCGGCGCACCTTCTTGGCAGCGCCCTGACGACCCTTGGGGGGCATCTATTACTCCTACGGGGAGGTGGTCGGTCCTACAGCGAAGACCGCTGGTATGCGGCGCTCCGGGGCAGACCCGGAAAATCCGCAGCGTCCGCTGAGGACTACTTCTTGCCCGGCTTCTTCTTACCGGCGATGGCGCGACGCGGGCCCTTGCGGGTACGAGCGTTCGTGCTGGTGCGCTGACCGTGGACGGGCAGGCCACGACGGTGACGCAGACCCTGGTAGCAGCCGATCTCCACCTTGCGGCGGATGTCGGCCTGAACCTCACGACGGAGGTCACCCTCGGTCTTCAGGTTGGCGTCCACGTACTCGCGGATCTTGACCAGCTCCTCCTCGGAGAGGTCACGAACGCGGGTGTTCGGGTTCACGCCGGTCTCGGCCAGCGTCTGCTGGGAAAGGGTCCGGCCGATGCCGAACACGTAGGTGAGGGCGACCTCCACACGCTTGTCGCGCGGGATGTCAACACCGGAAACGCGTGCCATTCAATGGCTCCAGTTGTCGTTCGGAGGTCTTCCGCAGAACCGGATCCCGCCCGCCGTCCTCTTCTCTCCTGAGGATCGAAGATTCGGTACGAACCGGGTCCCCGGCCTCCGACCGGGGGTGTCAGGCCTGATGAGACTCAGCCCTGGATTCTGCGTATGAACATGTACTGCTTGCGTCGCGCGAGATCTGCGGGTGCAGAAGGTGCGGTCGTGCGTCAGCCCTGGCGCTGCTTGTGGCGCGGGTTTTCGCAGATGACCATGACCCGGCCGTGACGGCGGATCACCCTGCACTTGTCGCAGATCTTCTTGACGCTCGGCTTGACCTTCATTAGGTGAGGTTCTCCGGGTCAGTGCCACCACCCGCGTCCCGGAACCGGGAGCACGGAGTAAAGGCAAGATCTACTTGTACCGGTAGACGATCCGGCCACGCGTGAGGTCGTACGGAGACAGCTCCACCACGACCCGGTCGTCAGGGAGGATGCGGATGTAGTGCATACGCATCTTGCCGCTGATGTGTGCCAGGACCTGGTGGCCGTTCTGGAGCTCGACCTTGAACATGGCGTTCGGAAGAGACTCGACGACAGTGCCCTCGATCTCGATGGCACCTTGCTTCTTGGCCACGCTTCGCCCTTCGAATCGACTACCTTGATCGGCTCCGTACGAGCGCATGCAGACATGCGGGTGCACGAGAGCCGACGAGTCAGTCTACGTCAGTGCCCTCGGAAAGACGAATCGAGAAAGAATGCCCCACTACGGAGATCGTTAAGCAAGCCCATGGCCTCTACACGGCTGGGCGCAGCCGTTCCGCTGGGCGAGGGGGGTCTCCCCCGCTCCGGCCAGGCCGAGGGCTTGGGGGAGCGTGGGCACAGCGGACCCGGCAGAGCCGGACGCCGATCGCCCCACCACTCGCCGCGGCGAACTAGGCCAGCGGGTCCGGGGCCGCCGTGATCCCGTGCTCGGCCAGCTTCGCCCTACCCCCGTCGGGCGCGGTGAGCACCAGCGGCCCCTCCGGCGTCAGCGCCACGGAGTGCTCCCAGTGCGAGGACCACGTGCCGTCCGTCGTGATGACGGTCCAGTCGTCCTTCAGCACCTCGGTCTTCGGTGTGCCCAAGGACACCATCGGCTCGATGGCGAGGCAGAAACCGGGCACCAGCTTCGGCCCCTTCCCCCGCTTCCGCTCGACGTAGTTCAGCAGGTGCGGGTCCATGTGCATCTCGGTGCCGATGCCGTGGCCGCCGTAGTCCTCGATGATCCCGTACCGCCCGCCGCCGGGCTTCGGCTGACGGCGGATGTACGCCTCGATCGCACGGGAGACGTCGACGAGCCGGTTCCCCAGCTTCATCGCCGCGATTCCCGCCCACATCGACTCCTCGGTCACCCGGGAGAGCTCGATCAGCTCCGGAGCGTGGCCGGACCCCACGAACGCGGTGTACGCCGCGTCCCCGTGCCAGCCGTCCACGATCGCGCCGCAGTCGATGGAGATGATGTCGCCGTCCTTCAGGACGACCTCGTCGCTCGGGATGCCGTGCACGACGACCTCGTTGGCCGAGGTGCAGATGGTGGCCGGGAAACCGCCGTACCCCAGGAAGTTCGACTTCGCCCCGTGCTCGGCGAGCACCTTGCGCGCGACCTCGTCGAGATCCTTGGTCGTGGCGCCGGGCACGGCCGCCTCACGCGTAGCCGCATGGATGGCGGCGACGACCAGCCCCGCCTCGCGCATCTTGGCGATCTGCTCGGGGGTCTTGATCTGCACCATGGCGGCTGCGGCCTTTCTGGACCGGAGAGTACGGACTGCTTCAACGATACGGGGGACGGCACGGGCTTCGCGGGGCGAGCCGGGTGCGCCGGGCCGCGGTACAAGCCGCGTATACCCGGACCACGGGCCGGTCCACACTTCGGCCGCGGCACCCGGGGAGGGTGCCGCGGCCGAGGCGACGTACAGCTGCTGCCTACGCGGTCTGGCGGGCCAGCGCCTCCATGGCGCGCCCGGTGACCTCTTCCACCTTGCCGAGCGCCGAGATCGTGACGACCAGGCCCTGGGCCTTGTAGTAGTCGATGATCGGCTCGGTCTGCGTGTGGTAGACCTCCAGGCGCTTGCGGACGGTCTCCTCGGAGTCGTCGTCGCGCTGGTAGAGCTCGCCACCGCAGACGTCGCAGACGCCCTCACGCTTCGGCTGCTTGTACGTCACGTGGAAGACGTGCGCCGAGTCGTTGCGGCAGATGCGGCGGCCGGCGATGCGCTTGACCACCTCGTCCTCGGGGACCTCCAGGTCGAGGACCGCGTCCAGCTTCATGCCCTCGGCGCTCAGCATCGCGTCGAGCGCCTCGGCCTGCTTCACGTTGCGCGGGAAGCCGTCGAGCAGGAAGCCGTTCTCCGCGTCGGGCTGCTCCATGCGGTCCTTGGCCATCGCGATGGTGACCTCGTCCGGTACCAGCTCGCCCTTGTCCATGTAGGACTTCGCCAGCTTGCCGAGTTCCGTCTGCCGGCTGATGTTGGCGCGGAACAGGTCGCCCGTGGAGATGTGCGGGATCGACAGGTTCTTGGCGAGGAACGCGGCCTGCGTTCCCTTGCCGGCACCGGGCGGCCCGACGAGGACGATTCGCATCAGCGGAGGAACCCTTCGTAATTGCGCTGCTGAAGCTGGCTCTCGATCTGCTTCACCGTCTCGAGACCGACACCCACGATGATCAGGATGCTGGTACCACCGAACGGGAAGTTCTGACTTGCCCCGAAGCCAACCAACGCCACCGTTGGTACGAGAGCGATCAGACCCAGATACAGCGACCCCGGCCAGGTGATCCGGTTGAGCACGTAACTGAGGTACTCAGCCGTCGGTCGGCCGGCCCGGATGCCCGGGATGAAGCCACCATACTTCTTCATGTTGTCGGCGACTTCTTCGGGGTTGAAGGAGATCGCCACGTAGAAGAACGCGAAGAACACGATCAGCAAAAAGTACATGGTGATGTAAATCGGGTGGTTGCCCTTGGTCAGATTCTGCTCAATCCAGGTTTTCCAGCCGGAAGTGTCCTTGGAGAACTGGGCGACCAGTGCCGGGATGTAGAGCAGCGACGACGCGAAGATGACGGGAATCACACCCGCCTGATTCACCTTCAACGGGATGTAGGTGGACGTACCGCCGTAAGAACGGCGGCCGATCATGCGCTTCGCGTACTGGACCGGAACACGGCGCTGGGCCTGCTCGACGAAGACCACCAGGCCGACCATGACCAGGCCGACGAGGATGACCGTGCCGAACTCGATCCAGCCGCCGGCCAGGGTGCCCTGCACCTTGATCGCCCACAGCGCGGACGGGAAGGTCGCGGCGATCGAGATGAACATCAGGATCGACATGCCGTTGCCGATGCCGCGGTCGGTGATGAGCTCGCCGAGCCACATCACGACGCCCGTACCGGCGGTCATGGTGACGACCATGACGATCGTCTGGAAGATCGACTGGTCCGGAACGATCTGGTTGGCGACCTGGCAGCCGCTGAACAGCGCGCCGCTGCGCGCGGTCGCGACCAGACCGGTGCCCTGGAGGATGGCGAGGGCCACCGTCAGATAACGGGTGTACTGCGTGATCTTCGCGGTGCCGGCCTGGCCCTCCTTCTTGAGGGCTTCGAGGCGCGGGATCACCACCGTCAGCAGCTGCAGAATGATGCTCGCCGTGATGTACGGCATGATGCCGAGCGCGAAGATCGTGATCTGCAGCAGCGCGCCACCACTGAACATGTTGACCAGACCGAACAGTCCCTGGTTGCCCTTCGAGGCGACGTCGAGACAGGTCTGGACGTTCTTGTAGTCGACACCTGGGATCGGGATGTGGGTGCCGACCCGGTAGACGACGATGATGCCGAGTGTGAAGAGCAGCTTCTTGCGCAGGTCGGGCGTCCTGAACGCCCGGGCGAACGCGGTGAGCACGGTGCCTCCTGCGACCCCCGCGCTACTGCGTCAGAGGTGACGGTCTTGAGGTTCGACGGATAACTGACAGCTAACCAACAGTCAAAGGCCGTCCGGAGTTCCCCTGGGGTCCGCCGGACGAAAATTAACAGTGCAGGCCACCTTACCGGCGACACTGCCCCCCTTGGAACGACCAACCGGGGATGCCCCTTTTGTGGGGCATCCCCGGCTGGGAATCGCTCATGTCATCGAGACGCCTGAGGTGATCAGACGAGCTCGGTGACGGTACCGCCGGCGGCGGTGATCTTTTCCTTGGCGGAACCGGAGACGGCGTCGACCGTCACCTGCAGCGCCACGGAGATCTCGCCCTGGCCGAGGACCTTGACGAGGCTGTTCTTGCGAACGGCACCCTTGGCGACGAGCCCCTCGACGGTGACCTCGCCACCCTCCGGGTACAGCGCGGCCAGCTTGTCGAGGTTCACGACCTGGAACTCGGTCTTGAACGGGTTCTTGAAGCCCTTCAGCTTCGGAAGACGCATGTGGAGGGGCATCTGGCCACCCTCGAAGCGCTCCGGAACCTGGTAGCGGGCCTTCGTGCCCTTGGTACCACGACCGGCCGTCTTACCCTTCGACGCCTCACCACGACCCACACGGGTCTTGGCGGTCTTGGCGCCCGGGGCGGGACGGAGGTTGTGGATCTTGAGCGGGTTGTTCTCCGCCATGATCAGTCGACCTCCTCGACCGTCACGAGGTGGCGGACGGTGTGCACCATGCCGCGGAACTCGGGGCGGTCCTCCTTGACGACCTGCGTGTTGATGCCCTTGAGACCAAGGGAGCGCAGGGTGTCGCGGTGGTTCTGCTTACTGCCGATGTACGACTTCGTCTGCGTGATCTTGAGCTGAGCCATTACGCAGCACCAGCCCCGGCACGCGCACGCAGCAGAGCCGCGGGAGCGACGTCCTCGAGGGGCAGACCGCGGCGAGCCGCGATCTCCTCGGGACGCTGCAGGCCCTTGAGGGCCGCCACGGTCGCGTGGACGATGTTGATCGCGTTCGACGAACCGAGCGACTTCGACAGGATGTCGTGAACGCCGGCGCACTCGAGCACGGCACGCACCGGGCCACCGGCGATAACGCCGGTACCGGGGGACGCCGGCTTGAGCAGGACGACGCCCGCCGCCTTCTCACCCGTGATCGGGTGCGGGATGGTGCCCTGGATACGGGGGACCTTGAAGAAGTGCTTCTTGGCCTCCTCAACACCCTTGGCGATGGCGGCCGGCACCTCCTTGGCCTTGCCGTAACCGACACCCACGGTGCCGTCACCGTCGCCCACCACGACCAGCGCGGTGAAGCTGAAGCGACGACCACCCTTCACAACCTTGGCGACGCGGTTGATCGCGACAACGCGCTCAACGTACGCGGTCTTCTCGGCGGCAGCAGCGCCGCCGTCACGGCCCTTCCGGTCCCGCCGCTCGCCGCCACCGGCACCGCTTCCACGGCGCTGGGGTCCAGCCATTGGATTACCTCTCTCTGTTTCCGCTAGCTACGGAAGCGGCTCAGAACTTGAGTCCGGCTTCGCGGGCGGCGTCCGCCAGGGCAGCGATGCGCCCGGCGTACTGGTTACCACCACGGTCGAATACGACAGCCTCGACACCGGCAGCCTTGGCACGCTCGGCGACCAGGGCACCGACCGACTTGGCCTGTGCGGACTTGTCGCCCTCGCCGCCACGGATGGTCGTGTCCAGAGTCGACGCCGACGCGAGGGTGTGCCCCGCGACATCGTCGATGACCTGGGCCACGATGTGGCGGTTGGAGCGCGTCACGACCAGGCGCGGACGCTCAGCCGTACCCGAGATGTGCTTACGGATCCGGATGTGACGACGCTTGATGGCAGCACGCTTGTAAGCGTCGCCCTTAGCAATCTTGACACCGTATGCCATGGCTTACTTACCCGCCTTTCCGACCTTGCGGCGGATGACTTCGCCTTCGTACTTGACGCCCTTGGCCTTGTACGGGTCGGGCTTGCGCAGCTTGCGGATGTTGGCCGCAACCTCGCCGACCTTCTGCTTGTCGATGCCCTCGACCGAGAAACGGGTGGGGGCTTCCACCTTGAAGGTGATGCCCTCGGGGGCCTCGACGGTGATCGGGTGGCTGTAGCCGAGCGAGAACTCCAGGTTGGAGCCCTTCGCCAGGACGCGGTAACCGACACCGCTGATCTCGAGCTTCTTCACGTAACCCGTGGTCACGCCGGTGATCATGTTCGCCACCAGCGTGCGGGACAGGCCGTGGAGGGCCTTGTTCTGACGCTCGTCGTTCGGGCGGGTGACGTTCAGAACGCCGTCCTCACCCTTAGCGATCTCGATCGGCGCCGCGATGGTGTGGGAGAGGGTGCCCTTGGGACCCTTCACCTGAACCGTACGGCCGTCGATGGTGACGTCCACGCCGGCGGGAACCGTGATGGGGAGCTTGCCAATACGCGACATAGCTGTTTCCTCCGTTCCCTTCCGCTACCAGACGTAGGCGAGAACTTCTCCGCCTACGCCCTTCTTGCCGGCCTGCTTGTCGGTGAGGAGCCCGTGCGACGTGGAGATGATCGCCACGCCGAGGCCGCCCAGCACCTTGGGCAGGTTGGTGGACTTCGCGTAAACCCGGAGACCGGGCTTGGAGATCCGCTTGATGCCCGCGATGGAGCGCTCACGGTTCGGGCCGAACTTCAGCTCGAGGACGAGGTTCTTGCCGACCTCGGCGTCCTCGACCTTCCAGCCCGTGATGAAGCCCTCCTGCTGGAGGATCTCCGCGATGTGCGACTTGATCTTGCTGTGCGGCATAGCCACGGAGTCGTGGTACGCCGAGTTCGCGTTACGCAGACGCGTAAGCATGTCTGCGATCGGATCAGTCATGGTCATGAATTGGCCTTCGGCCTCTCTCGCCGGGGTTTCCTGTATGCGCCATCCCTCTCCCCGCTCAGAGGCGGGACGGGTGCGGTGCGGGGACCTACGGCGTAGTAAGTCGTACGGGCGTCAGGGCGCCCAACCCTCCTAGCCTAAGCCATGAAGGGGTGGGCCCCTGACAGTGCCCTTTGCTTACCGAGAGCCTCTGGAATCCCGAAGTACGGGACTACCAGGAGCTCTTGGTCACGCCCGGCAGCTCGCCACGGTGAGCCATCTCACGAAGGCACACGCGGCACAGGCCGAACTTGCGGTACACGGAGTGCGGACGGCCGCAGCGCTGGCAGCGGGTGTACGCGCGCACACCGAACTTGGGCTTACGAGCAGCCTTGGCAATGAGAGCCTTCTTCGCCATCTCGCTTACGCCTCCTTGAACGGGAAGCCGAGGTGACGGAGAAGGGCACGGCCCTCAGCGTCGTTGGTCGCCGTGGTCACCACGGTGATGTCCATACCCCGGACGCGGTCGATCTTGTCCTGGTCGATCTCGTGGAACATGACCTGCTCCGTGAGACCGAAGGTGTAGTTGCCACGGCCGTCGAACTGCTTGGGGGACAGGCCGCGGAAGTCGCGGATGCGCGGCAGCGCGAGCGACAGGGTGCGGTCCAGGAACTCCCACATGCGGTCGCCACGGAGCGTGACGTGGGCACCGATCGGCTGACCCTCACGCAGCTTGAACTGCGCGATGGACTTGCGGGCCTTGGTGACGGCCGGCTTCTGACCGGTGATCGTGGTGAGGTCGCGGATGGCGCCCTCGATCAGCTTGGAGTCGCGGGCGGCGTCGCCCACACCCATGTTGACCACGATCTTGACGAGGCCGGGAACCTGCATGACGTTCTCGTAGGAGAACTCCTCACGCAGCTTGCCCGCGATCTCCTCGCGGTACTTCGTCTTGAGACGCGGAGTGGTGGTGGTAGCCATCAGATGTCCTCACCCGTCCGCTTGGCAACGCGGATCTTGTTGCCCTCGTCGTCGAAGCGGTAACCGACGCGCGTGACGACCTTGTTGCCGTCCTTCTCCACGACGAGCTGAACGTTGCTCACGTGAATCGGGGCCTCGGTCGTGACGATGCCACCGGCCTGCGAACCGCGAGCGGTCGGACCGGCCTTCGTGTGCTTCTTGACCCGGTTGACACCCTCGACCAGGACGCGCTCGTCGCGCGGGTAAGCGGCAATGACCTTGCCCTGCTTGCCCTTGTCCTTGCCGGTGATGACCTGAACCGTGTCACCCTTCTTGATCTTCATGCTTACAGCACCTCCGGAGCCAGCGAGATGATCTTCATGAACTTCTTCTCGCGCAGCTCGCGCCCGACCGGGCCGAAGATGCGGGTACCACGAGGGTCGCCGTCGTTCTTCAGAATGACGGCGGCGTTCTCGTCGAAGCGGATGTACGAGCCGTCCGGACGGCGGCGCTCCTTGACGGTGCGAACGATGACCGCCTTGACGACGTCACCCTTCTTCACGTTGCCACCGGGGATCGCGTCCTTGACGGTGGCGACGATGACGTCACCGATGCCCGCGTAGCGGCGACCGGAGCCACCGAGCACACGGATGCAAAGGATTTCCTTCGCACCAGTGTTGTCGGCGACACGCAGTCGCGACTCCTGCTGGATCACGTCTATCTCCTGTTTGTCTGCCGGTTCCCGGGGCGGGGCGCCTTACGGCGACCCCGCCCCGAGCCTGGCGGAACGAACCTGAGGGATACCCCTCAGGTGATTACTTGGCCTTCTCGAGGATCTCGACGATGCGCCAGCGCTTCGTCGAGGACAGCGGCCGGGTCTCCATCAGGAGGACGCGGTCGCCGACGCCGGCGGCGTTCTGCTCGTCGTGGGCCTTGAGCTTGCTGGTACGGCGGATGACCTTGCCGTACAGCGCGTGCTTCACGCGGTCCTCGACGGCGACGACGACGGTCTTGTCCATCTTGTCGCTGACGACGAGACCCTCACGGGTCTTGCGGAAACCACGAGCCTCAGCGGTCTCAGTCACGTTGTTCTCACTCATCAGGCGCTCTCCACCGTCTCGATGCCCAGCTCGCGCTCACGCATCAGGGTGTAGATCCGCGCGATGTCCTTACGGACGGCCTTCAGCCGACCGTGGTTCTCGAGCTGACCGGTCGCCGCCTGGAAGCGGAGGTTGAACAGCTCTTCCTTGGCTTCGCGAAGCTTCGCGAGAAGCTCCTCGTCACCCAGTTCGCGCAGCTCGGACGCCTTGGTACCGGCCGACATCACGCTTCACCTGCCTCGCGCTTGACGATCCGGCACTTCATCGGCAGCTTGTGGGCTGCGCGAGTGAGGGCCTCACGGGCGATCTTCTCGTTGGGGTAGGACAGTTCGAACATGACCCGGCCCGGGTGCACGTTCGCGACCCACCACTCGGGCGAACCCTTACCGGAACCCATGCGGGTCTCGGCGGGCTTCTTGGTCAGCGGGCGGTCCGGGTAGATGTTGATCCAGACCTTGCCGCCACGCTTGATGTGGCGGGTCATCGCGATACGAGCGGCCTCGATCTGGCGGTTCGTCACGTACGCCGGCGTGAGGGCCTGAATGCCGTACTCGCCGAACGAAACCTGCGTACCGCCCTTGGCCTGACCGCGGCGCTTGGGGTGGTGCTGCTTGCGGTGCTTGACCCTACGGGGGATCAGCATGTCGGTCAGGCCTCCGTTCCGGTGCTCTCAGCCGGAGCGGCAGCCGGAGCCTCGGCCTTGGGGGCCTCGGCAGCGGGAGCCTGCTGCGGCTTACGACCGCGACCGCCACGCTCGCCACCGCGGCCACCACGGCCGGCCGGGCGGTCGTTGCCACCACGGGCCGGGCGGTTGCCGGCGCGGGCAGCGGCGTTCTCGGCGCGGACCTCGGCGATGTTCTTGACGTCGCCCTTGTAGATCCAGACCTTCACACCGATACGGCCGAAGGTCGTCTTGGCCTCGAAGAAGCCGTAGTCGACGTTCGCACGGAGCGTGTGCAGGGGCACACGGCCCTCGCGGTAGAACTCCGAGCGGGACATCTCGGCGCCGCCGAGACGGCCACCGCACTGGATCTTGATGCCCTTGGCGCCCGCCTTCATCGCCGACTGCATGCTCTTACGCATGGCGCGGCGGAAGGAGACGCGGGAGGACAGCTGCTCGGCAACGGCCTGAGCAACCAGCTGAGCGTCCGTCTCGGGGTTCTTGACCTCGAGGATGTTCAGCTGGACCTGCTTGCCCGTGAGCTTCTCGAGGTCGCCGCGGATGCGGTCGGCCTCGGCGCCACGGCGGCCGATGACGATGCCGGGACGCGCGGTGTGGATGTCCACCCGCACGCGGTCACGGGTGCGCTCGATCTCAACCTTCGAGATGCCGGCGCGCTCCATGCCGGACGTCATCATCCGACGGATGGCGACGTCTTCCTTGACGTAGTCCTTGTACAGCTTGTCGGCGTACCAACGGGACTTGAAGTCCGTGGTGATGCCGAGCCGGAACCCATGCGGGTTAACCTTCTGGCCCATTACCGGGTTCCTTCCTTGCTGCTGACGACCACGGTGATGTGGCTGGTCCGCTTGCGGATCCGGTAGGCACGGCCCTGGGCACGCGGCCGGAACCGCTTCAGGGTCGGACCCTCGTCGACGTACGCCTCGGAGATGACGAGGCTGCCGGCGTCGGTGTGGTCGTAGTTGTGCGCGGCGTTGGCGATGGCGCTGTCAAGCACCTTGCCAACCGGCACGCTCGCGGCCTGCGGGGCGAAACGCAGGACCGCCTGAGCCTCCGTGGCATCCATGCCACGGATAAGGTCCACCACGCGGCGGGCCTTCATGGGCGTAACGCGGATGTACCGCGCCTGGGCCCTGGCTTCCATGGTTGTCCTTCCAGTGTCTGTCATGGTCATTCCACCCCGCGTTAGCGGCGCTTCGACTTCCGGTCGTCCTTGACGTGACCCCGGAAGGTGCGCGTCGGCGAGAACTCGCCGAGCTTGTGGCCGACCATCGACTCGGTGACAAACACCGGAATGTGGGTCTTGCCGTTGTGCACCGCGATCGTGTGGCCGAGCATGGCCGGGATGATCATCGAGCGACGGGACCAGGTCTTGATGACGTTCTTGGTGCCGGCTTCGTTCTGTACGTCCACCTTCTTGATCAGGTGGTCGTCGACGAAGGGCCCCTTCTTGAGACTGCGCGGCATCTAAACCCGCTCCTAGCGCTTCTTGTTCGTCTTGCGGCGGCGGACGATGTACTTGTTCGAAGCCTTCTTCGGCGAACGAGTACGACCCTCCTTCTGACCCCACGGGGAGACCGGGTGGCGACCACCGGAGGTCTTGCCCTCACCACCACCGTGCGGGTGGTCAACCGGGTTCATCGCCACACCGCGGACGGTCGGGCGAACGCCCAGCCAGCGCTTGCGGCCGGCCTTACCCCAGTTGATGTTGCTCTGCTCGGCGTTGCCGACCTCGCCGACCGTGGCGCGGCAGCGCTGGTCGACCAGGCGGATCTCACCGGAAGGCATACGAAGGTGGGCCATCGTGCCCTCCTTCGCGAGCAGCTGCACGGAGGCACCGGCGGAGCGGGCGAACTTGGCACCGCCACCGGGACGGAGCTCGATCGCGTGGATCGTGGTACCGACCGGGATGTTGCGGAGGGCCAGGTTGTTGCCCGGCTTGATGTCGGCCCCGGGACCGTTCTCGACGCGGTCGCCCTGCGACAGGTTGCGGGGGGCGAGGATGTAGCGCTTCTCGCCGTCCGCGTAGTGCAGCAGCGCGATGCGCGCGGTGCGGTTGGGGTCGTATTCGATGTGCGCGACCTTCGCCGGCACGCCGTCCTTGTCGTGACGACGGAAGTCGATCACTCGGTAGGCGCGCTTGTGTCCGCCACCCTGGTGGCGAACGGTCACACGACCGGCGTTGTTACGGCCGCCCTTGCTGTGCAGCGGGCGGACCAGCGACTTCTCCGGCGTGGACCGCGTGACCTCGACGAAGTCGGCGACGCTGGAGCCACGACGGCCCGGCGTAGTCGGCTTGTACTTGCGGATTCCCATTTCTCAGTCCTCGTCCGATATTCGGACCAGGGCGCTCCGTTAGGAGGCCTGGCCGAAGATGTCGATACGGTCGCCCTCAGCGAGGGTCACGATCGCGCGCTTGCTGTCCGCACGCTTGCCGAAGCCGGTGCGGGTGCGCTTGCGCTTGCCCTGACGGTTGATCGTGTTGACCCCGGTGACCTTGACCGAGAAGACCGCCTGGACGGCCTGCTTGATCTGGGTCTTGTTGGCCCGCGGGTCCACGACGAAGGTGTACTTGCCCTCGTCGAGCAGCGCGTAGCTCTTCTCCGAGACGACCGGCTTGAGGAGCACGTCACGGGGATCCGTGAAGGACTTGCTCAGCGGGGTCTCGACGGTGTTCTTGCCCTCGGTCTCGTGGCGCTTCGCCTTGGCGACGCGCGCGACCTTCTTGGCCTTGGCGGCCTTCGAGGCAATGCTCGGGTGACGCGTAGCCATCAGGCTTCGCTCCCTTCGGTGTCAGCGGCCTTGGGGCCAGACACGAAGGACTCGAAAGCGGCCTGGGTGAAGACCACGTCGTCCGAGACGAGAACGTCGTACGTGTTCAGCTGGCCCGGCTCCAGGATGTGGACCTGGGGCAGGTTGCGCGCGGAGAGCAGCGCGGCCTCGTCGGAGCGCTCGATGACCAGGAGCACGTTCTTGCGCTCGCTGACCTTGCCGAGGAAGCTCTTCGCGGCCTTGGTGGAGGGGGTCTCGCCCTCGATCACGCCGGTGATGACGTGGATGCGAGCGTTGCGGGCCCGGTCGGTGAGGGCGTGGCGCAGGGCCGCGGCCTTCATCTTCTTCGGGGTCCGCTGCGAGTAGTCACGCGGCGTGGGGCCGTGGACGACGCCACCGCCGGCGAACTGCGGCGCACGGGTCGAACCCTGGCGCGCGCGGCCGGTGCCCTTCTGGCGGTAAGGCTTCTTACCACCACCGCGGACCTCGCCACGACGCTTGACCTTGTGCGTGCCCTGACGGGCAGCGGCCAGCTGTGCGACGACGACCTGGTGAAGCAGCGGAACGCTGATCTTCTCTACGTCGAAGATCTCGGCCGGGAGCTCAACGGTCCCGGCGGTGTCGCCGGAGGGCGACAGAATGTCAATGGTGCTCATAGTCCTCAGGCCCCCTTGGCCGCGGTGCGGACCAGGACGAGGCCGCCGTTCGGACCAGGAACCGCGCCCTTGATAAGGAGCAGGCCCTTCTCCGCGTCAACGGCGTGAACGGTCAGGTTCTGGGTGGTGACCCGCTCGTTGCCCATACGACCCGCCATGCGGAGGCCCTTGAACACACGGCCCGGGGTGGCGCAGCCACCGATGGAGCCGGGAGAGCGGTGCTTGCGCTGGGTGCCGTGTCCGGCGCCGAGGCCCTTGAAGTTGTGACGCTTCATGACACCGGCGAAGCCCTTGCCCTTGCTCTTGCCGGTCACGTCCACCTTGACGCCGGCCTCGAAGGTCTCAGCCGTGATCTCCTGGCCGAGCGTGTACTCGCTCGCGTCAGAAGTCCGGATCTCGACGAGGTGGCGACGGGGAGTGACGTCGGCCTTGGCGAAGTGGCCCTTGAGGGGCTTGTTCACCTTGCGCGGGTCGATCTCGCCGAAGGCGATCTGGACCGACTCGTAGCCGTCGGAGTCATTCGTACGGACCTGGGTCACGACATTCGGCCCGGCCTTGACGACGGTGACGGGAACAACACGGTTGTTCTCGTCCCACACCTGCGTCATGCCGAGCTTCTCGCCCAGGATGCCCTTGATCTGCTTACCCATTCTCAGATCACCGGCCTTCAGAGCTTGATCTCGATGTCGACACCGGCCGGGAGGTCGAGTCGCATCAGAGAGTCAACGGTCTTGGGGGTCGGGTCGAGAATGTCGATCAGGCGCTTGTGCGTGCGCATCTCGAAGTGCTCGCGCGAGTCCTTGTACTTGTGCGGCGACTTGATGACGCAGTACACGTTCTTCTCAGTGGGCAGCGGCACCGGGCCCGCGACCGACGCACCAGTGCGGGTCACCGTCTCGACGATCTTCTTCGCCGAGGAGTCGATGACCTCGTGGTCGTAGGCCTTGAGCCGGATGCGGATCTTCTGTCCCGCCATGGCTACTCAGTAGTCCTTTGTCTCGTCAAACGCTCTGGTACCCGGGGGTTCGCGTCCTGCTCTCCGACCCACGCGGTCGGGTGTGTCGCGCTCCTGTCGCACAGATATCCGTAACGGATTTCCCTACGAGGGACGCGGCCCGCCCGAAAGCAACCGCAGGACCGGGGGCAAAACACCCACCGGGCGCCTGGTCTGCACCCCGCTGACACTTCCCGGAAGATTCCCGTACGTCCGCCCCAGCGCTGCCTTCCGACAGATTGGGCGACGAGTACTGTGGGACTCGCTTCCAGTCCTCCCGGCGGGAGGCGCGCAGCATCGGCACTCGACCGAGCAACCCCGTTAGTCTGCCATACGGGGCAGGGGCCTGGCCAATCGAGCCGAGGATCGTACCCCGAGGGTGACGCACGTCAAACCCTGGCCCGGACCGGATCGCGGGACTGGGCCGGCGAGGAGCCGCCCCCGGATCACGTCTGGCCCGTCACCCGCGCCTCGCGGGCCCCCAGGGACACCAGCACATAACGGGCCCTACCCGCGCAGGAGCGGCGCCCGCACGGGGCAAGCCGCGCATCCCTGACGGCGCCCTCGGACCTCAGCCACCAGCCCACCAGCTTGTTCCGCACAGTTGTCAGCACCCACTCGCCCTGTGAACCGTGGCGGCAGTGCCAGTCGCACGGGGGCCGTAGTACTCCACTGGCCTGCAGTTGGCGTTTCACTGCAGGACGATGCGGTGCGGATGCGACCAGTCGGAGGGGCAGACGAAGACCATGAGGCGGCCTCCACGTCCCACGACGACCTGTGTCGGGGTGTTCGCATCCGTGTCCGCCACACCGCGGTCCTCGATGGGAACCCAGCTGCGAGTTCCGCTGTCCCATTCCCTGCTGTCGATGGTCAGCAGAAGGTCCATCTGGTGACCGCACTGGCACACGATTTCCTGGGGGCCGGTGAGAGGCCAGGGGGCAAATCCGCCGACCTTCCAGCCGGGCGGAATGGAGAGGTCGGACTGATAGCTGACCGCGTCCTCGTCCTCCCAGTCCTCCCATTCGTCCAGCTGGGCACGGATCGCATAGGGCAGCAGGTCGCCCCACTGATGCTCCGTGACCTGCTCAGGGTGCAACACACAGGGAGCCGGTACGTAATCGTCTCGACCTACGACTTCCGGTTCTGGTTGTTCAGCCAGCACCTCAGAGACTTCGGAGGCCTTTCGCCAGTACAGGTGTACGGCGACATTCCGCTCTTCGCCGTGCGCGTTGAACGGACACCAGAAAACCTGCAGCAGATCCGAGCCACCAGGCAGACTCAGGCCGGGCACGTCACGTGTGTACAACTGGGCCACCCGCATGAGCGGGATCGGGTCCGTGTCGGCAAGCCAGGGCGCATGCCGTCCTCGCTTGAGGGAGCCGAGGGTCTCGAATTCCTCGTCCGTCGGCCCTTCGGGCTGGCCAGGGGCCGGCTGCCTGCTCCACGCCTCGGCAAGGATCTTCCGACGCAGACGGACATCGCTGAGGCGCTCGCCGAACCGTCGTTTGTGCGGTTCGGTGCACATGGGCCACGGCTCGTCCGCGGGCCACAGGAACGGCCCACCGACGGAGCTCTCTCCGGGACCGGGTGCACCTGGCCGTGGGTGCAGTCGGGTAGCGATTCCTCGGTATTCGGCCAGCTCAGGAATGACTTCCTCGATGTCCATGGGGCGCTCGGGGGTGGTACGAGTCATGGTCCTCCTCACGGTGTCCGCACGCCGGCCGCGGGGTTGTCCAGCCAACCGCTCAGCGAGAATCCCTTGTTGCCGAAGGCCTGGAATTCCAGCCGAGTGGGAATCGGGGACACCGAGTCACATCGTGGCCGAGCTCGCGGCCAACGCGGTGGTCCACGGGCGTGTACCCGGCCGCGACTTCCGGCTCACGCTGTACGTCGTGGGCGGCACCGGGTCTGGTTCTAGTCGAGGCGTTCGCGGACCGCTGGGCCGTGGACCTGGGTGCACCGCCGCGCAAGTCGCTCTGGGCCGAACTGGCCGTCACCGCTGCCGGAAACGCGGTCTACCGCGTCCCGGTGAACCGCGACGCGGGCGTTCGCGACATCAAAGCTATCCAATTCCCCAGGGAGAAACCCCTCCCAACTCCACCAGCCTTCCGCCACTCGCAAGGGTGACGATCACCAACTCGGCTGGATTTTCCGCCCGTTGGCACGCATATGCTCACCGCGACAAGCGCAAGAAGCACCACCACAACCGCAGACATGCGACGGCCCCCGGCCGGGTACGGACGATCCCGATCGAGGGCCTGACCACCGAGGAAGTTAAGGCTTTCTGACGGATACGCAGAACTCTAATGCCCTCCGTGCGCCCAACCCGCCCCCGATTCCGCGGGCATCACCCACATCAACGTCCGCCACACCACCCGCTTCACGGTGATCGGCAACCACCTTGCCCAGCACCGCGAGCTCTCCCTCACCTGATCGGCTTCACCGCCCACATCCAGTCGCCGCCCGCCGGTGCCCGCGTCGACATCAAGACGCTCGCGGCCCGATTCCCCGAGGGCGAGACGAGAATCGCTGCGGCGCTGCGGGAGCTGGAGGCGCACGGTCGTCTGTCCCGCAGGCGGGAGCGTCTCCCGAGCGGCCGCGTCGTCACCCGCACGGTGTCGTACAACCAGCCGAACGCGTTGCGCGACCCCGGCCCGCCCCCAGGAAGGAAGGGCCGAAGGAAGGGCCGAGGGAAGGCCGGAGGGAAGGCCGGAGGCATACTGCGCGTCCTGGACCGGGGTGGGATCGCCGTCTCGGACGAGGACCGCGAGCGCATCGCATCCTGCGACGACCTCGACACCCTGGACCGGCGGCTGAATCGGGCCATCACAGCCACATCGGCATCCGAGGTCTTCGCGGAGGGCTGAGGCCCGACGGAGGGCCGAGACCCGACGGAAGGCCGAGACCCGACGAAAGGCCGAGCGCCGGCGGAAGGCTGAGCGCCGGCGTCCGTCTGGAGCACTCCCCCGCGACAGCGCACCGGACGGCGCCCGATCGTGGACCCATGGCAGAAGACAGCATCACCCTGGCCGAGCAGTCCCCTCCCGCCGTGCGGGACTGGCCGGACGTCGGCGTGCCGGGGACCGAGTTCGATCCGGTGCTCGCGGACTTGATGCGGGAAGGGCCGTTGACGCGGATTCGGCTTCCGCACGGGGAGGAGGAGTGGGCGTGGCTGGCAACGCGGTACGACGACGTGAAGATGATCACGAACGATCCCCGGTTCAGCCGTAAGGAGGCCTCCGTACGGCAGTTCACGCGGCTGGCGCCGCACTTCGCGCCGCGCCCCGGTGCGCTGGCCTGGGCCGACCAGCCCGACCACAACCGGCTCCGCCGCGCCGCGTCGACCGCGTACACCGTGAGCGCCGTGAAGCGGCTGCGCCCCCGCGCCCAGGAGATGCTCGACGAGCTGGTCGACGCGATGGTGCAGGACGGGCCGCCCGCCGATCTGATCGAGCGGGTCCTCGAACCGTTTCCGGTCTCCGTCGTCTGCGAGGTCATGGGCGTGCCCGCCGACGAGCGGCAGAAGCTGCACGACTGGACGCGGGAGATCATCTCCACCGCGGGCGGTGCCGAGGCCTCGGAGCGTGCCAAGAAGGGCATGTTCGGGTGGATCGCGCAGGCCATCCGTGACCGGCGGGACAGCGAAGGGGACGACGTCCTGTCGTTGCTCGGCGGCGCGGTGAGGAGCGGGGAGCTCAAGGAGGAGGAGGCGATCAGCGTCGCCGGCCCGCTCCAGATCGGCGGTGAGGCCCTCACCAACAACAGCGGCCAGATGTTCTACCTCCTGATGACCCGGCCCGAGCTGATGGAGCGCGTCCGCGACGACCCCGCGTCACGGCCCGCCGTCATCGACGAGCTCCTGCGCTACATTCCGCACCGCACCGCGGTCGGGCTGCCCCGCGTCGCTCTCGAGGACGTGGTCGTCAAGGGCGTCCGTATCCGCGCCGGCGAGGTCGTCTACGTCTCCTACCTCGCCGCCAACCGCGACCCGGACGTCTTCCCCTGCCCCGACCGGATCGACGTCGACCGGGACTCCGGAGCGCACATGGCGTTCGGCAACGGAGCGCACTACTGCACGGGCGCCGTCTTCTCCAAGATGCAGATCGAGCTGCTGATCGACACCCTGCTGGAACGCCTTCCCGGGCTGCGTCTCGCCGTCCCCGCCGACCAGGTCCCCTTCCGGCAGCGCACGATGATCCGCGGCCCTGAGGCGCTGCCGATCACCTGGTAGCCCAGGAACCAAGGAGCCGGGAACAGCGAGCCTGCTGGCTCCGGAGCAGCGAGCGGAACGGCGAACCCGGTAGCTGCGGGAACAGCGAAAGGGCCCGTACGACCGAAGTCGTACGGGCCCTTTCTGGAGCTCTGTGGAGCTACCAGGCGATCAAGCCAACAAGACTTACTTGTTGATCTTGGTGACCTGGCCGGCGCCCACGGTCCGGCCACCCTCACGGATGGCGAACTTGAGGCCCTCTTCCATGGCGACGGGCTGGATGAGCTCGACCTTCATCTCAGTGTTGTCGCCCGGCATGACCATCTCCGTGCCCTCGGGGAGGGTCACAACACCGGTCACGTCAGTCGTACGGAAGTAGAACTGCGGACGGTAGTTGTTGAAGAACGGCGTGTGGCGGCCACCCTCGTCCTTGGACAGGATGTAGGCCTGGGCCTCGAACTCGGTGTGCGGGGTGACCGAGCCCGGCTTGATGATGACCTGGCCGCGCTCGACGTCCTCGCGCTTGATGCCACGAAGCAGCAGACCGACGTTCTCACCGGCCTGGCCCTCGTCGAGCAGCTTGCGGAACATCTCGATGCCGGTGACCGTGGTGGTGGTCTTCTCCTGCTTGATGCCCACGATGTCGACGGTCTCGTTGACCTTGAGGACACCACGCTCGATACGACCGGTGACGACGGTGCCACGACCGGTGATCGTGAAGACGTCCTCGATCGGCATCAGGAACGGCTTGTCGACGTCACGCTCGGGCTGCGGGATGTTCTCGTCGACGGCCTGCATCAGGTCGAGGACGGTCTGGCCCCACTCCTTGTCGCCCTCAAGGGCCTTGAGCGCCGAGACCTTGACGACCGGCAGGTCGTCGCCCGGGAACTCGTACTCGGAGAGCAGCTCGCGAACCTCGAGCTCGACGAGCTCCAGGATCTCCTCGTCGTCCACCATGTCGGCCTTGTTCAGGGCGACGACGATGTAGGGAACGCCGACCTGGCGGGCCAGGAGCACGTGCTCCTTGGTCTGCGGCATCGGGCCGTCGGTGGCGGCGACCACGAGGATGGCGCCGTCCATCTGCGCCGCACCCGTGATCATGTTCTTGATGTAGTCCGCGTGACCGGGGCAGTCGACGTGGGCGTAGTGACGCGTCTCGGTCTGGTACTCGACGTGCGCGATGGAGATGGTGATACCGCGCTGGCGCTCCTCAGGAGCCTTGTCGATCTGGTCGAAGGCCGAGGCCTCGTTCAGGTCCGGGTACGCGTCGTGCAGCACCTTGGTAATGGCGGCCGTGAGGGTCGTCTTACCGTGGTCGATGTGACCGATGGTGCCGATGTTGACGTGCGGCTTAGTCCGCTCGAACTTCGCCTTCGCCACTGGGTCCTCCTGTGGAGTGGTTCTGGTACGCCTTACTCATCGGCGCCAGGGTGATCTTTGCTGGGATGCCGCCCGCCGGGATTTTCCCTTGCCGGTAAGCCCCGGCGGTCGGTGTCAAGCCTAAAGCGTGTAAACGGTGTGTGTTACTCGCCCTTGGCCTTCGCGATGATCTCCTCGGCGACGTTCCGGGGAACCTCGGCGTAGGAGTCGAACTGCATCGAGTAGCTTGCGCGACCCGAGGTCTTGCTGCGGAGGTCGCCGACGTAGCCGAACATCTCCGAGAGGGGCACGAGGCCCTTCACGACGCGGGCACCGGCACGCTCCTCCATGGCCTGGATCTGACCACGGCGGGAGTTGATGTCGCCGATGACCTCACCCATGTAGTCCTCGGGCGTGGTGACCTCGACGGCCATCATCGGCTCGAGCAGCACAGGGCTGGCCTTGCGCGCGGCCTCCTTGAAGGCCTGCGAACCGGCGATCTTGAACGCCAGCTCGGAGGAGTCGACCTCGTGGTAGCCACCGTCGATCAGCGTCACGCGGACGCCGGTCATCTCGTAGCCCGCGAGGATGCCGAACTGCATGGCCTCCTGCGCACCGGCGTCCACCGACGGGATGTACTCCCGCGGGATGCGGCCACCGGTGACCTTGTTCACGAACTCGTACGCCGGACCGTCGGTCTCGGTGATGGGCTCGATCGCGATCTGCACCTTGGCGAACTGACCGGTACCACCGGTCTGCTTCTTGTGGGTGTAGTCCACACGCTCGACGGCCTTACGGATCGTCTCACGGTAGGCGACCTGCGGCTTACCGACGTTGGCCTCGACCTTGAACTCACGGCGCATACGGTCGACCAGCACCTCGAGGTGCAGCTCGCCCATACCACCGATGATGGTCTGGCCGGTCTCCTCGTCCGAGTGAACCTGGAAGGAGGGGTCCTCCTCCGCGAGGCGCTGGATGGCGACACCCAGCTTCTCCTGGTCACCCTTGGACTTGGGCTCGATGGCGACCTGAATGACCGGCGCCGGGAAGTCCATGGACTCCAGGATCACCGGGTTCTTGTCGTCGGACAGCGTCTCACCGGTGGTGGTCTGCTTCAGGCCCATGACGGCGACGATGTCGCCGGCGCCCACCGACTCGATCTCCTCACGCTTGTTCGCGTGCATACGGTAGATCTTGCCGATGCGCTCCTTCTTGCCCTTGACGGAGTTCAGCACGGCAGTGCCGGACTCCAGGCGGCCCGAGTAGACCCGGACGAAGGTGAGCTTGCCCAGGTGCGGGTCGCTCATGATCTTGAACGCGAGGGCGGAGAGCGGCTCGTCGTCGGACGGCTTGCGCTTGACGACCAGCTCCGGGTCCTTCACGTCGTGGCCCTCGATGGCCTCGACGTCAAGCGGAGTCGGCAGGTAGCGCACGACCGCGTCGAGCAGGGGCTGAACGCCCTTGTTCTTGAACGCGGTGCCACAGAACACCGGGGTGACCGTGGTGTCGTTGGACTTGCCGGACGCGATGGTGATGCGACGGATCGCGGCGTACAGCTGCTCCTCGGTGGGCTCCTGGCCCTCGAGGTACAGCTCCATGATCTCTTCGTCGTTCTCGGCGACGCCCTCGATGAGCTTGCCGCGGTACTCCTCGGCAGCCTCGGTGTGCGTGGCCGGGATGTCGACGACGTCGTACATCTCGCCCTTGGCGGCCTCGGCGGACCACACGAGCGCCTTCATGCGGACCAGGTCCACAACGCCCTTGAAGTCCATCTCGGCGCCGATCGGGAGCTGCATGACGAGCGGCTGGGCGCCCAGGCGGTCCGAGATCATGTCCACGCAGCGGTGGAACTCGGCGCCGGTACGGTCCAGCTTGTTCACGAAGCAGATGCGCGGCACGCCGTAACGGTCGGCCTGACGCCACACCGTCTCGGACTGCGGCTCGACACCGGCGACACCGTCGAACACCGTGACGGCACCGTCGAGGACGCGGAGCGAACGCTCCACCTCGACCGTGAAGTCGACGTGACCCGGGGTGTCGATGATGTTGATCGTGTAGTCGTTGTCCTCAAGCGGCCAGTGACAGGTGGTGGCAGCAGAGGTGATCGTGATGCCACGCTCCTGCTCCTGCTCCATCCAGTCCATGGTGGCAGCGCCGTCGTGGACCTCACCGATCTTGTAGCTGACGCCGGTGTAGAAGAGGATCCGCTCGGTGGTGGTCGTCTTGCCCGCGTCGATGTGGGCCATGATCCCGATGTTGCGGACCCTGGCCAGGTCAAGTGAAGTGGTAGCCATAAGGCTTCGGTCTTCTCTCGGTCTCGATGGGGGTAGCGACTACCAGCGGTAGTGCGCGAAGGCCTTGTTGGACTCGGCCATCTTGTGGGTGTCCTCGCGCTTCTTGACGGCCGCACCGAGGCCGTTCGAAGCGTCGAGAAGCTCGTTGAGCAGACGCTCGGTCATGGTCTTCTCGCGACGGGCGCGGGAGTAACCGACCAGCCAGCGCAGCGCGAGCGTGTTGGCACGACCGGGCTTGACCTCGATCGGAACCTGGTACGTCGCACCACCGACACGGCGGGACTTGACCTCGAGGGTCGGCTTGATGTTCTCCAGCGCGCGCTTCAGCGTGATGATCGGGTCGTTGCCCGTCTTCTCACGCAGACCCTCCATGGCGCCGTAGACGATGCGCTCGGCGGTGGAGCGCTTGCCGTTCAGCAGCACCTTGTTGATGAGGGAGGTCACCAGAGGGGAACCGTAGACCGGGTCGATGATGACCGGGCGCTTCGGGGCGGGGCCCTTACGAGGCATTTCTACTTCTCCTTCTTGGCGCCGTAGCGGCTGCGGGCCTGCTTGCGGTTCTTCACACCCTGGGTGTCAAGGGAACCGCGGATGATCTTGTAGCGAACACCCGGCAGGTCCTTCACACGGCCACCACGCACGAGCACGATCGAGTGCTCCTGCAGGTTGTGTCCCTCACCCGGAATGTAAGCGGTGACCTCGATCCCGCTGGTCAGACGCACACGCGCGACCTTACGCAGGGCCGAGTTCGGCTTCTTCGGGGTGGTCGTGAACACACGCGTGCAGACGCCGCGACGCTGGGGCGAACCCTCGAGTGCGGGCGTCTTGTTCTTCTCGACCTTGTCCTGCCGGCCCTTCCGGACCAGCTGCTGGATCGTAGGCACTACTTCTCCGGTTTCTGTGTGCCGAATGGTGAAGCTAACCTGGAACGTCGCCGACCCACGCGGTCGGGTGTGTCGAATGCTGCAGACTCCCGCCGCAAGGCGAAAAGGGCGCAGATTACGGTGGCCGCTTACGGATCCCCGTACGGTTCGAAGGCACGCACGAGGGCCAGGGCACACCCCAGGCACAAGGTCTGAGCGTACCTACCTCACGGACTTCGGTCAAAACAAATGCCGTGGGGCCCGACACGCCGGACTTGTCACCCTTCTCCTCGGCCCTTCCCGCCGGTCACCCTATGAATCTGTACGGTTTCGCAGCGGTGACGGCGAGCCGTTCAGTACGTTGATCCGTCGCTGTGCATCGGCGTCATCGGCCTCGGCCCATGACGCCGAGCGGGGGACGGTGGACGGGACGGTGACGGGGGGCTCATGGCGGTCGCACATTTACCCGGAGACGAGGGCCTGGACGACCGGGTGCCGTTCCTGGCGCGCCTGGAGACCGACGACCGCTCGGCGCTGCTGGCGCTCGGCCGTGAGCTCTCCTTCGCGCCCCGCATGGTGCTGCTGCACCAGAGCGAGCCGTCCTCGCACGTCCTGATCGTCACCCACGGCTGGACGAAGGTGACCGCGGCGGCCACCAACGGCTATGAGGCGCTGCTCGCGCTGCGCGGGCCCGGCGACATCATCGGCGAGTCGGCGGCGCTGACGGGGCGGCCGCGGTCGGCGACGGTCACCGCGCTGGAGCCGGTCCGCACGGTCGCCGTCGTCCGCGAACAGTTCACCGACTTCCTCGCCCGCTCCCCCGCCGTCTCCTTCGCCCTCCTCGGCCTCACCTCCGACCGCACCCGTGCCGCCGACCGCCGCCGCCTGGAATTCGCCTCCCTGAGCGTCCGCGAACGCTTCGCGGCCCTCCTCCTCGACCTGGCCCGCACCAACGGCCGGCGCACCGAGGAGGGCATCGAACTGTCGGTCCCCCTGAGCAAGCAGGAGCTGGCGGGTTCGGTGGGCGCGTCCCGAGAAATGGTCCAGCGCCTCCTGAAGGAGCTCCGGGAACGGGACGCCGTGGTGACGGGCCGACGCGCGATGGTGATCGTCCGGATGGACGTACTACGACAGATCGCGCGCCGCTGACGTCCAGGGGCGCGGGACCTGCGCGATCCCTTTCGGGGCGTCCGGGGGCGCGGGGAACTGCGCGATCTTTTGGCGGGGGTCTGGGGGCGGCAGCCCCCAGAGACGATGGGGGTCCCCCCTGCTCGAGCGAAGCCGAGAGCTTGGGGGAGGGCAGGGGCGGAGGGGGCGAAAGAAGCCCTCTGTGCACACGGTCACAGTTCAAGTGGGTCATCCGTCCTCACACCCCGGTCGCCGGGCCCGCCAACCTGCTCCCCAGGCGAGGCCCCCACCGAAAGGCGACCATGACCGACCCCGTGAGCCGCACGATCCTCCTGCTCGACATCGAGAAGTACAGCGACCGGGACGACGTCGAACAGGCCTACCTGCGGCGGATGCTGTACGACATCACCGACCGCGCCCTGGAAGGCGCCGGCATCGACGAACGCCTGCGCCTCCGCGCCGACCGCGGCGACTCGGTCATGGAGCTCATCGACGCAGGCGCCTCCGTCACCGCCCTGCTGCGCGCCCTGCTGACCGAGGTCCCCGCCCAGCTCCGCGCGGTCAACCGGATGGCGTCCAGCTCCGCCCAGATCCGCCTGCGCGGCGTCGTCGCGACGGGCTACGTCGCCGTCGACGACCTCGGCGGCTGGGTCGGCTCCGACCTCAACCACGCCTGCCGTCTCCTCGACGCCCAGCTGCTGCGCGCGGCCCTGCGCGAAAGGGCGGACGACTTCGCGCTGTGCGTCTCGGAGAGCGTGCACGCGGGAATCGTGCGACACGGCCACCCCGGGATTCCGGCGGAGGACTTCCACCCGGTGACGGTGCAGAGCAAGAACGGCCCCCTGCGGGCGTGGCTGCACGGCCCGGTACCGCAGGGCACCGACGACCACAGTGAAAAGGGGGGAACCCCGGCGCCGGGCGACTCGGGGGAGAGCCCGGCGCCGGGGGCGGCGGCAGCGGCGGAGCCGGGCAGGGCCGCCGGCCCCACCCGCCCTACTGTGCCCGCCGCCCCTGCCAGTCCCGCCCCCTCCACCAGTCCCACCGCCCCTCCCGGAGGCGTCGTCCTCAACTTCAACGGCGGCTCCCCCAGCTTCGGCGGCAGCCTCGTCACCGGCGACCAGCACGGCGTCTCCGGCGGCCAGGTCACCGGAGACGTGCACCTCGGCGGGTCCGGGGGTGAGTCGGCGTGACGGTGCCCCCATCCGCGCCGCCGGCCCCCGACGACGTACCGCGGCAAGAAGCGCACCCGGTCACCGAGGACGAGGAACAGGAGCGCACCCGGGAGGCCCGCGCCGCCCAGCGCGAACTCGTCGCGCACACCCCGGGGTTCATCTTCAACGAGGCCGCGTCCGTCGGCGGCAGCCTGGTCGGCGGCGCCCAGCACGGCGTGTCCGGCGGGGTCGCCCGTGATGTGTTCATGGGCAGGACGGAGATCCATCACCACGGAACGGCCGCGGCCACGGCGACGTACGCCTCCGGGGAGATCCCACGCCGGCGGCTCGACGCCCTGGCCACCGTCTTCGTCGAGACCCAGGCCTTCACGGCCGCGTCGGCGCGGCTGCGCGAGGAACGCGTCCTCGTCCTCGCGGGCGCCCACGCCACCGGCCGCAACGCCGCCGCGCTGATGCTCCTGCACCGCCTCGGCGTCCCCGCCGTGCACGCCCTCTCCTCGGAGACCAGCCCCGCGGCCCTGAGCGCCCAGCTCACCGCGCCCGGCGGCCACGTCCTGCGCGACCTGCCGCTGAGCCGCAACCGGCCGCTGCGGGAGGCCCAGCTGCTCGCGGCCCGCGACCAGCTGAAGAAGGTCGACGGGTATCTGGTGGTGACCGTCGAGAACTCCCCGTTCCTGCTGGGCGCCACTCCCACGCTCTGGGAGCCCCCGGAGACGGCCGCCGTCCTGCGCGCGCACCTGGCCGGCCGGCGGCGCGCCGAGGACCTCGACGGCCTCCTCTCCCTGGCCCCCGTACGGGACTTCCTCTCCCGCGGGGCCCACCACCCCGCCGAGACCGCCCGCTTCGCGGCGGAGGTGGCCGCCTACGACGGCAGCGAGCAGGCGGCGGCGCGGCTCGCGGACTTCGGGCAGGCCGCGGTGGCGCAGCAGTGCCGGGAGTGGCTGAGCGACCCCGAGACCGGCCTGCGGGACAAGGCCTTCCTCATCTCGCTGGCCGTCTTCGACCAGGCGCCGTACGTCCTCGCCGCCGAGCTCGCGGACAAGCTCTACGTGCACTTCCAGCGGCTCCAGCATCCCGAACAGCCGCCGGAGATCCCGGTGTTCGGGCTCGCCGCCGAGACCCGTCTGGAGCGGGCCCGGGCCGAGGGGGAAATGCGGGACGAGGCGACCGAGTGGGGCGCGGTACCGCAGTTCACCGCGTACTTCCGCAAGGAGACCACCCCGCGCGTGCTGCTCACCGAGGTGTGGACGGGCCATCCGTCGGCCCGGCCCGCGCTGGTCGCCTGGCTGAAGGAGCTGGCCCGCGACGGCCGCCCGGTGGTACGGACCCGGGCCGCCGCGGCCACCGCGCTGCTCGCGCACGCCGATCTGCCCTCGGCGGTGGCGCTGCTGATCGACGGCTGGGCGGTCTCGAAGTCCTTCGGCCCCCGGGTCACCGCCGCGAACACGCTCACGCTGGCCCAGCTCCTCGACGCGCCCGTGATCCTGCGCCTGCTCACGCAGTGGTGCACGGACGCCCACTGGGCCCGCCGCTGGACCGCGATCCGCGCCTTCGGGCTGCTCACACCGCTCCGCCCGGACCTGGTGGCCCCCGCGCTCAGCGCGCTCGCCGCGCGCGCCCGTGCCGGGGACAGCAGCCCGGCCGAGGCGGACAACCTGATCGAGTCGACGGCCCTGCTGCTCTCGGTCGGCGTCCGGCGCGGCGAAATGCTCTCCGAGCTGGTCCGCCTGCTCCACCACGACACGGCCTCGGTCCGCGCGCTCGCGCTGGCCGCGTTCGTCCGCGCCTGCGACAACGACGAGGAGGACGCGCTCGTCGACTGGTACGCCACCACGGGCATGTACGAGACGGACTCGGCCCGCGACCTCGCCGCCCTCTGGCGCACCGCACTCGGCGACCGGGCGCACACCCGCGGCGCCCTGACCGCCCTGCGCACCTGGGTGCACATGGCCGAGCGCCGGGCGGACACGGCCCAGGCCCTGGAGTTCCTGCTCCCCGCCCTGGTCGTGACGGCGGACGACCACAGACGCCTCAGCCACGAACTGCTCAATCTGCGCGCCCCCGACGGCGGCCCGCGCCCCCCGATCGCCGACCGGCTGCTCTGCGTACTGAACCCCTCCACCGCAGACCCAGCAGTCCCAGCAGATCCAGCAGATCCAGCAGACCGAGCACATCCAGCACGTCCAGCACGTCCAGCACGTCCAGCACGTCCAGCACGTCCAGCAGATCCATCGAGGAGTTGAACCATGGCGGAGTTCCGCCGTCAGCCGGAGTGGCAGCAGGACGCCGACTGGCACAGCACGCTGATCGACCCGGTGCTCACCGTGCGGCCCATCGCCCGCTTCGACTACACCGCCCGCAGACCGGTCGCCGCGATCGACCACGCGCTGGTCTTCGTCACCGCCAAGGGCTCGTACGACGTCTACGTGCCGCCGCACCGGCCGAGCCGCTCGGACGCGGCGACCCGCCGCTACACCTCGGTGTACGAGGTGGACATGGGCAGCCATCCGGTGCAGCTGAACCTGGAACTGCCCAGCGACGACGACGCGTTCTCCTTCGGCGCGACGGCGGACCTGACCTGGCGGGTGGCGGACCCGATCGCGTACGTGGCGAGCGGCGAACGGGACGTGCCCACGCGGCTGACCCGTGAGATCCAGCAGTGCGCGCGGCCGGTCAGCCGCCGCTTCTCCGTCGAGGACAGCCCGTCCGCCGAGCGCGCGGTCCAACAGGCCGTGGAGGCGGGCGGTTTCGCGGCGGGCACCGGCCTCGCCGTCACCTGTGTCGTACGCCTTCGTCCGGACGACGAGGCGATCGCGCACCGGCGGCGGCAGCGGGCGCTGCGCTACGAGTCCGAGATGCTGGACCCCGAGCACGAGTTCCGGCTGCGGCAGGCCCGCCAGCAGCACGAGCTGGAGGCCCTGCGCCAGCAGCACGACCACCAGCTGATCGCCGAGAAGATCAACTTCTACCAGTACCACCTCCAGCACGGCGGCGTCGGGGCCTGGGCCCTGCACCTCGCCCAGCACCCGGAGGACACCCGGCTCGTCGTCGGCTCCATCCAGAAGGACCAGCTGTCGCTCATCAAGAGCCAGTTGGAACTGATCGCCGGAGACACCCTGGAGGACTTCCAGCGAGCGGAGTCCGCCCGCTCGACCCTGCGGGCCGTCAACGACCTGATCGAGCAGCAGACACCGCCGGCGCAGGACGCCCAGGGGGCGCTGCCCGCGGGGGCGACGCCCGGACAGCCGTACGTCCCGCCGCAGCCGCCGTATCCGGGCCAGGCGCCGCAACCAGGGCCGCCGCAACCGGGGCCGCCGTCATACGCCGCTCAGCCTCCGTCTCCGTACGCCGGGCCGTCCCCGTACGCCGGCCAGGCGGCGCCTCCCGGGCAGCCGCCGTACGCCGGTCAGCCCGCATCGCCTCCCGCGCCCGTACAGCAGGCGTACGGCTCGGCACCGCCCTACCAGCCACCGGCCCCGCCGCACGGCCGGCCACCCGCCCCACAGACCCCGCCTCCGTACGCCGCCGCGGGCCCCGCCCCCGTCGTCCCCCGGGCGCCCGGCACGGGCGAGAGCGCCGCCCCCGGCGTACCGCCACAGGACTTCCCCGAGACGGGGTCCGCATGACCGCCCCCGGCACCCTGCCCACCCCCGGCACCCTGCCCACCCCCGGCACCCGCACCGCCGAGCGGCTGCTCGCCGAGTTGCGGGACGAGATCGCCCGGGCCGACAGCAAGGCATCCGTACTGGTGGCGGCGCTCGGGATGACCGCGGGGGTGTTCAGCGGGCTGCTGGCCGGGCGGGACTGGACGCCGAGGGACCTGTCCTGGGCCGGGACCGCCCTGTGGTGGGCCGGAGCCACCGCGCTGGCACTCTCCCTGTTCGCGCTGCTGCTCGCCGTGCTCCCCCGCTACCGCAGCGGCTCCTGGGCCCCCGGCCGGCCACTGTGCTACTTCGGCGACATCCAACAGGCCGCGAACGGGGGCCAGTTGGCCACCGCGCTCGCCGACACCGACCGTGACCCCGCCGCCGGACTCACGGCGGCCCTCACCGAGACCAGCCGTATCGCCGCCCGCAAGCACCAGTGGATCCGCACCGGCCTGATCGCCTTCTGCACCGGCACGGCCCTGCTGCCCACCGCGCTGCTCATCGGCTGACGTCCCCGCCACCGGCCGGCGTCCGCGGACCCGGCCGACGTCCCCACACTCGAAGGAGCCCTGCATGACCCAGCCCCCGGGCCCGGCATACCCGGAGCCCCAGTACCCGGGCGCACCCCAGTACTCGGGCACACCCCCGTACCCGGGCGCGGCCACGCCCGGGCCGCAGTACCCCGGTACCGGCACACCCCCGCCCGCGTACCCGAGTGCCGCCGCTCCCCCGCCGCAGTACCCGACCACTGCACCCGCCTACCCCGACACGGCCCCCCGGTACCCGGCCGCGCCCGCCCACCCAGGAGCCTCGGGCGCGGCCCCCCAGGACCCCTCCGCTCCCCCGCGGCCCGCCCCCTTCGTGCCGCCCCAGCCGGCCGCCGCCCCCGACGACCTCGACTACCGGCACCAGGGCTCCCGGATCCATGTCGCGGCCCACCAGCGGGGCGCCGATGCCACGGCCATCGGGCGGCTGGCGGTCCAGATACCGGGATTCCTGGTGAGCCTGGCGGTGGTCACCGCGATCGCGCGGACGCTGTTCGCCTGGCCGGTGGCATGGCTGATCATCCTCGCCTGGCTCGCCTCCGGCGCCCTGGTCTTCCACCGCCCCGCAGAGCGGGTGTTCGCCCGCCGGGTCCTGAAGCTGCGGCCCCCGCTGGAGCGGGAGCGGGCGCGTCTGGAGCCGATCTGGCGCGAGGTGACCGCCCGCGCGGGCGTCGAGGCCCACACATACGAGCTGATGGTGGAGAACAGCGAGGATCTGAACGCGGTCGCCGCCGCCGGCCACCTCGTCGGGGTCACGACGTACGCGCTCAACGAGGTGCCGACCAGCAACCTGGCCGCCGTACTCGCCCATGAGCTGGGGCACCACGCCGGCGGCCATTCCTGGGCCGGACTGCTCGGCTACTGGTACTCGCTGCCCGGCCGGATGGCCTGGGCCCTGATCCGCCGGCTCGCCCTGGCCGCCCTGTGGATCGCCGGCCTGTTCTCCACGGGCGCCTTCGTGATCCTCGCCCTGTTCATGGGGATCTTCCTGGTGGCAGGCATGCTGACCATCCCGTACATCACGATCCCGTTGCTCGTCGGCCCGTATCTGCTGGCCTACGCGGGCCGCCGGGGTGAGCTCCGTGCCGACCAGCACGCCGCGGCCCTGGGCTTCGCCCCGAAGCTCGCCGAGGTGCTGCACCACTTCCAGTACCAGGAGGACACGGCGAAGGCCCACGCCGCGGCGACGGGCCAACAGCTCAAGGAGCCGGGCGCGCTGGCCCGCCTGCTGTCCACCCACCCGGGCAACTACGAGAGGCTCCGGGCGCTGGAGCCGTATCTGGCACCGGACCGCTGAGAAACGCCGAAGGGCGGCCTCCCCGAACTCGGGGAGACCGCCCTTCAGTCACTGCGAAGCGACTCGCTTACTGGTTGTACGGACCGTAGTCGTAGTCCTCCAGCGGAACGGCCTGGCCGGAGCCCGTGCCGAACGGCGAGTAGTCGATGTCGTCGTAGCCGACGGCCGAGTACATCGCGGCCTTGGCCTCTTCGGTCGGCTCGACCCGGATGTTGCGGTAGCGGGACAGACCCGTACCGGCCGGGATGAGCTTACCGATGATGACGTTCTCCTTGAGGCCGATCAGGGAGTCGGACTTGGCGTTGATCGCCGCGTCCGTCAGAACCCTGGTCGTCTCCTGGAAGGACGCCGCCGACAGCCACGACTCGGTCGCCAGCGAGGCCTTGGTGATACCCATCAGCTGCGGACGGCCGGAGGCCGGGTGGCCGCCTTCCTGGACCACACGACGGTTCTCGGTCTCGAACTTCGAACGCTCGACCAGCTCGCCGGGCAGCAGCTCCGCGTCGCCCGACTCGATGATCGTCACCCGGCGCAGCATCTGTCGGATGATGATCTCGATGTGCTTGTCGTGGATCGACACACCCTGCGAGTTGTAGACCTTCTGGACCTCGCCGACCAGGTGGACCTGGACGGCACGCTGACCCAGGATGCGCAGCACGTCGTGCGGGTTGGTGGCACCCACGGTGAGCTTCTGGCCCACCTCGACGTGCTCGCCCTCGGACACCAGGAGCCGGGCACGCTTCGAGATCGGGAACGCCGTCTCGTCGCTGCCGTCGTCCGGGGTGACGACGAGCTTCTTGGTCTTCTCGGTCTCCTCGATCCGTACGCGGCCGGAGGCCTCGGAGATCGGGGCGACACCCTTCGGCGTACGAGCCTCGAAGAGCTCGACGACACGGGGCAGACCCTGGGTGATGTCGTCACCGGCCACACCACCGGTGTGGAAGGTACGCATCGTCAGCTGGGTACCGGGCTCACCGATGGACTGGGCGGCGATGATGCCGACCGCCTCACCGATGTCGACCAGCTTGCCGGTGGCCAGCGAACGGCCGTAGCACATGGCGCAGGTGCCGACGGCGGACTCGCAGGTCAGGACCGAGCGGGTCTTGACCTCCTCGATGCCGTGCTTGACGAGCTCGTCGATGAGGACGTCGCCCAGGTCGGTGTTGGCCGGGGCCAGCACCACACCGTCGACGACGATGTCCTCGGCCAGCGCACGTGCGTACACGCTGGTCTCGACGTTCTCCGCCTTGCGCAACACGCCGGCCGCGTCCCGCTCCGCGATGTGCAGCTTGAGGCCACGGTCGGTGCCGCAGTCCTCCTCGCGGATGATGACGTCCTGGGAGACGTCGACCAGACGACGGGTGAGGTAACCCGAGTCGGCGGTACGCAGAGCAGTGTCCGCCAGACCCTTACGAGCACCGTGAGTCGAGATGAAGTACTCGAGCACCGACAGGCCTTCACGGAAGGAGGCCTTGATGGGGCGCGGGATCGTCTCGTTCTTGGCGTTCGACACCAGACCGCGCATACCGGCGATCTGACGCATCTGCATCATGTTTCCTCGGGCACCCGAGTCGACCATCATGAAGATGGGGTTCGTCTTCGGGAAGTTCGCGTTCATCGCCTCGGCAACCTCGTTGGTCGCCTTGGTCCAGATCGCGATGAGCTCCTGCGTGCGCTCGTCCTTGGTGATCAGACCGCGCTCGTACTGCTTCTGGACCTTCTCGTCCTGCGCCTCGTAGCCCTTGACGATCTCCTTCTTCGCCTCGGGAACGACGATGTCGGAGATGGCCACGGTGACGCCGGAGCGGGTCGCCCAGTAGAAGCCGGCCGCCTTCAGGTTGTCGAGCGTCGCCGCCACGATGACCTTGGGGTAGCGCTCGGCGAGGTCGTTGACGATCTCGGAGAGCTGCTTCTTGCCGACCTCGTAGTCGACGAACGGGTAGTCCTCGGGCAGCAGCTCGTTGAAGAGCGCGCGGCCCAGGGTCGTCTTCAGGCGGAAGGTGTCACCCTGCTGCCACTCCGGCTCGCCCTCCTCCTGCGCCGGCGGGGTCCAGCCGCGCGGCGGCATGGTGCCCACCGGGAAGCGGATGTCCACGCGCGACTGCAGCGAGAGCTCGCCGGCGTCGAACGCCATGATCGCCTCGGCGACGGACGCGAAGGAGCGGTCCTCGCCCTTCACGTTGCGCAGCGCACCGTCCGTGGTCAGGAAGAACAGACCGAGGACCATGTCCTGGGTCGGCATCGTGACCGGGCGGCCGTCGGCCGGCTTGAGGATGTTGTTCGAGGACAGCATCAGGATGCGGGCCTCGGCCTGCGCCTCCGCGGAGAGCGGCAGGTGCACGGCCATCTGGTCACCGTCGAAGTCCGCGTTGAACGCGGTGCAGACGAGCGGGTGGATCTGGATGGCCTTGCCCTCGACCAGCTGCGGCTCGAAGGCCTGGATGCCGAGGCGGTGCAGCGTGGGCGCACGGTTCAGCAGAACCGGGTGCTCCGCGATGACCTCTTCCAGGACGTCGTACACGACCGTGCGGCCGCGCTCGACCATCCGCTTGGCGCTCTTGATGTTCTGCGCGTGGTTCAGGTCGACCAGGCGCTTCATCACGAACGGCTTGAAGAGCTCCAGCGCCATGGCCTTGGGCAGACCACACTGGTGCAGCTTCAGCTGCGGACCGACGACGATCACGGAACGCGCGGAGTAGTCCACACGCTTACCGAGCAGGTTCTGACGGAATCGACCCTGCTTACCCTTCAGCATGTCGCTGAGGGACTTCAGCGGACGGTTGCCGGGGCCCGTGACCGGGCGACCACGACGGCCGTTGTCGAAGAGCGCGTCGACGGCCTCCTGAAGCATGCGCTTCTCGTTGTTCACGATGATCTCGGGGGCACCGAGGTCAAGGAGTCGCTTCAGACGGTTGTTGCGGTTGATCACACGGCGGTACAGGTCGTTCAGGTCGGAGGTCGCGAAGCGGCCACCGTCCAGCTGCACCATCGGACGCAGGTCCGGCGGGATGACCGGCACGCAGTCGAGCACCATGCCCTTGGGGCTGTTGCTGGTCTGCAGGAACGCGGAGACGACCTTGAGGCGCTTGAGCGCACGGGTCTTCTTCTGGCCCTTGCCGGTGCGGATGATCTCGCGAAGGCGCTCGGCCTCCTCGTCGAGGTCGAAGGACTCCAGGCGCTTCTGCAGCGCCGCGGCACCCATCGAACCGTCGAAGTACGTGCCGAAGCGGTCACGCAGCTCGCGGTAGAGCAGCTCGTCGCCCTCGAGGTCCTGGACCTTGAGGTTCTTGAAGCGGGTCCACACCTCGTCGAGACGGTCGATCTCGCGCTGCGCACGGTCGCGCAGCTGCTTCATCTCACGCTCGGCACCCTCGCGCACCTTGCGGCGCACGTCGGCCTTGGCGCCCTCGGCCTCCAGCTCGGCCAGGTCGGTCTCGAGCTTCTTGGCGCGGGCTTCCAGGTCGGCGTCGCGACGGTTCTCGACCTGCTGACGCTCGACGGAGACGTGGGCCTCCAGCGAGGGCAGGTCGCGGGTGCGGCGCTCCTCGTCGACGTACGTGATCATGTACGCCGCGAAGTAGATGACCTTCTCCAGGTCCTTCGGAGCGAGGTCGAGCAGGTAGCCAAGACGCGACGGAACGCCCTTGAAGTACCAGATGTGGGTGACGGGAGCGGCCAGCTCGATGTGGCCCATCCGCTCACGACGCACCTTGGCGCGAGTGACCTCGACGCCGCAGCGCTCACAGATGATGCCCTTGAAGCGGACACGCTTGTACTTACCGCAGTAGCACTCCCAGTCCCGGGTCGGACCGAAGATCTTCTCGCAGAAGAGTCCGTCCTTTTCGGGCTTGAGGGTGCGGTAGTTGATGGTCTCGGGCTTCTTGACCTCGCCGTGGCTCCACTGACGGATGTCGTCAGCGGTGGCCAGACCGATCCGGAGCTCATCGAAGAAGTTGACGTCGAGCACTATGCGTCAATCCCTCTCAGGGTTGTAAGTCTTAGGGGTCTGATACGGGGGTCCTGGGGCCGGCGGGCCTTGATCGCCTTAATTTCAAAGACTTTCAAGGGCCCGCCGAACTCCCGTCAGACCTCTTCGACGCTGCTCGGCTCGCGCCGGGACAGGTCGATGCCGAGCTCCTCCGCCGCGCGGAAGACGTCCTCGTCGGTGTCACGCATTTCGATGGACATACCGTCGCTGGACAGCACCTCCACGTTGAGGCAGAGAGACTGCATCTCCTTGATGAGCACCTTGAAGGACTCGGGGATGCCGGGCTCGGGGATGTTCTCGCCCTTGACGATGGCCTCGTAGACCTTCACGCGGCCGGTCACGTCGTCGGACTTGATGGTCAGCAGCTCCTGGAGGGCGTACGCGGCGCCATAAGCCTCCAGCGCCCACACCTCCATCTCACCGAAGCGCTGGCCACCGAACTGGGCCTTACCACCCAGCGGCTGCTGGGTGATCATCGAGTACGGACCGGTCGAGCGGGCGTGCAGCTTGTCGTCGACCAGGTGGTGCAGCTTGAGGATGTACATGTAGCCGACCGAGATCGGCTCCGGGAACGGCTCGCCGGAGCGGCCGTCGAACAGCGGCGCCTTACCGGTCGGGAGCACCATGCGCTCGCCGTCCCGGTTCGGGATCGTGTGCTGGAGCAGACCCGCGAGCTCGTCCTCACGCGCACCGTCGAAGACGGGGGTGGCGACGTTGGTGCCCGGGGCGACCTGGTCGGCCTGGATGGCCTGCAGGCGCTGCGCCCAGTCGTCCGCGAGGCCGGAGACGTCCCAGCCGCGGCTGGCGAGCCAGCCGAGGTGGATCTCCAGGACCTGTCCCGGGTTCATTCGGGACGGGACACCGAGGGGGTTGAGGATGATGTCGACCGGGGTGCCGTCCTCCAGGAACGGCATGTCCTCGATCGGCAGGATCTTCGAGATGACGCCCTTGTTGCCGTGCCGGCCGGCGAGCTTGTCACCGTCCGTGATCTTGCGCTTCTGCGCCACGTAGACACGAACCAGCTGGTTCACGCCCGGCGGCAGCTCGTCGCCCTCTTCACGGTCGAAGACGCGGACGCCGATGACCTTGCCGATCTCACCGTGCGGCACCTTCAGCGAGGTGTCGCGCACCTCGCGCGCCTTCTCACCGAAGATCGCGCGGAGCAGGCGCTCCTCCGGCGTCAGCTCGGTCTCACCCTTGGGCGTGACCTTGCCGACGAGGATGTCACCGGCGACGACCTCGGCACCGATGCGGATGATGCCGCGCTCGTCGAGGTCGGCGAGGACCTCCTCGGAGACGTTCGGGATGTCCCGGGTGATCTCCTCGGGGCCGAGCTTGGTGTCACGGGCGTCGACCTCGTGCTCCTCGATGTGGATCGAGGAGAGGACGTCGTCCTGTACGAGGCGCTGCGACAGGATGATCGCGTCCTCGTAGTTGTGGCCCTCCCACGGCATGAACGCCACGAGCAGGTTCTTGCCGAGCGCCATCTCGCCGTTCTCGGTCGCCGGACCGTCGGCCAGAACCTGGCCGGCGATGACCCGGGCGCCCTCGTCCACGACGACCTTCTGGTTCACAGAGGTGCCCTGGTTCGAGCGGGAGAACTTCGCGAGGCGGTACGTGGTGTACGTGCCGTCGTCGTTGGCGGTGGTGATGTAGTCCGCGGAGACCTCCTGGACCACACCGTCCTTCTCCGACTTCAGGACGTCACCGGCGTCGACCGCACAGCGGTACTCCATGCCGGTGCCGACCAGCGGCGCCTCGGACTTGATCAGCGGCACGGCCTGGCGCATCATGTTCGCGCCCATCAGGGCACGGTTGGCGTCGTCGTGCTCGAGGAACGGGATCATGGCGGTCGCGACCGACACCATCTGGCGCGGCGAGACGTCCATGTAGTCGACGTCGTCACCGGGGACGTAGTCGACCTCTCCGCCACGACGGCGGACCAGGACGCGGGACTCCTCGAAGCGGAACTCGTCCGTCAGCGGCGCGTTGGCCTGCGCGATGACGAATCGGTCCTCTTCGTCGGCCGTGAGGTAGTCGACCTCGTCGGTGACGACGCCACCGGTGACCTTGCGGTACGGGGTCTCGACGAAACCGAACGCGTTGACCCGGCCGTAGGAGGCGAGCGAGCCGATCAGGCCGATGTTCGGGCCTTCAGGGGTCTCGATCGGGCACATGCGGCCGTAGTGCGACGGGTGCACGTCACGGACCTCGAAGCCGGCCCGCTCACGGGAGAGACCACCCGGGCCAAGAGCCGACAGACGGCGCTTGTGGGTGAGACCCGACAGCGGGTTGTTCTGGTCCATGAACTGCGACAGCTGGCTGGTGCCGAAGAACTCCTTGATGGAGGCGACGACCGGCCGGATGTTGATCAGGGTCTGCGGCGTGATCGCCTCGACGTCCTGGGTCGTCATGCGCTCGCGGACGACGCGCTCCATACGAGCCAGACCCGTGCGGACCTGGTTCTGGATGAGCTCGCCGACGTTGCGCAGACGACGGTTGCCGAAGTGGTCGATGTCGTCGGTCTCGACGACGATCGAGGTGCCGCTGTCACCAACGGTCTCGGTCTCACCGGCGTGCAGCTTCACCAGGTACTTGATCGTCGAGATGATGTCCTCGACGGTCAGGATGCCGGCGTCCAGCGGGGCTTCGCCGCCCAGCTTCTTGTTGACCTTGTAGCGGCCGACCTTCGCGAGGTCGTAGCGCTTGGGGTTGAAGTAGAGGTTCTCGAGCAGGGTCTGCGCGGCCTCACGCGTCGGGGGCTCGCCCGGACGCAGCTTGCGGTAGATGTCGAGCAGCGCGTCGTCCTGGCCCTGGGTGTGGTCCTTCTCCAGGGTGGCGCGCATGGACTCGTACTCGCCGAACTCCTCGAGGATCTGCTCGGTCGTCCAACCGAGAGCCTTCAGGAGAACGGTGACGGACTGCTTGCGCTTGCGGTCGATGCGGACACCGACCATGTCGCGCTTGTCGATCTCCATCTCCAGCCAGGCACCCCGGGACGGGATGACCTTCGCGGAGAAGATGTCCTTGTCGGACGTCTTGTCGATCGAGGAGTCGAAGTAGACGCCCGGCGAGCGGACCAGCTGCGACACCACGACACGCTCGGTGCCGTTGATGACGAAGGTGCCCTTGTTGGTCATGAGCGGGAAGTCGCCCATGAAGACCGTCTGGGACTTGATCTCGCCGGTCTCGTTGTTGGTGAACTCGGCGGTGACGAAGAGCGGGGCGGAGTACGTGAAGTCGCGCTCCTTGCACTCGTCGATCGAGTTCTTGGGAGGCTCGAAGCGGTGGTCGCGGAACGTCAGGGACATCGACCCACTGAAGTCCTCGATCGGGGAGATCTCCTCGAAGATCTCCTCCAGACCGGACTTGGTGGGGACGTCCTGTCCACTGTCCAGAGCCGCCTCGACACGAGCCTTCCACGCGGCGTTGCCGAGCAGCCAGTCGAAGCTCTCGGTTTGCAGCGCAAGAAGGTTCGGAACCTCGAGGGGCTCCTTGATCTTTGCAAAGGAGATGCGCAGCGGGGCGGTGCTGGCGCCGTTGTTCGTATTCGCGGTCGAGGCAGTGCGCGAGGCGGCCAAGAGGGGGTCCTTCCGAGGGCTCGGACTCACTACGCGCGTACCGGCCCCCCACTGTGGGCGCAGAGACGGTCCATTCCCGATATCAGCCAAAAGGCCAGGTCAGGGATGATCCGGTCATCGGTGCTCAAGCGAGGGCATGCCCCTGGTGACGGGCAGGAGGCAGCTAACAGGCAGCGCAAAGGGTCAGTGTAGCCACTAGGCCCACTGATGTCCAGTCCCGGTTTTTTGAGACCATCGTTGTTCTCAACACCTGCGGTAAGCCACGCCCTCAATGCACATCGATACTGCCCTCTTCGCCACCGATCCATGCCTCGGATCCGGATCGTTGTGACGACGCGTCCTGAGAATTGCGCGCTGCGTGCGGTTCGTCAAGGCCCCCCATGCCCTGAGCAAGTGCAGCGATCGTCACGTCCCGCCCGTCTTGCCACCCGCGTTGCAGCCCGTCACAGGGGCGGCTGGAGGCACAACGAAGATCACCATACTCGTCGCCACTCACAGTGCAAGGCAGCCGCTGCCGGACCCCCGGGAACGCCGAAGAGCGACCACCCAGTTGGGTGATCGCTCTTCAGTGCGTCAGCGTTACAGAGCTACTCGTAGCCCGTATCAGCTCGCGTACGAGTCCTCAGCGGACCCGTCGCACGGCCGTAGCCGTACGTCGTACTTACTTGACCTCGACGGAGGCGCCGGCGCCCTTGAGGGACTCGGCGGCCTTCTCGGCGGCGTCCTTGGCGACCTTCTCGAGGACCGGCTTCGGAGCGCCGTCCACGAGGTCCTTGGCCTCCTTCAGACCCAGCGAGGTCAGCTCACGCACGACCTTGATGACCTGGATCTTCTTGTCGCCGGCACCCGTGAGGATGACGTCGAACTCGTCCTGCTCCTCAGCGACCTCGGCGGCAGCGGCCGGGCCGGCGGGGCCGGCAACGGCGACCGCGGCGGCGGCGGTGACGTCGAACTTCTCCTCGAACGCCTTCACGAACTCGGAGAGCTCGATGAGGGTCATGTCCTCGAACTGCGCGAGCAGGTCTTCCTGGCTGAGCTTCGCCATGAGGGGCGATCCTTCCACTAATTCGGCTGGTGCCGGATGTACATGTGAGGCGGGCGTACTTTCGGCCCGCTGCGACCACTGCCTAGGCGGCAGCGATCAATGCGCGAGCCGAATTACTCGGCACCGCCCTGCTCGGCCTGCTTGGCACGAAGAGCGTCCACGGTGCGGACGAGCTTCGAGGGGAGCGCCTGGAAGAGCGAGGCAGCCTGGGACTGCTTGCCCTTGAACGCACCGGCCAGCTTGCTGAGCAGAACCTCGCGGGACTCGAGGTCCGCAAGCTTCTTGATCTCGTCGGCGGACAGCGCCTTGCCGTCAAGGACACCGCCCTTGATGACGAGGTTCGGGTTGTCCTTGGCGAAGTCACGAAGACCCTTCGCGGACACCACCGGGTCACCGGTGATGAACGCGACCGCCGTCGGCCCGTTGAACAGGTCGTCGAGCGTGTTGATCCCGGCCTCGTTGGCCGCAATCTTGGTCAGCGTGTTCTTCACCACGGCGTACTGGGCGTCTTCACCGAGCGAACGACGCAGCGTCTTGAGCTGCGCCACGGTGAGACCCCGGTACTCGGTCAGCACGGCGGCGTTCGAGCTGCGGAACTGGTCCGCGAGCTCGGCTACCGCGGCAGCCTTGTCGGGCCTTGCCATAGAGCGTCGGCCTCCTTCCGGGTGATGAGGACCGCTCGGAAGGGCTCTGACAAAACGAAACGCCCCGGCGCAGGCGCACGGGGCGTAGCTCGACCGGTTCGTCCGCAAGCGGGGCAAGCGAACTCCGGGAGCACATCCACAGTCACCTACGCGGGTCGTCCGCAGTTTCAGCGGATCCTTCGGCCACCACGTCCTCTTGCGAGCACACGGCAACGACCAGCGGTCTTTGGCTTCTGGGGAACAGTACGTGAAACGGACGCTGTCAAGCAAATCCGTGCCCTGCGCCGGGATCCGGGCCGCCCTGCGGGGGCGGACGTACGGAGGTGCGGGCTCAGGAAGTGGCGCCTCCCGTGGCGCCCTGCGACTTCAGCAGCTCCTTGAAGTCGGTGGTGTCGCTCGCCGGAGGCACCTGCGTCTGGACCTTCACGCCGTAGTCGCTGTAGTACGTAGTCGAGGACATCGTGCCGCTGGCCAGCTCGCCCTTGGAGGCCGCCTTGACGAGCAGGTCGTCTCCGTTGACCCAGATGTCGATCTGCTCCGTGGTGATGCCGGCCTGGGTGAACTGCTTCTTCAGATCGGCGAGTTGGCTCGCGGTGAGGTGGGAGCTCTTGGCGGCGAGGTCCGAGACGTTCACCGTGCCCGCGTAGTGGGTGGTCTGCTCGCCGCGCACCGACTCGGTGCCGACCTTCTGCACGTCGCCGGAGGCCAGCAGGAGCTTCACCGACTGGTTCGGCGAGTTGGTCTGCATCTGGTCCTTCAGCAGCGCGCCGGATCCGCCACCGAGCTTCGCCAGGTCGTCGTACCCGTACCTGATCCAGTGCTTGCCGCCGGCCTGCTGGGCGAAGGTCTCGCCCATCTTCGCGTAGTAGGCGTCGGACAGATAGCGCGCCTGCATGGAGGTGCTGCCGGCCTGGCGCATCGTCTCGGCCATCGTGCCGCCGGTGTAGGTGATGGTCATGTCGCCGACCAGCCCGTCGCCCCAGCCCATGGCGCCGGTCGACTTCATGGACATCAGTGAGCCCATGCTCGTCGTGGACTCGACCTTGGCGGAGTCGGCGCCGTCGGTGGACTTCTCGGCGGACCGCAGGGCCGCTACGGGGCTGAGGCGCGTCGTGCCCTTGTGCCCCGCCCTGTCGTCCTTCCCGGAGCTCCCGGAGGATCCCGAGGAACAGGCCGCCACCCCTGCCAGCGCTGTCACCAGCGCTATCGAGAGGGTCACACCGCGCACAGTCGTGCTCTTCATACGTCCCCACCCCTATGTGAATCCTGTGATCTGCACGCTAGCGCAGCCCACTGACACGCGTATCCGGATTACTTCCCCGGACGCGTCCCGGGAACTTCTCCGGACATGGGGACGGGCCCCGCACCTCAAAGGTTGCGGGGCCCGTCTCAGATACGCGTGCGCGACGCGGTCACCGGGGTGAGCGGGAGGCTCAGACGGCGGCCGGGTCCTCCTCGACGAGGAGGTTGCGGGTGCGGTTCGGGTCGACCGGAACGCCGGGGCCGATCGTGGTGCTGATCGCGGCCTTCTTGATGTAGCGACCCTTGGCGGCCGACGGCTTCAGACGAAGGATCTCGTCGAGCGCGGCGCCGTAGTTCTCCACCAGCTTGGTGTCGTCGAAGGACGACTTGCCGATGATGAAGTGCAGGTTCGAGTGCTTGTCGACGCGGAACTCGATCTTGCCACCCTTGATCTCGGTGACAGCCTTGGCGACGTCCGGGGTCACGGTGCCGGTCTTGGGGTTCGGCATGAGACCACGGGGACCGAGCACGCGGCCGAGGCGGCCGACCTTGCCCATGAGGTCCGGGGTGGCGACGACGGCGTCGAAGTCCAGACGGCCCTTCGCCACCTCGTCGATGAGCTCGTCGGAGCCGACGATGTCGGCGCCCGCGGCGGTCGCGGCCTCGGCACGGTCACCGGTCGCGAAGACCAGGACCCGGGCGGTCTTACCGGTGCCGTGCGGGAGGTTCACGGTGCCACGGACCATCTGGTCGGCCTTGCGCGGGTCGACACCCAGGCGGAAGGCCACCTCGACGGTTCCGTCGAACTTGGACGTGGAGGTCTCCTTGGCGAGACGGACGGCCTCGAGCGGGGCGTAGAGCTTGTCCCGGTCGATCTTGGCGTCCGCAGCGCGGAGAGACTTGCTGCGCTTGCTCACTACTGCTCCTGATGAGTTCTGAGGAGTCGTGGTACGGGCCGAGCAGGCCCTGCCACGGGGTGTCCTGAAGGTGGGTGTCAGCCCTCGACCGTGATGCCCATGGAGCGGGCGGTGCCGGCGATGATCTTCGCGGCGGCGTCCAGGTCGTTGGCGTTGAGGTCGGGCATCTTCGTGGTGGCGATCTCGCGGACCTGCGCCTGGGTGATCTTGGCGACCTTGGTCTTGTGCGGCTCGCCGGAGCCCTTCTCGACACCCGCGGCCTTGAGGATCATCTTGGCGGCCGGCGGAGTCTTGGTGATGAAGGTGAAGGAGCGGTCTTCGTAGACCGTGATCTCCACCGGGATCACCCAGCCACGCTGCGACTCGGTCGCGGCGTTGTAGGCCTTGCAGAACTCCATGATGTTGACGCCGTGCTGACCCAGCGCGGGGCCGACCGGCGGAGCCGGGTTGGCCGCGCCGGCCTGGATCTGGAGCTTGATGAGCCCCGTGACCTTCTTCTTCTTGGGAGGCATGTGCTCTCTCCGGGTCCTAGTGAGAGTTTTCAGCTTCCGTCCGGTTCATCCGGATGGAGGCATACCGCACAACGATAACGGGTATCTATGCGCGGCCAAAAACCGAGCAGGTCAGACGGGCTGCGAGAGCCGGTCTGACCTGGTCGGAGGCGTGTGTTCCAGAACGGGCCGGAAGGTGTGGCTTCCGAGCTAGTTCTTCTGGATCTGGTCGAACGACAGCTCGACCGGGGTCTCGCGGCCGAAGATCTCGACGAGGCCCTTGACCTTCTTCGAGTCGGCGTTGATCTCGTTGATGGTCGCCTGCAGCGTGGCGAACGGGCCGTCGGTGACGGTGACCGAGTCGCCGACCTCGAAGTCCAGCACCTGGACCTCGACCTTGCGCTGCGGAGCGGGCTTGCCCTCGGCCTCGGCGGCCTCGCGGGCGGCCTTCTCCTCGGCCTCCGGGGCGAGCATCTTGACGATCTCGTCCAGGGTCAGCGGGTACGGGTCATAGGCGTTGCCCACGAAGCCGGTGACACCGGGGGTGTTGCGCACGACGCCCCAGGACTCGTTCGTCAGGTCCATGCGGACCAGGACGTAGCCCGGGAGCTTGTTCTGCTTGATGGTCTTGCGCTCGCCGTTCTTGATCTGCGCGACCTCTTCCTGCGGCACCTCGGCCTGGAAGATGAAGTCCTCGACGTTCAGCGAGACGGCGCGCTGCTCGAGGTTGGTCTTCACGCGGTTCTCGTAACCGGCGTACGTGTGGATGACGTACCACTCGCCGGGGAGGCTGCGGAGTTCCTCGCGCAGGGCGGTGACGGGGTCGACGGGCTCGGCCTCTACTTCGGGCTCGGCCTCTTCGGCGTCCTCGTCCTCGACGGCGAGGGCTTCCTCGGAGACGTTCTCGTCCTCGACGTCCTCACCGGACTCGTCCTCGACGTGCAGGGCCGCTTCCTCGGCGGGCTCGCCGGCGGCGGCATCGGCAGCCTCGAACTCGTCCTCGACGTCCGCGCCCTCGACGATGTCGAGCTCGTCGTCAACGGACTCGACCGACTCGCTGGCATCGTTCAGGTTCGGGTCAGACACGGTGGCTGCTTCTTCCTGGATACATGGGGGTGGAACACGCGAAAGGGGCGCCGAAGCCGGCGCCCTTCGCTCTCGGCTCAGCCGAAGACGTACTTGGCGGCGTGGTTGAGCCCATAGTCAATCACGGTCACCAGGCCGATCATGATGACGACGAAGACAATCACCACTGTGGTGTACGTCGTCAGCTGGTTGCGAGTCGGCCAGACGACCTTGCGGAGCTCCGCGACGATCTGGCGGTAGAAGGTGGCGAGGCGCTTCAGCGGGCCCTTCTTGGCGCGCTTCCCGCCCTTGCGAGCCTTCTTCTTGGACTCGGGCGCCTCGGCATCAGGCATGTCGATGGAGCCCACGGCGTCCGTCACTCGTCCTCACCTGATTCCGGGTCGTGGCCGTGCCGCGCCCGGTTGAGCCGCACGGCGGTGCATTGCAGTACGTACATGCGCACACATCCTGGCGAAGGAGTGTGTAGCAGGGCCGGAGGGACTTGAACCCCCAACCGCTGGTTTTGGAGACCAGTGCTCTACCAATTGAGCTACGACCCTTTGATTTCCCCCAACGTACCGCATCCGCTCGGGTGCTCGGTGTGCACCGGGTGGGCGCGGCCGGTGAGGGCCAACGAGGTGAGAGTGTACGTGCTCCGCGGCCGGTCGTCGAACAGAAAGTGTCCGTACGGGCCTTGTCCGTCGAAGATCGACTGGTGAGGCGTCCGGATCCGGACGGATGTTCTGCCGATGTTCAGTCTGTGAAACCCGCGTGCCAGGGGCGTTTCCGGTCTGAAACGATGGGACTCATGAGCGCTGCAATCCCTCCCACCGAGCGCCGGGTCTCCGCCCGAGTCGGCGCGATCTCCGAGTCCGCCACCCTCGCCGTGGACGCCAAGGCCAAGGCCCTCAAGGCCGCCGGGCGTCCGGTGATCGGCTTCGGCGCGGGCGAGCCCGACTTTCCGACCCCGGACTACATCGTGCAGGCCGCCATCGAGGCCTGCTCGAACCCGAAGTACCACCGCTACACGCCGGCCGGCGGGCTGCCCGAGCTGAAGGCCGCGATCGCCACGAAGACCCTGCGTGACTCCGGCTACGAGCCCGACGTCTCGCAGATCCTGGTGACCAACGGTGGCAAGCAGGCCATCTACGAGGCCTTCGCCGCGATTCTCGACCCGGGCGACGAGGTCATCGTCCCGGCGCCGTACTGGACGACGTACCCGGAGTCGATCCGTCTCGCCGGCGGTGTGCCCGTGGAGGTCGTCGCGGACGAGACGACCGGCTACCGGGTCTCCGTCGAGCAGCTGGAGGCGGCCCGCACGGAGAGGACCAAGGTCGTCCTCTTCGTCTCGCCGTCCAACCCGACCGGCGCGGTCTACACCGAGGCCGAGACCGAGGCCATCGGCCGCTGGGCCGTCGAGCACGGCCTGTGGGTCATGACCGACGAGATCTACGAGCACCTGGTGTACGGCGACGCGGTCTCGGTGTCGCTCCCGGCCCTGCTGCCCGAGCTGCGCGACAAGTGCATCGTCGTCAACGGCGTGGCCAAGACGTACGCCATGACGGGCTGGCGGGTGGGCTGGATCATCGGCCCGAAGGACGTCGTCAAGGCCGCGACCAACCTCCAGTCGCACGCCACGTCGAACGTCTCGAACGTGGCCCAGGTCGCCGCGCTGGCCGCCGTCTCCGGCGACCTGGAGGCCGTCGCCGCGATGCGCGAGGCCTTCGACCGCCGCCGCAAGACCATCGTGCGCATGCTGAACGAGATCGACGGCGTGCTCTGCCCCGAGCCCGAGGGCGCCTTCTACGCGTACCCCTCGGTCAGGGCCCTGATCGGCAAGGAGATCCGCGGCAAGCGCCCCCAGGACACGGTCGAGCTGGCCGCGCTCATCCTGGAGGAGGCCGAGGTCGCGGTCGTCCCGGGCGAGGCCTTCGGCACGCCGGGCTACCTGCGTCTGTCGTACGCCCTCGGTGACGAGGACCTGGTCGAGGGCGTCAGCCGGATCCAGAAGCTGCTGTCCGAGGCGCGGGACTGACGTTTTCGTACGTCTCCGGGGGCGTCGTTTTCGTACGTCCCTGGGGGCGTCGTTCTGGTTTTCGCGCTCCACGCGCGTGTGCGGGCCGTTTCCCTTCGGGGAGGCGGCCCGCTTCTTCGTGCGAGCAAGACCACTAACGGGGAAAGCGCTACCGGGACGGTGGGAACGTGCGGCAGGATCCTCGAATGGAGCGCGTACGTGATCTCTCTGCACTGCCGAAGGCCCATCTGCATCTGCACTTCACCGGTTCGATGCGGCCGACCACCCTGCTGGAGCTGGCCGACAAGTACGGCGTCCGGCTGCCCGAGGCGCTGACCAGCGGGGAGCCGCCGAAGCTGCGCGCGACGGACGAGCGCGGCTGGTTCCGCTTCCAGCGGCTCTACGACGCGGCGCGGTCGTGCCTCAGAGAGCCCGAGGACATCCAGCGCCTGGTGCGGGAGGCCGCCGAGGAGGACCTGAGGGACGGCTCGGGGTGGCTGGAGATCCAGGTCGACCCGACGTCGTACGCGCCCCGGCTGGGCGGGCTCATCCCGGCGCTGGAGGTCATCCTGGACGCGGTCGACTCGGCCGTGCGCGAGACCGGGCTCGGGATGCGCGTCCTGGTGGCCGCGAACCGGATGAAGCACCCGCTGGACGCCCGTACCCTGGCCCGTCTCGCCGTGCGGTACGCGGACCGGGGGATCGTCGGTTTCGGGCTCTCCAACGACGAACGGCGCGGCCTGGCGCGGGACTTCGACCGGGCCTTCGCGATCGCGCGGGAGGGCGGGCTGCTGTCCGCGCCGCACGGTGGCGAGCTGACCGGCCCGGCCTCGGTCCGCGACTGCCTGGACGACCTGCACGCGTCGCGGATCGGCCACGGGGTGCGCGCCGCCGAGGACCCGCGGCTGCTCAAGCGCCTCGCGGACCGGGGCATCACGTGCGAGGTCTGCCCGGCCTCGAACGTCGCCCTGGGGGTCTACGAGAAGCCCGAGGACGTCCCCCTGCGCACGCTCTTCGAGGCCGGCGTCCCGATGGCCCTCGGCGCCGACGACCCGCTGCTCTTCGGCTCCCGGCTGGCCGCCCAGTACGAGATCGCCCGCCGCCACCACGGCTTCACGGACGCCGAACTGGCGGAGCTGGCACGCCAGTCCGTCCGCGCCTCGGCGGCTCCGGAGGACATCCGGGCGAAGCTGCTGGCCGGGGTCGACGACTGGCTCAGCGGCCCGGTCGCCTGAAACAGCCGTCGCCCGGGCGACGGGCCCCGTGCGGGGCGTGCGGGCGGCTCAGTTGGGGCCCGCGGCCAGGGAGAGACCGCGCAGGAGCGTGCGGGCCAGGGCCGGGGCGAAGGTGTCCAGGGGCGGGGGTGTGCCCTCCTCCGTCGCGTCGTACGCGAAGGCGCGCTGGGCGCAGGCGCCCAGGAGCAGGGACGCGGCCGCGAAGGTGTCGGCGTAGGGATGAACGCGCCCGGCCCGTTGTTCCGCACGCAGATACGCGGCGACACCGCGGATGGGCATGTGCGCGCCGGCACCCATCTGCCGCATGGCGTCGTCGTGCCGGCGCTTGAGCTGCGTCTCGGCATACAGGGAGGCGACGATCGGAAAGCTCTTCTCATAGAAGAGGGCCGCTTGGCGGGCGATCTCCGTGAGGTTCTCCTCGACGGTGTGGTCCTGCTCCCCCGGCTCGGCCATGAGTCGGCTCAGCAGGGGCCCCAGCGTGGGCAGCCGCTCCTCCAGGACGCGGATGAACAGCTCTTCCTTGCTCGCGAAGTACTTGTAGAGCGCCGCCTCGGAGCAGCCGGCCGCCTTGGCGATCTCCTTGGTGGTGGCGCGGGCGAGCCCGACGGTGAGCATGAGCTCGTATGCCGCGTCGAGGATGCGGATCCGGGCCGGTTTCTGCTGCATGGGGACCAAGGATTCCATGGCTGGGCATTTCGAGCTTGACGGGTGGGTGAGTACTTACTCACTCTAGAACCGCACAGGGGTGAGTGAATACTCACCCACCTGGTGGGGCAGGTCATGCCGGGAAGGGCAGGTCATGAACGAGAGGAGCAGGTCATGAAGCTCACCGTCTTCGGTGCCACAGGAGGCATCGGCCAGGAGATCGTCCGGCAGGCACTGGAGTCGGGGCACCAGGTCACGGCCGTCGTACGGGATCCGGCGCGGCTGACCGTCGAGGGCACGGGCCTGGAGGTGTTCCGCGCGGACCTCACCGACCCGGGGGTGCTGCGCCCCGCCGTCGCGGGCCGGGACGCGGTCCTGTCGGGGCTCGGCGCCCGCAGCCGGAAGGACGCCGGGATCGCCGGCCGGCTGACCCGTACGGTGCTGGGCGGCATGGAGGCGGAGGGGGTGCGCCGACTGCTCGTGGTGAGCGCGGGGCCGGTCGGTCCCGAGCCCGAGGGAGCCGGCTTCGCCGACCGTGCCGCGCGCGGGCTGATCTCGGCGATTCTCAAGGACGTCTACGCCGACCTGCGGGAGATGGAGGGCGAGCTGGCCCGCAGCGCGACGGACTGGACGGTCGTCCGGCCGCCCCGGCTGCAGAACAAGCCGGTCACCGGCTCGTACCGCACGACTGTCGGCGGCTTCCCGAGCAAGGGCCGCTTCATCGGGCGGGCCGATGTGGCCCACGCGATGCTCGCGATGATCGACAACCCCGCGACGGTGAAGCAGGGCGTGGGAGTGGCCTACTGAAGAGCGCCGGAGAACAGAGAGTCGCCGGAGGACAGAAGGGCTCCGGAGGACAGAGGGGCTCCGGAGGACACAAAGGCGCCGCTACAGCTGGACGCCGACGGTCACCGGCTCGTTGACCAGAGTGATCCCGAAGGCGTCGCGGACCCCGGCGACGACTTCACGGGCCAGCGCGAGAAGGTCCTCGGTGGTCGCCTGGCCCCGGTTGGTGAGGGCCAGTGTGTGCTTGGTGGAGATCCGGGCGGGCCCGCTGCCGTACCCCTTGGTGAAGCCCGACTTGTCGATCAGCCAGGCCGCGGAGGTCTTGGTGTGCCCGTCACCGGCCGGGTAGGCGGGCGGCGCGGCATCGACGCCGAGCCGGTCCCGCACGCGCGCGTGGAACGCGGCGAACTCGTCGTCCGTGAGGATCGGGTTGGTGAAGAACGAACCCGCGGACCAGGTGTCGTGGTCCTCGGGGTCGAGCACCATCCCCTTGCCGGAGCGCAGCTTCAGGACGGTCTCGCGGGCCTCGGCGAGCGGCACCCGGTCGCCGGGCTCGACACCGAGGGCACGGGCGGTCTCGGCGTATTTGATCGGCGCGCTCAGTCCCCGCGCGTCCTCCAGCTCGAAGCGGACGCGCAGCACGACATGGCGCTCCGGGTCGGACTTGAAGCGGCTGTGCCGGTACGAGAACCCGCACTCGGCGTTCGTCAGCGTGACCGTTTCGCGCGTCTTTCGGTCGTACGCGATCACCTCGGTGATGGTCGACGACACTTCCTGGCCGTACGCGCCCACGTTCTGGATCGGGGTCGCGCCCGCGGAGCCGGGGATGCCGGCGAGGCACTCGATACCGGCGAGACCGGCCTCGACGGTGCGGACGACCGCGTCGGTCCACACCTCGCCCGCCGCCAGCTCCAGCCGCGTACCGTCGAGCGAGAAGCCGCGCGTCGCGATACGCAGGGCGGTCCCGGCGAATCCCTTGTCACCGATGACCAGGTTCGATCCGCCGCCGATCACCAGCAGAGGCGTACCGGTGTCGTCGGCCTCGCGCACGGCGGCGATCACCTCGTCGTCGGTCGTGGCGGTGATCAGCCGGGTGGCCGGGCCCCCGAGCCGGAAGGTGGTCAGCGGGGCGAGCGGGGCGTCGTGGAGTTCCTGCACGGGCTCAAGAGTACGAGAAGGGGCGGGGGCGGCCGGCCACTGGTGCGTCGGCGGGGTGCCGACGGGGTGCTCGGGCCATGGGACGACCCGAGCACCAGCGCGCGGGAGCACGAGATGCGCCCTGCCAGGACGGTCCGGACCGTCCTGGCAGGGCGCTTCTCTGACTTCCTTGGCCGGGCTACCCGATTCCCTGACCGGGCTGCTACTTCGAGACGTTCTCCAGAACCCGGGTCTCGGCCGAGGCCGCCACCAGGGTGTCGGTCGCCGGGCGCCGCCGGGGCAGCAGCGCCGCGGCGACCGCCCCCACGCCGACCAGCGCCGCGCCCACCCACAGCGCGGGCGAGAGCCCGTCCACGAAGCGCTGAGCTGACTCGTAGCCGCCCTGGGCGGAGAAGACCGAGGCGAGGATCGCGATGCCGAGGGCGCCCCCGACTTCGCGAAGGGCGTTGTTGGCACCGGAGGCGATGCCCTGCTCGGAGGGGCGGACGCTGGACATCACGAGGCTCGCGGCCGGGGCGAAGTACAGGGCCATGCCGATCCCACTGATGATCAGGGCGGGGAGCTGGGCGGCGTACGACACGTCGGGGGCCACGACCAGGGCGAACCAGCCGAGTCCGACGGCCTGCAGGGCGAGGCCGGCGGTGACGACCGGGCGGCCGCCGATCCGGTCCGAAAGGTATCCGGCGACGGGGGCGACGATCATCGGCATCCCGGTCCAGGGGAGCATCCGCAGGCCCGCCTCGGTGGGCGAGTAGCCGACGACGCCCTGGAGGAACTGGCTGAGCAGGAAGATCGAGCCGAACATCCCGACGAACATCAGCAGGCTCGCCGCGTTGATCGCGGAGAAGGCGCGGCTGCGGAACAGCCGCATCGGCAACATCGGGTTCTTGGTGCGGATCCCGTGGTGGACGAAGCCGGCGAGGAGCGCGCCTCCCGCGATCAGGCCGGTGAGCACGGGGCCGCTGGTCCAGCCGTCGACGTTGCCGCGGATCAGGGCGTAGACGATGCCGAAGAGGCCGCCGCTGGCGAGCAGGGTGCCGCGGATGTCGAGCGGTGCGCCGGTGCCGTACGACTCGGCGAGCCGCAGCCGGGCGAGCGGCAGCACCCCCAGGCCGAGCGGAACGTTCAGCCAGAAGATCCACTGCCAGGACACGTGCTCGGTGAGACTGCCGCCGATGAGGGGCCCTGAGGCGACGGCGAGACCGTTCACGGCGCCCCAAATCCCGTATGCCATCCCACGCTTGGCGGCCGGGACGGCAGCCGTCAGCAGGGTCAGCGTCAGCGGCATCATGATCGCCGCGCCGACACCCTGGACCGCTCGGGCGGCGATCAGGGAACCGATGCCGGGCGCCATGGCCGCGGCGGCCGACGCACCGGTGAAGACGGTGAGCCCGACGAGAAAGAGCCGACGGCGGCCGAACCGGTCTCCCAGGGCCGCGCCGAACATCAGCAGCACGGCGAAGGTGAGCGTGTACGCGCTCACGGTCCATTCCAGATCGCCCAGCGCTCCCCCGAGGTCCTTGCGAATGGAGGGCAGTGCGGTGGTGACGACGAGATTGTCGAGCGCCGCCATGAATCCGGCGACGCTGGTGATGACGAGGGCCCAGGCCGCTCCCCCGCGACGTGCTGCCTGCTGTGACATCGCTCCCCCTGGAGTGATCGTTGTCGATTGGAGTGATCGTTATTGATGGTTAGTTATTGCTGACTAACTTTTGTGCCCATGAAAAGGCGCCGATCTCCGCCTTCTCCGTCCCGCTCCCCGCCTTGCTTTCTGCCTGCCTTCTGCGTTGCTTTCCGTCTTGCTTCCCTGCCCTACTTCTCCAGCCGGCCCGTGGTGCGCGCCGACGGATAGAGCCCCTCCCAGACCCGGTGCTCGGGCGGGAATCCCATGGCCACCAGGCTGTTGATCAGCATTCCGTACGCCATGAAGGTCGCGGTCTCGTCGACATCCGCCCCAAGCGGTACGTGAACGGTGTCCCAGAGCCGCATCCAGCCGGCCCGCACCGCCTCGCCGAGTTCATGGTCACCGGCCTCCTCGGCCGCCGCCACCGCCACGTACATCTGCATCTGCATGAGCAGCCGCTCCGGCTGCTCCGCGATGACCTTGACGTACGCGTTCGCCATGGCATGCAGGGCCTCCTCGCCCTCCAGCCCTTCGGAGGCCTCTTCGAAGGTGCGCCGGGCGAGCTCCATGCAGTGCTCCGCCGCCGCGAGGAAGATCGCTTTCTTGCCCGGGAAGAGCCGGAAGAGATACGGCTGCGAGACGCCCACCCGCTTGGCGATCGCCTCGGTAGAGGTCCCGTAGTAGCCACCACGGGCGAACTCGCTCATCGCCGCACGGATGACGCTCTCGCGCCTCTCTTCTGCGCTCATCCTGACCATGCGAGTAAGTTAGTACTCAATCACTAACTAGGTCAAGGGTGGGGGGTGGGCGGGATCACGGGGGGCTGGATCGGGGAGGGCGGGATCACGGGGGTGGCAACTGCTGGGATCGCGGGGCGGCGGGGGCCATGGGGGGTGGCGACTGGGATCGCGGGGCGGCGGGAGCCATGGGGGGTGGCGACTGGGATCGCGGGGCGGCGAGGGCCATGGGGGCGCCGACCGGGATCGCGGGGCGGCGGGAGCCGTGGGGGCGCCGGCCGAGCGGGCGCTGTGGGAGGGGCGGCGCACGAGCGGAGCCGGTACGACCGGAACGCCCTACGGGCGAAGAGCGTTGTCGCAGGCAGGGGGCCTCACGCCAGTAAGGGGCGCCCCACAGTGGAGGGCACCCCTTACTTCACGACTTCATGCTTCACGACTTCATGCTTGATGACCGCGCGCTTCATGACCTCGCGTTTCATGACTTCACGCGCGGCGGGTTCAGCCCAGCCGTACGACTGCCCGTGACATGCCCAGGACCTTCTGGCCCGCGCTGGTCGCGGTGAGGTCGACGCGGACGGTGTTGTCGTCGAGCTTGGCGCCGACCTTGGCGCTGACCTCGATGGTCGCGCCCTTGTCGTCGTTCGGGACGACGACCGGCTTGGTGAAGCGGACTCCGTACTCGACGACCGCGCCCGGGTCGCCGACCCAGTCGGTGACGACGCGGATCGCCTCGGCCATGGTGAACATGCCGTGCGCGATGACGTCGGGCAGCCCGACCTCGACCGCGAACTTCTCGTTCCAGTGGATCGGGTTGAAGTCCCCGGAGGCGCCCGCGTACTGCACGAGCGTGGCACGGGTCACGGAAAAGGTCTGGGCCGGCAGCTCGGTACCGACCTCGACGTCCGCGTAAGAGATCTTCGCGTGAGAGATCTGCGCGTGGGAGATCTTCGCCGTCATGTCAGCTCTCCTCCGCCGCGCGCGCCACGAGCTTGGTGACGGCCGTCACGACATGCTCGCCCGCCTCGTCGTGGACCTCGCCCCGGATGTCCAGGATGTCGTTGCCCGCCAGGGACTTGATCGACTCGATGGTCGAAGTGACCGTGAGCCGGTCGCCCGCGCGCACCGGGCGGGTGTAGACGAACTTCTGGTCGCCGTGCACCACGCGGTTGTAGTCGAGGCCCAGTTGCGGGTCCTGGACGACCTGCCCCGCGGCCTTGAAGGTGATCGCGAACACAAAGGTCGGCGGGGCGATCACATCGGGGTGCCCGAGCGCCTTGGCGGCCTCCGGGTCCGTGTACGCAGGGTTACTGTCCCCGACGGCCTCCGCGAACTCGCGGATCTTCTCCCGGCCGACCTCGTAGGGGTCGGTGGGCGGGTAGGACCGCCCCACGAAGGACTGATCGAGCGCCATGGGCTCGGCACCTCCTGGTTGTCGTCGCTGGACGGTCCTGACCGTCTTAGCCGGACGGACTGTCTTCGCTCTATAACGACGCGAGGCCGCCCCCCGCGAAGGGGACGGCCTCGTGTACGAGCCTGATTTATCGCGTTTCGCGGTGCGCGGTGTGCGCATTGCAACGCGGGCAGTGCTTCTTCATCTCCAGTCGGTCCGGGTCGTTACGCCGGTTCTTCTTGGTGATGTAGTTCCGCTCCTTGCACTCCACGCAGGCCAGCGTGATCTTCGGGCGGACGTCGGTGGCAGCCACAGGAGTGCTCCTTGACGAACGGATGGGACGATTAACGCATAGAAGAGTAGCCGATCGAAGGACCGACCCCACAATCGGCTACTGTCAGTAGCGGTGACCGGACTTGAACCGGTGACACAGCGATTATGAGCCGCTTGCTCTACCGACTGAGCTACACCGCTGTGATGCGATCGGATCCCGCCTTGCGACGGGAACCTCACACACCAGAGCCCCAATACGGAATCGAACCGTAGACCTTCTCCTTACCATGGAGACGCTCTGCCGACTGAGCTATTGGGGCGAGCGATGAAGACATTACACGGTAGGCCGCCGATCGCCCAAATCCGTTTCGCGGCACCCGCCCCGGCCTGTTCCCCGGGGTTTCCCCGGGCGTTTCCGTAGGCGCTCAGGAGCCTCTCGGGCACCATGCATCACCCCGGATCACAGCCACGCTGTTCCGATCCTGGCCGTGATCACAGCCCTGCCCGGGGCTTCCCTCCGGGACCGGCGAGCGATGGGGCGATCCGCACGACCCGAGTTTCCGAACCTCACCCGGCAGCCCGATACCGCCGCCAAGGACCACACCGGTACGACTATTGCGCTCCTCCCCGACGCCGGCGGACAGCCGTCCTAGGCTCGACTCACGCTGCGTGATCTTGCCTCCCACCCTTCTCGCCACCCTCCGCAGTCGCCCCTCCCGCAGCCGCCCCCGAACCCCAGGAGCGCGATGCCCGACAGTCAGCCGCAGCCGCCCCACTCCTCGTCGGGACAGACCGACAGGGCCACTCTCCTGCTGTGCGGGGCACGGCTCGCCGACGGCCGGACCGTGGACGTGCGGCTGGGCGGCGGACGCATCGAGGCGGTCGGTACCGCGGGGAGCCTGGCGACGGGCGCCCCCGGGGCTCTCGCCGGGAAGGTGGACCTCGACGGCTACCTCCTCCTGCCGGCCCCCGCGGAGCCACACGCGCACGGCGACACGGCCCTGACGGCCGACGAGGGCGGCCCTCTCACGTACGACACCGAGGAGGTCCAACGCCGCGCCACCGAGGCCGCGCTGCTGCAACTCGGGCACGGCGCGACGGCGGTGCGCTCCCACGTGCGTGTCGGCCACGTACAGGGGCTCGACGCGCTGGCGGCGATGCTCCAGGCACGCCGGTCACTGCGCGGGCTCGCGGAGTTGACGGCTGTGGCGATGCCCCGGCTGCTGACGGGGGTCGCCGGGGCCGACGGTCTCGCGATACTGCGGGACGCCGTGAAAATGGGCGCCTCCGTGGTGGGCGGCTGCCCGGACGCCGACCCCGATCCGACGGGGTACGTGGAGGCGATCCTGGAACTCGCCTCCGAACACGGCTGCCCCGTCGACCTCCACACGGACGGCGCCGACCCCGCCCGTCTCGCCCGGCTGGCGGCGATGGCCGGCGGCCTGCGCCCCGGGGTGACGCTCGGCCCGTGCGGCGGGCTCGCCCGGCTGCCCTCCCAGACGGCATCCCGGACCGCGGACCAACTCGCCGCCGCGGGCGTGACCGTGGTGTGCCTGCCACAGGGCGGCTGCGGGACGGTGGAACAGCGCGGGACCGCGCCCGTACGCCTGTTGCGGGCGGCCGGAGTGCGGGTCGCGGCGGGCAGCGGCGCCCTGCGCGACGTATCGAACCCGGTGGGCCGCGGCGACCCGCTGGAGGCCGCGTATCTGCTCGCCTCGCGATACGGGCTACGGCCCGAGGACGCGTACGACACGGTGAGTTGTGCCGCCCGGGCCGCACTCGGGCTGCCCGAGGTGCGCGTGGAGGCGGGCTTTCCGGCCGAGTTGCTCGCGGTACGCGGGGACGGGCTCGCGGGGGCGCTGTCGTTGGCGTACAGCCGGATCGTGGTGCACCGGGGGCGCGTGGTGGCGCGTACGAGCGCGGTGCGGGAGTACTGCAACTCGGCGGCCACGGCGGGACTGGACCTGCCTCGGCAGGGGCGGGGCGAGCTGTCGTAGGCCGGCTGCCTCAGCACGGGCGGGGCGCGCGGGACGGCGCCACGCGCGCGTGGGTGATCGCGTGGGTGCTTTTCGTACGTTCACGCGCGCGTGGGTGCCTTCCGTACGTTCACGCGCGCCTGGGTGCCTTCCGTACGTTCACGCGCGCGTGGGCGTGGGCCTGGGCGTTTCTGGACTTCCACGCGCGCGTGCACGGCGATTAGTGGCCGCTGCTCCCGGTTGGTGGCCGCTGTGCCCGATGGCTACGGGTGGCCGGCGCGCGGGGGCGCTCACGTGGTGCACCCCGCGCCCCACACACCCGCGCGCCCCCCGTCCTCAGAACTCGCCGCCGCCCAGCAACCCGCCACCCAGCGGGCTGCCGCCCGGCACCTTGTCCGTGGGAATCTCCGTGGCCCCCGACGGCGCGCTGACGTCGCCCGCCTCTGAGAACTTCAGGACCAGCGGCAGCTTGGCGGCCTTCGGGTCGTCGGCCAGGACGGCGAGGTCGACCTTGACCTGGGTCAGGTCGCCGTTCTTGAGCGTGAAGTCGACCGCGACCTGCTTGTTCGGAGCGTCCTTGAGAACCTTGTCCGAGGGGAGGTCCGCACCCGGCGGAAGGTCGGCCTCCAGGGGGCGGAGCTTGTCGAATACTCCCCTGATCAGGTCGCGGAAGTTGCCCTTGGCGACGACGTGTTCGGTGCCGTCGCTGCCGTTCTCGGCACGGAAGGTGATGTCGTCGGCGATGACACCGCGTACGGCTTCCAGGACCTTCCGCTGAGTCTTGGCGTCGAGTTCGCCGCCGGTCCCCTTCGCGGCTCTCTGGGACTTCCGGTCCTTGGCCAGCTTGCGGGTGTCGATCTTCACCCACTCGCCTTCCAGGACCTTCCTGAACTCCTTGGCGCTGTCCGGGATCTGGTCGGCGGTGGGCATGGGAACGCCCATCGTCTTGCCGAAGGCCTTCATGTCGGCGCGGTAGTACGTGAAGTCGCCGACGACCCGGTACTCGGCCAGGACGCCGTCGGACCCCGTGATCTTGAGGCTCGTACCGATGAGGTCCTTCTCACCCGAATCCGCAAGCGCCTTCTTCGACTTGACGGCGACATCGACGCGCAGCCCGCTGACGGCCTTCGCGAATTCGGGCGGGAGGGCCGCTTCGGCGCCTTGGCCGGATCCGGAGCCGGAGCCGCCCGCCAGCGCGGAAATCGCGTCGGGGTCGGCGTCCAGGTCCAACTGGAAGGCGAGCGACTTCTGTTCGCCGAGCCGGTTGACGGCGTGGTCCACCTTCTGTCCGGCGGTGAGGTTCTGGACCGTGCCGCAGGCGGCCGCCGTGGCGAGGAGGACGGCGGCGCAGCCGGCCGCGGTGACGGTCTTGCGTATGACGGTGATGGTGTTCTCCTCTACGACGTCGTGCGGGCCCGCACGACGTCCCCTCGTTCCCTCGTTCACAGTGATCACCCATGTGACACATGAGTTGTCCACAGGGTTGTGCGGCGAACGCGCGCATCCGGGCGTACGGTCGGAAACATGCGCATTGTCATCGCTGGTGGTCATGGTCAGATCGCGCTGCGGCTGGAGCGGCTGCTCGCCGCGCGCGGTGACGAGGTCGCGGGGATCATCCGCCGCGCCGAACAGAGCGACGATCTGCGGGCGGCCGGCGCCGAACCGCTCGTATGCGATCTCGAGTCGGCCTCGGTGGAGGAGGTCGCCGCGCATCTGCGGGGCGCGGACGCCGCCGTCTTCGCGGCGGGGGCGGGTCCGGGCAGCGGCGTGGAACGCAAGCGCACCGTGGACCGGGGTGCCGCCGTCCTCTTCGCGGACGCTGCGGAGCAGGCCGGGGTGCGCCGGTACCTGGTCGTGTCGTCCATGGGCGCGGACCCGGCGCACCCGGGCGACGACGTGTTCGACGCCTATCTGCGCGCCAAGGGCGAGGCCGACGAGTACGTACGCGGTCGTACGGCCCTGGACTGGACGATTCTGCGTCCCGGAACCCTGATCAACGACGCCGGCACCGGTCTCGTACGTCTGGAGGCCTCCACCGGTCGTGGCACGATCCCGCGGGACGACGTCGCCGCGGTCCTCGCGGAACTCGTGGACACCCCGGCGACGGCGCACCTCACCCTGGAGTTGATCAGCGGCTCGACACCGATCTCGGTGGCGGTCAAGGCGGTGGCGGGAAACTAGGGCCCGTCGCCGGTCTGCCTCGGCCAGGGGCGCGCTCGGCGGGTCAACGGGTCAGCGGATCAGCTGCTCAGAACAGCGGAAGCTGCCCGGGGAACTCCGCGACGGCGTACCCGTCCAGCGCGGGCTGAGCCGCCCCGAGCTGCGCCTGCCTGCGCGAACCGGGACACGACACCATCTCGCCACTCCCCCGAGCACCGGGCGGATCATGCCGCGCGAACCGCCCCGCGACGACGGCGATCTCCCGACGACACTCGGGACAGTTCCTACGACGCGATGACATGAGACCAGTGTGCCCGGCGTGCGGGCCCCTACCGCGTTCGGCGCCCGCCACACCCTGAGAAGCCCCCGCCCCAAGAACCCCCCTCCGAACTGCTCGTTCGCAGTTCGGAGGGGGGTTCCTCAGCCGTGGGCTGGTCGCGGCTCGCTCAACTGGTGGGTTCGCTCAACTGTGGGAGACGGTCAGGCCGTAGAAGGCGACCCGAGCACCCTTGGTGGTGCTGTCGGAGGACGACTGGTTGTAGGAGCCGGCCTTGAAGTACTGCTTGTAGGCGTCGAAGGACGACGGGATGGCGTAGTGCGTGGTGCTCCCGTTGACCGTCAGGTCGATGGTGTGTCCGCCCGAGACCGCGATCGTGTAGTTCCAGGTCTTGCCGACCGACACGTGGCCGACGGTGTGCAGTGTCTGCCCTCCGGAGGGCGAGTTCTCCGTGCCGAGGACGATGTCACCGCTCGACCGGTAGTACAGCTCCAGCAGCGGCTTGGTGGACGAGCCTCCCGTGCCGAGGTGGATCTGACCGACGCAGACGTTCGATGTCACGGACACGACCCGCAGCGTCGCCTTCAATTGATGCGCGCCGCTGAGCGACCAGTTGGCGGCGGTGCCGTTGCGGTTCATCTCCCGCAGTTCGGAGCGGGCGTAGTTCGAGTTCGGTGTGGTGACGCCCTTCTCCGGTGCCCAGAAGGTCATCGCGCCGTCACGGGTGTCCGTGTAGAAGTACGAGTCCTGGAACCCGTTGGCCCCCTGAAGCCGGGAGGACGGGATCGTCGTCGGCGAGCCGGGAGAGCCCACCGGCTCCTGAAGCTGCCATACCGACAGGTCGAAATTCCCACCCGGCGCGACGGACGGATCCGCCATGGGTGAGGAAACGACGTTGGTACTGCCCTGGCCGCTGGGCGCAGCGGCTACGGCCGCGGTCGCGGCGGTGGGAAGAGAACTGGCCGGCGCGGCGGGAGCCACAAGGGCCAGTCCGCCGGTGACGGCGGTGGCGGTGGCCAGGGAGGTGAGCAGCGTACGCATGCGCATGGGGGGTGCCTTCCTGTCGGCTCGGTGGACTCGGTTGGCGGACGCGCGTATTTCTCAGCGCCGAGATGTTCATGCTCGTTCATGTAGATGAACTTCATGTTTCAACATGAACGCTTGATGTCGCGACGGTAGGACTGTGGCGCGGCCACGTCAAGGCTGGTGGCGGATCAACTCGCTCGAACCTTTTGAACTCGTCAGAGACCAAGCCAGATACCAAGTCGGACACCAAGGCAGACACTCAGTCACCATGGCGGCGGCGCCCCGCTGGAGCACACCGGGCAGAGCTGGATGTCAATCTCATCCGCTCGCCCGCTCGCCCGCTCATTCACTCACCCACTCATTCGCTCATTCACATCGGTGAACTCGACTTGGAGGTCGTGTGGGTGAAACCGGCTCCCTCGGGCGGGAGGTCGTGGGCGCCGTGATCGCTGTTGCGGAAGGACCTCATCGGGTGGGTGAGTCGCTGCCGGACGCGACCACGCGTCGTCCACAGGCGAGAGAGAGTGCGCCCCCAGGCGGTTGGGGTTCCTGATGGGCGACAGCCCATGAGGGGCGTATCTATGCTGCTCCGACTGCGCAAGAACGCAGCTGACTTGGAGGGGGAGTTGTGGCGATAGCGCCGTTGAGCCATGAGGATCTGCTGCCTGGCGAAGGAATCATCCTGCGCAAGAACGCCAACGCCGTCATCGACGTCCGGGAGGCCGGCCTGTCCCGGTTCGCATTCGACGATCTGATGTGGTTGGTCGGCATGCGCGGGAAGGAGGCCATCGGGGGTCGCGTCTACCTGACGAACTATCGGCTCGTATTCAAAGCTCACCGCTTCAACCGTGTGCGAGGCGCGTTCAGCATCTTCCTGCCCTCCATCGAGGAGGTCCGGGATTCGTCGTTCGCGGTCACACGCCAAGCCACCGTTTCGACGGCGACGCAAGACCTCACGTTCGTCGTCTGGGGCGTCCCCCAGCTCATCGAAACCATCGACCAGTGCCGTGCCGAGTTCGACGACGCGTACATCACCGAGCTGGCCACACTCGTACTGGCCGAGCCCTGGAAGATTGGCCACGGCCTCCAGACTGTCGCCCGCTATGAAGCTCTGAACATGAGCCTGAGCGCCGCGCGCATGAGGGGTGACTTCTCAACCGCCGCAACAACCATCGCCAACATGATCGACAGCCGATTCAACCGAGCTGAGGTGGCCGGAGCTCTGCAAGTAGTCGACCTGCTGACCCGTGCTGGTGAGCGCCCATCCACCTAGCAGACCGCGAGCGAGCAGCCGACGAGCCGGCTTCGCCGACCTGAAGAACTGACGCATCCTCACCAAGGTTCGCATCAACGCCCGACTTACAGGTGCTCCGGCGGCATGGCGTCTTGGAACATGTCGTCGGGGTCGGTGCCGGTGGTAAAGCTGGCCGGCGCGTCGGTGGCGGTCATGCGGGTGTCGGAGGTCATGGAGGGCAGGGCGATGCCCTCGGGTTCTCCCATTCCGATGACGTAGAAAGCGTGGTTCAGGGTGGCCATTCCGGTGTATTCGTCCACCGGCAGGATCTCTGTCATCGGCGCGTCCTTCCTCCGTCATCCGGTGCCGTCGTTGCTCTGGTCGGTCGATGCTCTGGTCGGTCGATTCATCAAGACCCTCCGAGCTGCTCTGGTGGCGGCGCCAGGATTCGAACCTGGGAGGGCTGAGCACGGCAGATTTACAGGCCGCGCGGGAGCCTGCCCCTGACCTGCCGTTTCCCGGCCCGAGGGCGTCCCCGCCCCAGACCGCCCCTGCTCCCGCTCCCGCTCCCGCTCCCGCTCCCGCCGTGAACTGCGCTGCGACCGGGGCCGCAATGCCCTGCGGGTGTGGAGAGGCGTGGCCGGCCCAACCGGGCAAGGGCTGTGTCCGCTCGCGCTCACGAGCAGAGATTCACGTGCCGGACGGCCAGGACGTGCCCCGCCGCGTCGATGAGGCGGCTGCGGGCGAGGTGTCCGCCGGTCACCGCATTGGTGATCGCCGAGGCGATCGAGGACGTCTGGGAGCTGACATTGCCCCCCAGGTCGAACATGACCATGTCGGCACCAGAGCGCAGGGCCTGGACGGCGGCGGCGGGGACGCTGAAGCCGGCGGCGGAGATCGCCTTGGCACTGAGCGAGTCGGTGACCACGAGCCCCTTGAAGCCCAGCTTGCCGCGCAGCTCGTAGCTGATGACGGTGGGTGACAGGCTCGCCGGATTGGTGCCCAGGCCCGGCACGGTGTTGTTGGAGACCATGATGGCCGGAGCACCGGCCTCGATGGCCGCCGTGAACGGCGGGATGCCCACCTTTTGCAGGGTGGACCAGGGCAGGGTGTGGGCGGGGCCGAAGTCGGAGTTGTAGCTGGAGCCGCCAAGGCCCGGGAAGTGCTTGACGACAGGTATCACCTGTCCGGCGCGCAACCCGTTCATGTACGCGACACCGTCCTTGGAGACCACCGAGGTGCTGCCGCTGAAGGACCGCCATCCGTCGGGGTTGGTCCGGCTGGGGGCCACGTTCCTGCCGTCGACGTCGACCACCGGCGCGAGGTCCATGTTCACCTGGACGTCCACCATCTTGCCGGCGACCTTCGTGACGTTCTGCTGGATCTGAGCCGGGGTCCAGTGCGTGCCCATATACGCGGGCCAGGGCAGGGATCCGACGAGATTCGCCATGCGCTGGATGCCACCGCCCTCCTCGTCGGTCATCACCAGCAGACCCAGGTGGCCGGGTACATGGGACTTCAGGTCGGTCAGCCGGGAGCCGAGGTCGGACGGCGCCTTACTGCCGAACAGCAGCACACCGCCCGCACCGGCGCTCACCTCGGAGGTGACGCCGGACACCGAGGTCTCCGACACCGGGACGGCGATGGTCAGCATGGCCAGCCGGCTGTTCGACCATCCGGCCAACTTCGTGCTGTTCGTGCACGCGGTGGCGGCGGTGAAGTCCGGAGCGCGGGACGAAGGGGAGGGGGAAGACGAAGCGGAGAGGGAAGACGAAGGGGAGGGGGAAGGCGTGGCGGGCGGGGCGAGGGACACGCCGGAGCCACTGGAGTGCGGGGACGCCTTGGGGGTGCCCGTGCCACAGCCCGCGAGGAGCATCGCCGCCACAGCGGCAGCGGTACTCAGTCTGCGTGCGGTTGTGGCCCGGCCAGGGAGCCGCGGTGGTGCGGTCGCGCTTCTGCGGTCACGGTACGACGGGACATTCATTGCCCGGCCTCCTTCCGGAAGACGCGACGGTACCCGTCGCGCTGATGACCGTATGAGCCTGAGATGGGCTTCACGAAGCGTGAGATGCGCCGCAGCCCGTATTTGTTCGAAGCTCCGCGGTCGGCGTACCACCAGAATCCCGCGTCTCGGGGTCGGCGGCCCAGAGAGGCGACGGCCCCCGGCGAATTCCGGGATTCGATCGGCGTCTACAGCAAGGTGCCGGACGCGCACGTCGCCCTGGCGGAGCGAACCGGCGCCGGCGAGCAACTACTGGAGCCGGCCCGACACCTCGTAGCTCAGGCGTCGGCGGGCTCGGGATGCCGTACGGCCCGCTTCGCCGCCTGTCCGGCCGGGACCTCTCCCTGCATCCGGTCCTGGCCCGCCAGGGTGTCAAGTCCCGACATTCCGTGCCGTGCCCCGTGCGCCGGCCTGGGGCTGAATGGAGTCAAGGACGACGGCGAAACCAAGGCCGCCAGGCCGCTTGCCCACTCCTTCATCCAAGCCCCTCTGAACAGGTAAGGACCCCACTCCCATGACCATCACAAGGACCCGCCGCTTCGTCCTTCTCATGGCTGCGGCCGCCCTGACTGCCGGAGGAACCTCCCTGTCCACGACCGCATTCGCAGCCCCTGAGAGCCGGACCCCAAGATCCCCGACCGCTGTCGTTGGGTCCTGACCGACGAGGGCAAGAACCCCTGCTACACAAGGGCCGGCCAAGGCGACGGCAACGTCGTAGGCCCAGACCACGCCGGCGGCTACAACCCCCGGGCTCCTGAGGCTCCCGATCCCCACACCGAAGAGACTCCACAGGGTCCGGTGGCTCCCGGTGCTGATGGGGGGCCCGGGCCCAATGACCAGGTCCCCCAGGGTCCCGCTCCTGACCAGGTTCCCCAGGGTCCCGCTCCTGATCAGGGTCCCGGACCCAGCAACGACATCGACTACGACGGCTTGAACGGCGATTCGGCCAACAGCTCCGGTCCCGTCGTCAATTGATCCCGAGATGCCGAGACTCCCAGGGCGATGGAGCGTGAGACATCGCGCTGATCGCCAGGGCACACAACTAGGGCCCCGTGACCTGCTTACTCGCAGGTCACGGGGCCCTAGTTCCCGTGTGGCGGCGCCAGGATTCGAACCTGGGAAGGCTGAGCCGGCAGATTTACAGTCTGCTCCCTTTGGCCGCTCGGGCACACCGCCGGGGTTGCTGCCGTGAGCCCCGCTTTTCGGCGGTGCTCGCTGGCAACGACGTAAACGATACCTGATGCGCGGGGGTGCTTCGCCACCCGATTGATCGGCGCTCGGAGGGGAGGGGGTGGCTAGGCTTATGCGGATGCGGCCAGGGCCTACGCCGGGCTCGACGGCCGCCCCCACGCACCCGATACAAGGAGCCACAGGACATGGCCGACTCCAGTTTCGACATCGTCTCGAAGGTCGAGCGGCAGGAGGTCGACAACGCCGTCAACCAGGCCGCCAAGGAGATCTCGCAGCGCTACGACTTCAAGAACGTCGGAGCCTCCATCTCCTGGTCCGGCGAGAAGATCCTGATGGAGGCGAACTCCGAGGAGCGGGTGAAGGCCATCCTCGATGTGTTCGAAACCAAGCTGATCAAGCGCGGCATCTCGCTGAAGGCGCTGGACGCCGGGGAGCCCCAGCTCTCCGGCAAGGAGTACAAGATCTTCGCCTCGATCGAGGAGGGCATCTCCCAGGAGAACGCGAAGAAGGTGGCGAAGATCATTCGCGATGAGGGCCCCAAGGGCGTGAAGGCGCAGGTGCAGGGCGACGAGCTGCGTGTCAGCTCGAAGAGCCGTGACGACCTGCAGGCTGTGCAGGCCCTGCTCAAGGGTAAGGACTTCGACTTCGCGCTGCAGTTCGTGAACTACCGCTAGCGGTCGGCCGCCGGGAGCGCCAACGGCGTTCGGCGGTCGGTTCGTTGGGCGTTCGAGTTCGAGTACGCGCACGGGTACGAACGCGGGGAGGGTGGGCACCGGAGTGAGTGCCCGCCCTCCCCGCCGCCTGTCGGCTGCGGCCCGCGCAGTACGCGCTCAGCGGCGCGAGTCGCCGAACAGGATGCGGTAGAGGACCAGCAGGACGAGCGAGCCGCCGATCGCGGCGGCCCAAGTGGCGCCGTCGTAGAACTGCTTGGTGATCGGGTGGTCCAGCCAGCGCGCGGATATCCAGCCGCCGATGAAGGCGCCCGCGATGCCGATGAGGGTCGTGCCGATGAAACCGCCCGGGTCACGGCCCGGCAGCAGGAATTTGGCGATGGCTCCGGCCAACAGCCCCAGAATGATCCAGCTGATGATGCCCATGCCGTGAGCCTTCCTCTTCGTACTGTGCCTGTGCTGTGCTCCTGCTCCGGCCGGGCTGTGTCCATGCCTTCAGGCCGGCAAGTGGGAGCAGCCGGTGGTCGGGCTTGTGTTCGCGTCGTGTTGCCGGGAAGGACGCCTCGTCGGCGCCGGTCGGTTGCAGCGATCAGTAGGGTGCGGCGCATGACACAGTCCGCTTCCGAGTTGCGACGCACCCTGGGTGTCGGAGACGCCGTGATCATCGGGCTCGGCTCGATGATCGGTGCCGGGATCTTCGCGGCGCTCGGCCCCGCGGCGCGGGCGGCCGGATCCGGGCTGCTGCTCGGGCTCGCGGTCGCCGCCGTGGTCGCCTACTGCAACGCGATGTCCTCGGCTCGGCTGGCAGCGCTGTATCCCGCCTCCGGTGGCACGTATGTGTACGGACGCGAGCGGCTCGGCGCCTTCTGGGGCTATCTGGCGGGCTGGTCGTTCGTCGTCGGCAAGACAGCTTCCTGTGCGGCGATGGCGCTCACCGTGGGCGCGTACGTCTGGCCGGGGCAGGCGCACGCGGTGGCGGTCGCTGCCGTGGTGGCGCTGACCGCGGTGAACTACGGCGGCGTACAGAAGTCGGCCTGGCTGACGCGGGCGATCGTGGCGGTGGTCCTGGCGGTCCTCGCTTCCGTGGTGGTCGTGTGTCTCGGCTCGGACGCCTCCGACGCCGGGCGGCTGGACATCGGGCTCTCCGCCGGCGCGGGCGGGGTGCTTCAGGCGGCCGGGCTGCTGTTCTTCGCGTTCGCCGGGTACGCGCGGATCGCGACGCTCGGCGAGGAGGTACGGGATCCGGCGCGCACCATCCCGCGCGCGATCCCGCTGGCTCTGGGCATCGCGCTGGTGGTCTACGTGGCGGTCGCGGTGGCTGTCCTTTCCGTGCTCGGGTCGGGTGGGCTGGGGCGGGCCGCGGCGCCGCTGGCCGACGCGGTGCGGGCGGCCGGTGTGCCGGGGCTCGTGCCGGTGGTGCGGGCGGGGGCCGCGGTGGCCGCGCTCGGCTCACTCCTCGCCCTGATCCTGGGGGTGTCACGCACGACGCTGGCCATGGCCCGTGACCGTCATCTGCCGGGCGCCCTGGCCGCCGTACATCCGCGGTTCCAGGTGCCGCACCGGGCGGAGCTGGCTGTGGGCGCGGTGGTCGCCGTGCTGGCCGCGACGGTGGATGTGCGGGGCGCGATCGGGTTCTCCTCCTTTGGTGTGCTGGCCTACTACGCGGTGGCCAACGCGTCTGCCTGGACACTGAGTTCGTCTCCGGCATCGCGCGTGGTGCCGGTGTTCGGACTTGTGGGGTGCGTGACGCTGGCGTTCGCGCTGCCGGGGGTCTCCGTGGTCGTGGGGGCGGCTGTGCTGGCGGTGGGGGCGGCGGCGTATGGCGTACGACGGCGGGTGGCTTCGCGGTAGCCGACGACGCGCTTCGCGCTGCTCTCGATGCCCGCTGGGCTCTGCTTGGTGGGAGCGCGCCGCCGGTTACCTCGAGGGACGGGGCGGAACGCGTCACTCCCTCGGGCGGACGGTGTGGAAAGCCCATGGCTGCGCCCTCGCACCGCGCTCGCTCGTAGCAGGAACCGGGGGCGGGCTATGAGGCCCTCGCCGTCGCCGTACGTATGCGGAAGTCGGGCCAGGGGTCCAAGTCCGTGCCGTCGTCGGACTCCTCGTACCAGCCGGTGCCTTCGAGCCAGGTGTGCAGCCAGGTCGCGAGGTCGGGTGCGTCCACGAACCAGGCGTCGTCGGCCTCGTCGGCGTTCGGCTCGAAGAGCAGGACCGTGCCCTCGGGGCTGTGGCAGTCCACGCACGCGTACATCCCGCAGCCCCAGTGGGATATCGGCAGGATGCCCGAGGGCCAGGGCCAGTCAGGGTCCTTGCGGCCGCTCTTGCGGTTGGCGAGGTACTGCCGGACGGCGGCCGGCTCGCCTGACGGGGAGCCGTCGAGCAGGGGCAACAGGCCATAACTCGGGCCGAATCCGCCATCCCCTATACGCAGGTAGAGTGCCGCGAGCAGCGGAGGCAGGGCGAAGCCCAGGACGGCCTCGGCGCGGGTGATCGCGGCCGGGTCCACGGGTTCGGGGAGCGAAGGCCAGCCCCACGGTCGGGTGTTGCGGGCCTCCGTACCGACTCGTACCAGCAACTGCTCGATTTCGGTCATGGATTCATGATGCAGCGCGCCACTGACAATCGGGCGGCCTGTGGATAACCCTCGGGCGAGACGGACATCCCCGCGTTTTCGGCGAGGAAGGCCGACAGCTCTTCGAAGGTTCAGCGGGGAACGGCCGGCGTGCGGGCTTGAAGTTGGCGACGCCGAAGGGGATGCCGGTGATCGTGATGCCGGTGATCGTGATGCACAGGACGATGCCGGTGATCGTGATGCACAGGAGGATGCCGGGGACGGTGTGGTCGAGGGTGAGCCACCAGCCCGCGAGGGTCAGCCACAGGACGTTGCCGATGCAGGACGGCGCGCCCGCGTCGTAGCGCTCCACCGTCGTACAGCCGAACGGCCACAGGGCGTAGATCCCGATGCGGAAGGCGGCGACGGCGACGGCGACGGCGACGGCGACGGCGACGGCGACGGCGACGGCGAACAGGATCGTCTCGGAACGTTCCCGATCGCGCTACAACGCCCTTGCGGTTCCGCCGTGACGCATGACCAGCTGATACTTGTGGGGGCAGGCAGTGCCGGCGGAGCGACCTGGAGAGGTACCGATCATGAAGCTGTTCAACCTGCTGCTCAACATCCTGTGGCTAGTCTTCTGCGGCATCTGGATGGCCATCGGCTACTTGATCGCTGCGCTGGTCTGCTTCATCTTGATCGTGACCATCCCGTTCGGCATCGCGTCGCTGCGCATCGCCGGGTTCGTCCTCTGGCCGTTCGGCAGGACCACCGTGGAACGCCCGGACGCGGGAGCACCGTCCTTCATCGGCAACGTGCTGTGGGTGATCTTCGCCGGATGGTGGCTTGCGCTGGCACACCTGATCACGAGCATCCCTCTGTTCCTGTCGATCATTGGCATCCCGTTCGGGTGGGCGAACCTGAAGCTCATCCCGATCTCGCTCATGCCTCTTGGGCGAGAAGTGATTGCGACGGATCAGCAGTTCGGTAGGGCCTAATCCTGGGATTTCACGCTGCGAGGCATTGCCCGTCTGGCCACTGATCAACCAGCTCTCAGATCCATCCCAGTTCCGTCAGCGGCCGGAGTCAGCAAATAAATTCGCACCTCTTGCTCGCGACCGGGAAAAACCCTCCCACGGAACATGCAGCCGATTACTCCTCCGCCCGGTGAATTCCAAATTGCTTCCGGTCGACCGATCTTGTATTGCTTCATGCGGGCGAAGGCATATCGCGAAGTGGGGCACCGTCCGCTGTCGTCTCGGGCGACGGGCGAAGGGCGACCTCGGTATCGCCCGACTGGAGTAGGGCGATACACGAGCTGTCGCCACTGACCTGGGGTTACGACAGCATCAAGGGCATGCGATGGCCACGTAGGCGGAAGCAGGGCGATACGGGGAGAGCCCGGGACTGGTATGAGCGGGCTGCGGAGACCGGCGACTCCACCGCGATGTACAACCTTGGTGTCCTGCTGGAGGCGCAGGGGGATTCCGAGGGGGCCCGCGCCTGGTACCAGCGAGCCGCAGACGTCAGCCACCCCGACGCGGGCCCCGACGCCGGCCCCGACCCGGACCCCGACGCCAACCTCAGCTCCCAGGTACACGAGCAGGGGGATGCCACCGAGGAGGCACGCGCCTGACTGCAGCGGGCAGCCGACGCCGACGCCGGCCACCCCGGCGCCATGAACAACCTCGGTGTCCTGCTGTATCACGAGGGTGCGACCGAGCAGGCTCGTACCTGGTACCAGCGAGCCGCAGACGCCGGCGACCTCGACGCCATGGCCAACCTCGGCTCGCTGTTGCACGAGCAGGGAGATGCCGAGGGAGCCCGCACCTGGTGGCAACAGGCCGCAGAAGCCGGCCACCCCGGCGCCATGTTCAACCTCGGGATCCTGCTGCACGAGCAGGATCCCGAGGCTGCCCGCGCCTGGTACCAGCGAGCCGCAGACGCCGACGACCCTGACGCCATGGCCAACCTCGGCTCCCTCCTCCACCAGCAGGGCGACACGGAACAGGCCGCCATCTGGTACCGGCGAGCCGTAGAGACCGACGACAGTCAGACCGGCGCCATGTACTACCTCGGTCTCATCCTGGATGATCAAGGGGAGACCGAGGAGGCCCGCGCCTGGCTGCAGCGGGCAGCCGATGCCGGCCACCCCGGTGCCATGAACAACGTCGGTGTCCTGCTGTATCAGCACGGTGAGACCGAGCAGGCCCGTGCCTGGTACCAGCGAGCCGCAGACGCCGGCGACCACGACGCCATGGCCAACCTCGGCGCCCTGCTGCTCGAGCAGAGGGATGCCGAGGAAGGCAGCACGTGATGGCCACGGGACGCAGACGCCGGCCTTCCGGCGCAATGAACGGCCTCGGGGCGGATGGTGACGCATCCGGGGAAGCTCCCGTCTGAGGTGCGCCGCCTGTCTGGCTGTCTGCTTTCCGCCTGTGCGGCTGTCCCCCTGTGCGGCTATCCGGCTGCCCGGCTGCCCGGCTGAGCCTGTGACCAGCGAGACATCCAGGACAGTCCGCACTGCCCGCTCGGGGTGGAGCGGGCAGTGCGGAGGACGACGAATCCATCACTGACACACCCGGAGGTGATGAACGACGCAGGCGCAGCGCCTGCCGGCCGGTTACACAGGCAGCTGCGGACCGGACGGGATCCCGGGCGCAGGCGGCACCGGATGCGGGATTCCGGGCGCGGGCGGCACCGGATGCGGAATCCCAGGCGCAGGCGGCACCGGATGCGGAATCCCAGGCGCAGGCGGCACCGGACCCGGGTTCGGAATCCCAGGCGCAGGCGGCACCGGATGCGGAATCCCAGGCGCAGGCGGCACCGGACCCGGGTTCGGAATCCCGGGCGCAGGCGGCACCGGATGCGGAATCCCAGGCGCAGGCGGCACCGGACCCGGGTTCGGGGCCGGCGTATCGTGCGTGCCGCTACCGTGGTGCCCCCTCCCCTCCCTGTCACCGTCGTGCCTCTGGCTCGAGCCGCTGTTGCCGTGATCACCGTTGCCGCTGCCGCGATCACCGCTGCCGCTGCCGTGACCGCCGTGATCGGCCGGCGCCGCCGTGGCGGAGGCAGAGTGCTGCTGGGGTACGGCGGCAAACGCGCTGGAGGGAACCAGTGCGCCGCCTGCTGCGATGACGGCCGAGACCGAAAGCATCAAGAATGAGTGCGACTTGGATATGTGAGACATGGTGATTCCCTTTCTCGTGAAATAGGGTCAAACGATTTAGGGGCAGCCCGGTCGATTTATCGGTCTTCCGGCAGTGGCCTTTAGCCGAGCCTGCGGTTTCCCCGGGCGATTGTGGGCCGTACGTCTGCAAGCCCACGTCTCAAGTAAGACCTGACCGCCGGTTCGCGTCACGGCACTACATCTCGGGACTTGACATTTGCGCCCGCCGTGCGCCAGCGGTAATCTTCATCGTTGAAGCCCGTATAACTGACAGAGCATCCGGAAGCGGTCGTCCAGGAACGCACCCGGCGCAAGCAGCGGGTGGCGAAAAGCTCTGCAGGACGCACAGATGACGCACTGGTTGCCGGGGGACGCATCCCCCGCACCCTCGCCGACCTCGCCGACCTCGCGGACCTCGCGGACCTCGCCGAGGGCAACTTGTTCAGGAAGAAGGCAGCCCTCATCGACGCCCTGACCGGACAAGTTCGAAGACCATCACGCGCGTCTCCTACGTGTCCCGCCGGACGCCGCGGACCACCTCACCGCGCAGGTTCACGCACTCGGCGGGCCAATCGCCCAGACCCTGGACGAGATCACCGCCTCGCACGACGACGGCCGAGGGAACCGGGAACCGGTCCAGAACCACCCACCGGCAGTGGAGCGCGCGGGCCCCGGCCGAGAAGCTGGACGCAGCCCGTGGCCGAGAAGCTGGACGCGGTCCCCGGCGTCGGGCCGGCCACCACACAGATCATCCTCGCGAGATCGGTACGGGCATGAGCCGGTTCCCCACCCCTGAACGCCTGGTGTCGTGGGCGAAGTTGTGCGCCTGAACGATCCAGTCCGGAGCGAAAGAACGCCGCAGCTCAGCCAGCAGGGCAAGCCTCGGCTCAAGGGCCCTCGGCGAGGCCGCGCTAACGCCACCGCCCGCACTGACGTCTTCGCGCGCGGCACCAAGCCACCCTCGCACCCGTATCAGCCGGGCCACCCGCCGCCGGAGCTCGACATCCGGTCCGCAAGCGGCCCGGATACTGCCGCCTGCCCTCCGGATCCCGCCGCCTGCCCCCGGAAGACAGATTTTCCGTTCAGCCGCTCCCGCGCCGATGAGTTGGGACTCCCACCACCTCCCTCGACGGCACGGAAGCCTCGTGCGCTACGTGCCCGCCGACGTCCCCCGATCAGTTCAGTCCCGATCAGTGGCCACACTGAAAGAGCTCAGGAGACCGATTGCCGATTGAGTTTCAGATTCAATATCTGACGGGACGCGGACGCGGGCCAGTTGCCCGGCAACGGGAGGTCGTTCGCCGCGACAGGCACTTACCGGCGGGTTACGCTTGAGAAGAGTAGATCTTCTCCCCGGCCTGAGTGTAGACACCTTCGGTCGGGAGCTAGGAGGCCCAAATGAGGCTGATAGCGAGAATGGTCGTCACCGTCGCGTCAGCCATTGCCCTGGGTGGCGGACTCACGGCGCCTCAGGCGCGAGCGGACGACCTGCCGCCGAGTGAGATATTCAAGCGGGTGGCGCCCGCAACTGTGCAGGTACTGGCCGACAATCAGGCTGACGGCACAGGAGTGATCTACGACGCCGACCAAGGTCTCATTCTCACCAACGACCATGTGGTCGCCGGTCAGACAGCCCTCCAGGTCCGTATCGAGGACGGGAGTCCTGTTCCTGTCCGCGTATTGGGCAGTGACCCATGCGAGGACCTGGCCGTCTTGAAACTCGCGACACCACAAGAGGATCTCAAGCAGGTGGAGTTCGGCACCAGCGGGGACCTCAATCAGGGCGACGAAGTCACCGCGATCGGCTACCCCTTGGGAGCCGGAGACACCAGCCATGAGAAGGCCGTCCTCACCACCGGAGTGGTCCAGTCGCCCAACGTTGCCGAGACAGACCAGGTCAGTTCACCCAACCTGCCGTCCACCGTGCAGCATTCGGCGACCCTCAACGAGGGGAACTCCGGAGGTCCACTGCTCAACAGCAATGCGGAGCTGGTGGGAATCAACTCCTTCAGCCTCACCGGCATCGAGGGTCAGTACTACTCCATCAGCAGCGACCACGCCAAGGGTCTTCTCCAAGGACTCGCCGACGGGAAGAGCAAGAACAATCCCGGGTGGCAGGGACTGGTCGCGCTCAGCGACCCCGATTTCAGCTCCTACTTCCCCAGCGACGACCAAGCGGAAGCGCAGAAACTTCAAGACCGCCTCACCGCCAAGAAGATCGACGGTATCTTCGTGGGAAGTGTGGACAGCAAATCCCCGGCCAGTGCGGCGAATTTGGGGAGCGGTGACGTCATAACCGACATCAAGAACACCCCCGTCACAACTGTCGCGGAGGTGTGCGGCGTCCTCCAGTCGTCCGCACCGGGTGAGAAAATCACCGTCGACGGCGTGTACACGGCCCCGGGCGAGAACAACGACGGGACAACCTACGCGTTCGGCGACGCCTGGACCACCGATCTCACGCTGAAGCAATGACACCAGTAATCGGGATGCCGACGATGGTGATGCACAGCGGCTAGCGGCTCAGCGGCACAGCATCACACCGGCGGCCGGATACTCGAGGACCAGTCAGAAGCCGCTCAGGACGAACCGAATGACGTTCAGAATTGGCTTCACCGCTGGCGACCTGCCATCCGCTCGAGCCGGGCGATGCGCTCCGCCATCGGAGGATGCGTGGAGAACATCTTCGACATTCCCTGGCCCGGGCGGAAGGGGTTCGCGATCATCATGTGGCTCGCGGTCTCGATGCGCGGCTCAGGAGGCAACGGCAGCTGCTTGGTGCCCGCGTCGAGCTTGCGCAGCGCGCTGGCGAGGGCGAGGGGGTCGCCGGTGAGCTGGGCGCCGGACGCGTCCGCCTCGTACTCCCTGGAGCGGCTGATGGCGAGCTGGATGAGGGATGCGGCGAGCGGGCCGAGGATCATGATCAGCAGCATGCCGAGGATGCCGGGGCCTTCGTCGTCGTTCGACCGGCCGATCGGGATCAGCCCGGCGAAGTTGACCAGGAACATGATCACGGAGGCGAGTGCGCCGGCGACCGACGAGATCAGGATGTCGCGGTTGTAGACGTGACTGAGTTCGTGTCCGATGACGCCGCGCAGCTCGCGCTCGTCCAGGATGCGCAGGATGCCTTCGGTGCAGCACACGGCGGCGTTGCGCGGGTTGCGGCCCGTCGCAAAGGCGTTCGGCGCCTCCGTCGGCGAGATGTACAGGCGCGGCATGGGCTGGCGGGCCTGGGTGGAGAGCTCGCGGACCATGCGGTACAGGGCCGGGGCCTCGAACTCGCTCACCGGGCGTGCGCGCATCGCGCGTAGAGCCAGCTTGTCGCTGTTCCAGTACGCGTACGCGTTCGTCCCGATCGCGATGAACAGCGCGACGACGAGGCCGGTACGCCCGAAGAAGCTGCCGATGACGATGATGAGTGCGGACAGTCCCCCGAGGAGTACGGCGGTCCTGAGCCCGTTGTGCCGGCGGTGCACGGTACGCCCTCCAAGTGGTGCGGCAGGGGAACCCTTTGCTTACTGATGCTCTGCTTCCACTCTTCAGTGGACCCTCCCGTACTGGTCAACGCCAGACGGGGAGCACTAGTTCCCTTGTGCGCGCACCGGCGCGGGTGGCCGTTCGGGTGACGGCGCACGCCACCCACGCGCGCGCGTGCCCTACGACGCCGGGCTCAGGCCCTGGGAAGGCGCGGCCCCTACGAAGGTCAGAACAGGCCGGTGGCCGAGAAGCGCAGGACCAGCTGGGGTGCCCCCGAGAGAGCGATGCCCAGGACGGCCGTCAGGGCGATCGCCGCGGTGAGGGGGGCAGGGACGCGGTGCTTCGCGGGCTCGCCCTCGGGGGCGCGGAAGAGCAGGGTCGTCCACTGGAGGTAGTAGAAGAGCGCGATCACGACGTTGACGGCCATGACCACGGCCAGCCAGCCGAGCCCCGCGTCGACGGCCGCCGAGAACACGGTGACCTTGGCGAAGAGGCCGATGATCCCCGGCGGGAGGCCAGCGAGGCAGAGCAGAAAGAAGCCGAGGAGGAGCGCGGACAGGGGGCTCGCCGCGTACAGGCCCCGGTAGTCGCTGATGCGGTTCAGGGAGTTCGTGCGGCCGACCAGGGCGGCCACGGCGAAGGCGCCCAGGTTCACCGCCGCGTACATCAGGGCGTACGCCACGGTGGAGCCGATGGCCTTCTGGGCGTCCTTGGAGTAGGCGGCGGCCGCGATCGGCACCAGCAGGTAGCCGGCCTGTCCGACGGAGGACCAGGCGAGCAGCCGTACCGCGCTGTACGCGCGCGTGGCCTGCTGCCGCAGGGCGCCGACGTTGCCCACCGTCATGGTCAGGGCCGCCAGTGCGGCGAGCGCCGGGCCCCAGACGTTCGCGTACGACGGGAAGGCGACGACGGTGACCAGGATCAGTCCGGAGAAGCCGACCGCCTTGCCGACGACCGACAAGTAGGCGGCGATCGGCAAGGGCGCCCCTACGTAGGTGTCGGGTACCCAGAAGTGGAAGGGCACGGCGGCCGTCTTGAAGGCGAAGCCGACGAGGGTGAGGACGACGCCGGCCTGGGCGAGCGTGTGGAACTGTCCGTCGACGTGCTGGATCTTGTCCGCGATCTGGGTGAGGTACAGGGTGCCGGTCGTCGCGTAGACGAAGCTGACGCCCATCAGGCTCACGGCGGTCGCGGTGACGGAGGAGAGGAAGAACTTCAGGGCCGCTTCGGAGGACTTCTTGTCGCCGCGTTTGATGCCGACGAGCGCGAAGGCGGGCAGGGAGGCGACTTCCAGGGCGACGATGAGGGTGGCGAGGTCACGGGAGGCGGGCAGCAGGGCGGCGCCCGCGGCCGAGGAGAGCAGCAGGAACCAATACTCCCCTTCGGGGAGTTCCCTGTTGGCGTCCTTCAGGGCGGTGACCGACAGCAGGGCCGCCAGGAGCGCGCCGCCGAGGACCAGGAACTGGATGACGAGCGTGAATCGGTCCGCCGTATAGCTGCACGCATGCGCGTCGCCGGTCAGACAGAAGGTGGCGCGGTCGCCGTCCAGGATGGGCAGCAGGAGGAGCGCGGACGCGGCTAGTCCGGCGACCGACACCCAGCCGAGCACGGCCTTCTTCGCGTCGCCGAGGAAGAGGTCGGCGACGAGCACGACAAGTCCCACGACCGCGGTGAGGGTGGGCGGCGCGATGGCGAGCCAGTCGACGGACTGGACCAGGGAGCTCATCGGGTGCCTCCTGCGAGGAGCTGCTGAACGGCCGGGTCGGTCAGACCGAGGAGGGCCCTGGGCCAGAGGCCCCCGACGATGGTGAGGGCGACGAGCGGCGTCCAGGCCGCGAATTCGTAGCTCTGGACGTCGGCGAGCTTCGGGCTGCCCTGCTGCGGGGTGGCGCCCATGCAGACGCGGCGTACGACGACGAGCATGTACGCGGCGGTGAGCAGCGTGCCGAAGGCGGCGATCGACATGAACGTCAAGAACGCCGGGCGGCTGAGGTCGGCGGCGGGGTTGAACGCGCCGAACAGCGCCAGCATTTCGCCCCAGAACCCGGCGAGGCCCGGCAGCCCGAGCGAGGCGACCGCGGCGAAGGCGAGCAGGCCGCCGAGGCGCGGGGCCTTGCCGTACAGCGCGGCGCCGGTTCCCTCCGCGAGGGTGTCGAGGTCGGTCGTGCCGGTGCGGTCTTTCAGCGCCCCGACGAGGAAGAAGAGGAGGCCGGTGATGAGGCCGTGGGCGATGTTCGCGAACAGCGCGCCGTTCACGCCGGTCGGGGTCATCGTCGCGATGCCGAGGAGTACGAAGCCCATGTGGCCGACGGACGAGTAGGCGATGAGCCGCTTGAGATCGCCCTTGGCGCCCTGCTTGGCGAGTGCCAGGCAGGCGAGGGATCCGTAGATGATCCCGACGACGGCGAAGGCGGCGAGGTAGGGCGCGAAGGTGTGCATGCCGTCCGGCGCGATGGGCAGAAGAATCCGGACGAAACCGTACGTACCCATCTTCAGCAGCACGCCGGCCAGCAGGACCGAGCCGACGGTCGGCGCGGCGGTGTGCGCGTCCGGCAGCCAGCTGTGCAGCGGCCACATCGGCGTCTTGACCGCGAGCCCGATTCCGATCGCCAAAACCGCGATGACCTGCACGGATGTGCTCAGCGACCGGCCGTTGTCAGTGGCGAGTGCCACCATGTCGAATGTGCCCGCCTTGATTCCGATCAGGAGCAGGCCCAGCAGCATGACGACCGAACCGAGCAGTGTGAAGAGGATGAACTTCCAGGCAGCCGCCTGGCGTTCCGCACCGCCCCAGCGGGCGATGAGGAAGTACATCGGGATGAGCACCATCTCGAACGCGAGGAAGAACAGCAGCAGATCGAGGACGGCGAAGGTCGCGAGGGTGCCGGACTCGAGGACGAGCAGCAGTGCGACGAAAGCCTTCGGGGTCGGGCCCGCGGGCATCTTGAAATAGCTGTACAGCGCGCAGAGGAAGGTCAGCAGCGCGGTCAGGACCAGAAGGGGGAGGGAAATGCCGTCGATGCCGAGGTGGATGCGCACGTCGAGTGCGGGGATCCAGCTGATGTCCGTCGTGGCCTGCATCTTCGACGGGTGGTCGTGGTCGAAGCCGAGCGCGAGGACGATCGCGGCGATGAGCACCGCGCCGGTCACGGTCACGCCGTGCCGCAGCACGGCCTGCTCGGGCGACTTCCCCTTCAGCCCGGGCGGGGCCGGCAGGAGAGCGGCGGCGGCCCCGATGAGCGGGCCGACGACGATGAATGCCAGAAGGATCTGCATCACGGATTCACTGATATCGATCACGCCTGCTCACGCTCCCGTGGCGACGAGGAGGGCGGCGACCACCAGGACGACGGTGCCGGCGAGCAGCGCGCTCACATAGGTCTGCACATTGCCGGTCTGCGCGCGCCGTACGGCGGCGCCGAGCCAGCGGGGTAGGGCGCCCGCGCCGCGTACGTAGGTGTCGACGACCTCGCGGTCGAGGAACCGGACGAGTGCGGCTCCGGCCTGGACCGGGCGGACGAACAGCACGTCGTACACGGCGTCGAGGTGGAAGCCGACGGCCGCGTGGCGGTGCAGCGGGCCGAGCAGCAGCCGTCCCGGGTCCGCCGGATCGGCTGCGTAGGCCACGTCTCCGAAGGCCGGAGCGTGCATCGCGATCGCCTCGGCCTCGACCGTTCCGGCGTCGGCGTCGGGATGGGCCACGACCGCACCCAGGGGGACGCCCGCCGCCATCGCGCTGGTGTGCCGCCAGGCGCCGTAGGTGACGAGTCCGCCGACCAGGGCGAGCCCCGTGCCGAGGACGGAGGTGGTGAGGACCGGCGTCAGGTCGCGGCCGTCGAACCAGTCGGGCAGCGGGCCGTACGCCAGACCGAAGGCGAGCGACGGGACGGCGAGCACCCACAGCACGACCGTCATGGTGAGCGGCTGCCTGCCGTGGTCGGGGGCCTCGGCGCCCCGGCCGCGGAAGGCCAGCAGCCACAGGCGGGTGGCGTACGCGGCGGTGAGTACGGCGGTGATCAGACCGGCGACGAGGACGATCCAGCCCGCGGCGCCGGGGGCTTGCTCGGTGTGGCCGGTAGCGACGTGCTCGGCGGCGCCAAGGACGGCCTCCTTGGAGAAGAAGCCGCTGAACGGCGGGATCGCGACGAGTGCGAGCAGCGCCACGGTCATCGTCCAGTAGGCGTCGGGGACGCGGATCCGCAGGTCCTTCATGCGGGACATGACGGCCAGTGAGTTGGTGCCGGAGGCGTGGATGATCACGCCCGCGGCGAGGAACAGCAGCGCCTTGAAGGCGCCGTGGGACAGGAGGTGGAAGACGGCGGCACCGCGGTCGCCGACGGCGAGGGCGCCGGTCATGTAGCCGAGCTGGCCGATCGTCGAGTACGCGAGGACGCGCTTGATGTCGTCCTGGGCGAGCGCGGCGAGTGCCGAGCCGGCCATCGTGATCGCGGCCATGACGGCGAGGACCACCATCGCGGCCGAGGAGGCCTGGAAGACGGGGAGGAGCCTGGCGACGAAGTAGACACCGGCGGCGACCATCGTCGCGGCGTGGATCAGCGCGGAGACGGGCGTGGGGCCCGCCATCGCGTCGGGGAGCCAGGTGTGCAGCGGGAACTGCGCCGACTTGCCCGCCACACCGGCGAGGAGCAGCAGCGCGACCAGCGTCGGATGGTGCAGCCCGCCGCTCGCGACGGTGCCGAGGACCGTGGTGATGCGGAAGGACCCGGCGTCGGTGGCGAGGGCGAACAGGCCGATGAGGAAGGGGACGTCGCCGAGCTTGGTGACCAGGAAGGCCTTGATGGAGGCGGCGCGGGCCTCGGGGGTCTCCCAGTAGTGGCCGACCAGGAAGTACGAGCAGATGCCCATGATCTCCCAGCCGACCAGCAGCACGATCAGGTCGCCGGAGTAGACGACGAGCAGCATCGCGGAGGTGAAGAGGGAGACGAGAGCGGCGTACGAGGGGTAGCGCGGGTCGTCGCGCAGGTAGCCCGTCGAGTAGATCTGCACACAGGAGGCGACGACGCCGACCAGGACGGCGACGAGGGCGGCGAAGCCGTCGATGTGCAGGGCGAGCTCGATGGGGACCGAGCCGGTGGGAGTGAGCTCGGTGTGGGCGTCGATGGCCTGGTCGCCGCCCTGGTGTACGGCGACGAGCACGGCGAGGACGAGCGACGTGAGGGAAGGCAGAACAGCGAGGGGGCGGACGAAGCCGGGGGCCGCGTGGCCGAGGAGGAGTCCGGCCGCGGCGCCCAGGAACGGAATGAGGGGGACGAGGACGGCGAGGGTGGTCGTGGTCACGCGGTGGCCTCAGCCTTCTCGTCTGCCGTGACGGTGGCTCCTTCGGGGCCGTGCGGTTCGGCGCTGTCGCGGAGCTTGTCGATGTCCGAAGTGCCGCGGGCCCGGTACACGGCGAGGACGATCGCCAGGCCGATGCCGATCTCGGCGGCGGCGATGGCGATGGTGAACAGGGTCAGTGCCTGGCCGGAGTGGAGCGTGTCGCGGGCGGTCTTGGACAGCCACACGTCGAAGGCGACGAGGTTGAGGTTGACGGCGTTGAGCATCAGCTCGACGGACATCAGGACCAGGATCGCGTTGCGGCGCGCGAGGACTCCGTAAAGGCCGGTGCAGAACAGGAGGGAGGAGAGCACGGCGGGATAGGCGAGGTGCATCAGAGGGTCCCTTCCTTGTCGCTCCGGCCGCTGGGGGCGGGGGCAGCCTGGCCGCTCCGGGTGCTCGGCAGGGTCCGGCCGCTCTCGGTGCTCGGGAGAGTCCTGTCGGCGGGGGCGCCCTCGGTGGGCTCACCCGTAGTGGGCCTGCCCGCGATGGGCTCACCTGCGGTGGGCCTGCCCGCGGTGGGCCTGCCCGCGGTGGGCCTGCCCGCGGTGGGCGTCGCGTCCGTCTTCGCCTTGCGGGAGAGGACGATCGCGCCGACCAGAGCGGCGAGAAGGAGAACGGAGAGCGCTTCGAAGGGGAGGACCCAGCTCTGGAACAGGCTCGCTCCGGTCACCTCGGTGGAGCCGGCGGCGGCACCGCCCAGGTCGACCCACGTCGTGCGGAAGGCGTCGACGACGACCCAGACCAGGGCGGCGGCCGCGGCGACGGCCACGGTCAGGGCGGCCCAGCGGTTGCCGGAGTCGGCGTCCGGGGAGCGGCCGATGGGGGCCTTGGTGAGCATCAGACCGAACAGGAGGAGGACGACGACGGAACCGACATAGATGAGGACCTGCACCCAGGCGATGAACTCGGCCGTGAGCAGGAGGTACTCGACGGCGAGACCGCCGAGCGTCACCACCAGCCACAGGGCGGCGTGCACCAGCTGCTTGGTGGTGACGGTGACGATCGCGGCGCCGAAGGTCACCAGACCGACGAGGAGGAAGGCGATCTCGACGCCGGTCGGGGAGAGGAACCCGTGACTCCCGGCGGCGGCGGTCGTCGCCCGCGCCGCGGCGGCCGTTGCTGCTACGAGGGTCACGACTCACCTTCCTGCGGATCGGAGGGGGCGGCCGACGTGCCGGTGGCTGTCGGCTTGGGCTCAGCCGAGGGCTCGGGCTCAGCGGATGCCGAACCCCCGGGCTCTGCCGGTGCCGAGGGCTCGGGCTCAGCGGATGCCGAAGGCTTGCTCCGGGGTGCCTGTTCGGCGGCTTCGGTTGCTCCGGCCGGTCCGGCGGCGTCAGCCGCTCCGGCGACTCCGGCAGCCCCAGCAGCGCCGGCAGCCTTGGTGGCTCCCCCGGCCTCGGTGGCTCGCCCCGCTCCTGAAGTGGCGGCGGCTTCCGCGGCCTCGGACGTCTCCGCTGCCTCGGAGGCGAGTTTGTCGGCGGTTTTGCGGGCGGCGGCCAGTTCCTTCGGTTCCTCGGCGGCGGGGTCGAGGGCGGGCGGGGCCGGGACGGTCCACATCCACTCGCGGAGCCTGTCGCGTTCGTGGGTGAGTTCGTGGATGTCGGTCTCCGCGTACTCGAACTCCGGGGACCAGAACAGCGCGTCGAAAGGACAGACCTCGATGCAGATACCGCAGTACATGCACAGAGCGAAGTCGATGGCGAAGCGGTCGAGGACGTTGCGGCTGCGCTCGCGGCCACCCGGGGCGGCGGCCGGGACGGTCTCCTTGTGGGAGTCGATGTAGATGCACCAGTCCGGGCACTCGCGGGCGCACAGCATGCAGACCGTGCAGTTCTCCTCGAAGAGACCGATGACGCCGCGGGTGCGGGGCGGGAGTTCGGGCTGCGCTTCCGGGTACTGCGCGGTGACGGTCTTCTTCGTCATCGTGCGGAGGGTGACGGCCAGGCCCTTGGCGAGGCCGGAGCCGGGGATGGGGGCCATCAGGAGATCACGACCTTGACGACGCCGGTGAGGGCGATCTGGGCGAGGGAGAGCGGGACGAGGAGAGTCCAGGAGAGTTTCTGGAGCTGGTCCTCGCGCAGGCGGGGATAGGTGACGCGCAGCCAGATGACGATGAAGGCGAGCACGGCGGCCTTCAACAGGGTCCAGACCCAGCCGAGGCCGTCGGCGCCCCAGGGACCGTGCCAGCCGCCCAGGAAGAGGACGGTGGTCAGGCCGCACAGGACGACGATTCCGGCGTACTCGGCGAGGAGGAAGAGAGCGAAACGCAGGCCCGTGTACTCGGTGTACGCACCGAAGATGATCTCCGAGTCGGCGACGGGCATGTCGAAGGGCGGACGCTGGAGTTCGGCGAGACCCGCCACGAAGAAGACGATCGCGCCGACGATCTGCCAGGGCAGCCACCACCACTCGAAGGCGTCGACGATGCCGGGCAGCGAGACCGTGCCGGCCGCCATCGCGACGGAGGCGGCGGTCAGCAGCATCGGGAGTTCGTACGCGAGGAGCTGGGCGGCGGTGCGCAGACCGCCGAGGAGGGAGAACTTGTTGGCCGAGGCCCAGCCCGCCATGAGCGAGCCGAGGACGCCTACGCCCATGACGGCCAGGACGAAGAAGATGCCCGCGTCGACGACCTCCCCGACCGCGCCCTCGCCCGGGCCGATGGGGATGGCGAGGAGGACCAGGAGATACGGGAGGAGGGCTACGGCGGGGGCGAGTTGGAAGATACGGCGGTCCGCGCCCGCGGGTACGACGTCTTCCTTCTGGGCGAACTTCACGCCGTCCGCGACGAGCTGGGCCCAGCCGTGGAAGCCACCGGCGTACATCGGGCCGAGGCGGCCCTGCATATGGGCCATCACCTTGTGCTCGGTCTGACCGACGATCAGGGGGAACGTCAGGAAGACGACGAAGACGACAAGGAGTCGCAGGGCGACGTCGAGAGCGTCGTTCACTGCGTGCCTCCGGTGGGGTCGTCAGGAGTGGGCGTGGGAGTGGGCTCGGACTCGTCGGCCCCACCGGACTTACCGGCGTCGTCGGAGTCGTCGGATTCGTCGGAGTCGGGTGATGCTGGGGGCTTCGCGGTGGCTTCCGGTTTCGGGGCAGCCGCGGGCTCCGGCGTGGCCGCAGGATCCGGAGTGCCTTCGGAGGGCCGCTCCGGCTCCGCCCGCGACTCCGATTCCGGCTCCGGATCCGGCTCCGGATCCGATTCCGGCTCGTCGAAAGCCGGCCGGGCATGGTGCCACGGTGCGTCAGCGCTGCGCGGCGCGGTGCCCCTTGCCGGTGCGGCAGGAACCGCCGACTCGCCAGGTGCGCTCGGCTCGGCGGGAGCGGGCGGCTCGGCAGGTGCGCTCGGCTCGGTAGGAGCGGGCGGCTCGGCAGGTGCGCTCGGCTCGGTGGCCGCCGCGCGTTGGGTCGCCGAGCCCTGGCTCGCGCTGCGCGCACGGCGGGGTCCAGCAGGAGCCGTGGCCCCAGAAGCCTCAGAGGCCTCAGAGGCCTCCGCCTGCTGGCTTGCCGAGCCCTGGCTCGCGCTGCGCGCACGGCGCGGGGGTACCGGGGTCTCGGCGTCGGCAGGTGCGGGCCCGGTGCCGGTGGTCTGGCTCGTGGAGCCCTCCCCCGCCGTGCGGGCGCGGCGTACGGGACGGTCGCCGGCCGCGCGGGCCGCGCCGCGGGCGGGGCGGGCCGGGGCCGGTGGGAGTTGGCCCTTGAGGGGGCCCCATTCGTTGGGGTCGGGCACGCCGGGCGGGAGCATCTGGCGGCGCTTGGGTCCGCCGTGGTCGGACTCGCCGGGCTCCTTCGCGCCGGGCCAGGCCTTGACGACGCGGGCGGCCAGGACGAAGTCCTTGCGGAGGGGGTGGCCTTCGAAGCTCTCCGGCAACAGCAAGGGGGCGAGGCCCGGGTGGCCTTCGAAGGTCACGCCGAACATCTCGTGGGTCTCGCGCTCGTGCCAGGCGGCGCCCGCGTACACGGAGACCGCCGAGGCGAGTACGGGGGTCTCGTGCGGGACCGTCGTACGGACGAGCAGGCGGCGTACCGGGGACAGGGCGACGACGTGGGCCGCGACGCGGAAGCCCGTGCCGGGTTCGTCGACGGCGCTCAGCCAGTCGAAGTACGTGCAGCCGAGCACGTCACGGGCTGTTTCCAGGGCCGCGATCCAGGAGGTCGGGGGTACGTCGACGGTCAGGACCGCGTACGACTCCTCGGCCGTGGCGTCGGGACCGAAGAGTTCCTCGACGGGGGCGGGAAGCCAGCCGACGACGGTCATCGCTCCTCCCCCGGGACGCCCTGGATGCCCTGGCCACCGGGGACGCCCTGGACACCGGGGCCGCCCTGGACACCGGGGCCGCCCTCCCCGGACGACCCGGACGACCCGGACGACCCGGACGGGACCGGCGGCTGCACCAGGCCGCTCTGGAGCGCGGCAGCGGACGGACGCGTCGCGACGCTCCCGTACCGCTCGCCCAGCGACTCGCGCGCGATCTTCTCCTGGAGCTTGAGGATGCCCTGGAGCAGGGCCTCGGGTCGGGGCGGGCAGCCGGGGACGTACACGTCGACGGGGATGATCTGGTCGACGCCTTTGGTGACGGAGTACGAGTCCCAGTACGGGCCGCCGCAGTTGGAGCAGGCGCCGAAGGAGATGACGTACTTCGGCTCGGGCATCTGCTCGTACAGGCGCTTGACGGCCGGGGCCATCTTGTCCGTGACCGTGCCGGAGACGACCATCAGGTCGGCCTGGCGCGGGCCGGGCGCGAAGGGGATCACGCCGAGGCGGATGAAGTCGTGGCGGGCCATGGACGCGGCGATGAACTCGATCGCGCAGCAGGCGAGGCCGAAGTTGAAGACCCAGAGCGAGTAGCGGCGGCCCCAGTTCAGGACCACCTTCATCGGCTCGGGGGCCAGCCGGGCGAGGGCGCCGAGCCGCTTCGGCTCGGGGAGCGGCACCGGCTCCGGGGAGATCGGGAGGAGAACCGGCTGTGGGGGGTTCTCGGGGGTCACGTCCATGCCAGTACGCCCTTCTTGTACGCGTACAGCAGTCCGACGGCGAGGAAGCCGAGGAAGATGAACATCTCCACGAGCGTCGCGGCGCCGTAGCCGGGCGCGGCGAAGACCGTCGCCCAGGGGAAGAGGAAGATCGAGTCGACGGCGAAGATCACGTAGAGGAAGGCGTAGACGTAGTAGCGGACCTGGGTGTGGGCCCAGCCCTCGCCGACGGGGTCGACGCCGCACTCGTAGGTCAGGAGTTTCTCGGGGGTGGGGACCACGGGCCGCAGCAGGCGGCCGGCCCCGAAGGCGACGGCGACGAAGAGCACGCCGACGACGGCGAGCAGTCCGACGACCGAGTAGGACTGGAAGTAGCCCGCCGCGACGACGGCCCCGCTTGCCGTGACAACGGTCGGATCCGGCACGTCAGCCCCTCACTCCCTGACCTCGTACGCGCCCCGGAGTGCGCCGTCGCGCACTCTGTGATGCGCCATGTTCGACGATCTGTACGGACGGGAGTCTAGGGCCTGCTAAAGAGACCGTAAGCAGCCTGTCACGCCTCGACCATCGGGGAGGTGCCCAGGACCCGCCCGGCTCATGCGCCGCAGGGCCCCCTTCTTCACCTGGTCCAGGTACTCCCGCCCACCTCGGACGAGCTGCTCCCGCCCGCCTCGGGCAGCCGCTCCCCCCTTCGGACGGCCACTCCCCTCCGCCTCGGACGGCCGCTTGCGCCCACCTCGGGCAGCCGCTTCCGCCCACCTCGGACAGCTGCTCCCACTCACCTCGGGCGGGCTGTTCCCCTCCGCCCGGCCGGGGAGGTGCTCCGGTCCACCTGGCCAGGGGCCGGCGGGGGTGGGGTTATCCCCAGTGGTTCGTGGCGGTCCACCTCATGGCGCGGCGGCTCGCCGCCCGGCAGGCTGGCGGACATGACGGAACGCATCACGCTCACCGGTCCGTCGGACGAGACGTCCGACGGCGACCGGCTGCCTCCCGCACGCTTTGCCCTCGACCGGCAGACGTGGAAGGAGATCGCGCATCTGCTGGCCGATCTGCCGCTCTCGATCTTCGGTTTCGTGTACGTCGTGACGCTGATCGCCACCGGCGGGGGGCTCGCGGTGACGGTCATCGGGCTGCCGTTGCTGGCGGTTGGGCTGCGCGGGGCGCGTCAGCTGGGCAAGTTCGAGCGGGCGCGGGCACGGGCGCTCCTCGGGGTGCGGATCGACGAGCCGAGCCCGCTCCCGGTGCGCCGGACCGGCTTCTTCGGCTGGCTCTGGTCGAGTCTGAAGGACCCGGTGGGCTGGCGGACGGTGCTGTACGACTTCGTTCGGCTGCCGTGGGGCATCGTCACCTTCACGGTCACGCTCGTGTCGCTGTTTCTTCTGTGGCCGGTGCTGCCGTTCATCGCGCGGGGGCTGACGAATGTGGACCGGGCCATGGTGCGCGGGCTGCTGTCGCCCTCCGACGAGCTGGAGCGGCGGATCGCCGAGCTGGAGTCCGACCGGGGGGTCGTGGTCGACACGGCCGCCGCCGATCTGCGGCGCATCGAGCGCGATCTGCACGACGGGGCGCAGGCCCGGCTGGTCAACCTCGCGATGGGGCTCGGCCTGGCCAAGGAGAAGCTCCTGGAGGACCCCGACGCGGCGGCGACGATGGTCGACGAGGCGCACGGCGAGGTGAAGCTGGCGCTGCAGGAGCTGCGCGATCTGGCCCGCGGGATCCACCCGGCGGTGCTCACCGACCGGGGCCTTGACGCGGCGCTCTCGGCGATCGCCTCACGCTGCACCGTGCCGGTGAAGGTGACGGCCGAGCTGGAGACGAGACCGGCGGCAGCCATCGAGGGCATCGCCTACTTCACCGTCTCCGAGCTGCTGCAGAACGTGAGCAAGCACAGTGGGGCGAGGTCCGCGTCCGTCGATGTGTGGCGGGCGGACGACCGGCTGCTCATACAGGTCTGGGACGACGGGCGCGGCGGGGCCGGCCTCGACGGCGGTACGGGGATGGCGGGGCTCGCGGACCGGCTCGGTGCGGTCGACGGGATCTTCGTCGTCGAGTCGCCGACCGGCGGCCCGACGGTCATCACGGCGGAGCTGCCTTGGCGGGACGGGCAGGACGAGCCCGCGCGGTAGTGGCGACGGCCGGGGGCTTGCCGGCGGTCGCGCGGTCGCGGCGAGGGCCGGGGGCTTTCGGCGGCAGGGCCCTTTCGGCCCCGGTCCGCTCAGAGTTCCTTACGAGCCAGAGTCCGTACGAGCCAGAGTCCGTACGAGCCAGAGTCCGTACGAGCCAGGGTTCCGTACGAGCCAGAGTCCGTACGAGCCAGAGTCCGTACGAGTCAGGTTCCGTACGAGCCAGAGTTCCGTACGAGCGCGTCCCCTCGAGGTAGGGAAAACCCCCGCCTCAAGACGCCGACCCGCTCCATGGTCCGTGGGCCTCGCTGACAGCAGGCTTGAGGTACGAGCCAACGAGCTGGACGAGCTGGACGAGCTGGACGAGCTGGACGAGACGAGTAGAACGGACGGGACCGATGGCCACGGAGTACGGACAGGGATACGGGCACCGGAGCGGGTCCGGATCCCACGGGGCGGGCGCCGGTGAGCGGCGGCACCGTCTCCCGGCCCCGCTGCGAGCGCCGATCGAGGCCCGCAGCTGGCGCGAGTTCGGCTATGTGATGCTGAGCCTGCCGCTCGGGATCATGATGTTCAGCTACGCCGTCACGATGTTCGCGCTCGGCGCCGGCCTGCTGATCACCTTCCTCGGCGTACCGGTGCTCGCGGCGGCGCTGGCCGGCTGCCGTGGCTTCGGCGCGCTGGAGCGGGCGCGGGCGCGCCGGCTGCTGGGGCTCGAGGTCTCCGAGCCGGAGCCGCTGCGGATGAAGCGGCACGGGGCGATGGCATGGATGGGGGCGGTCCTCAAGAGCGGCGCGTCATGGCGGCATCTGCTGTACTCGGTGATCCAGTTCCCGTGGTCGGTGTTCTCCTTCGTGGTGGCGCTGAACTTCTGGGCGTACGGCTGGGCGCTGCTGACGTATCCGTTGTGGTTCTGGCTCTTCCCGATGTACGGCGGTCAGGGCGGCCTTCAGCTCTACGGCGATGAGACGCACGCCATCTATCTCGACAACCCGTTCGAGATCACGGTGACCGCGCTGGTGGGGCTGCTCTTCACGATGGCCACCCCGTGGATCGTGCGGGCGCTGACGACCGTGGACCGGCTGATGGTGCACGGGCTGCTCGGCCCGTCGCGGCTGGCGACGCGGGTGGTCGAGCTGGAGTCCGACCGGGGCGTCGTGATCGACACGGCCGCCGCCGATCTGCGGCGCATCGAGCGCGATCTGCACGACGGCGCGCAGGCCCGGCTGGTCAACCTCGCGATGGGCCTCGGCCTGGCCAAGGAGAAGCTGACCGAGGATCCGCAGGCCGCGGCGCGGATGGTGGACGAGGCCCACGGCGAGGTGAAGACGGCGTTGCAGGAGCTGCGCGATCTGGCCCGGGGCATCCACCCGGCCGTGCTGACCGACCGCGGGCTCGACGCGGCGCTGTCCGCGGTGGCCTCGCGGTGCACCGTGCCGGTGGGGGTCGACGTGGATCTGTCGACGCGGCCCGCTCCCGCGATCGAGGGGATCGCGTACTTCACGGTCTCCGAGCTGCTGCAGAACATCAGCAAGCACGCGCGGGCCACGCGCGCCACGGTGGACGTCTGGCGGGTCGACAACCGGCTGATGATCCAGGTCACCGACGACGGGGTGGGAGGCGCCGATGTCTCCGGCGGGTCGGGGCTGGCGGGGCTCGCGGAGCGGCTCGACGCGGTGGACGGGATCCTGGTGGCCGACTCTCCCGTGGGTGGACCCACACGCGTGACCGCGGAGCTGCCCTGGCGGGGGTGAACGGGGCGGTCGAGGGCGGGCAGGGGCGGCGGGGGCGGGCAGGGGCGGCAGGGGCAGCAAAGGCGGCAGGGGCGAAATAACCCGGCCCCCGGCCCCCGGCCCCCGCCGCCCCTACCCGCTCCCCTACCGCCCCCTACCCGTCCGTATCCGGCGGGCTCCGCCACCAGACACCCGTATCGGCCTGGATGATCTCGAGCGTCGGCCGCGGCGTCGAAACCGCCACCCGTGGCCCTTCGGCCCGTCGGGCGAGGCCGAAACCCCCCACAGCCTCGAACGCCGGACAAGCCGAAGCCGAAGCCGAAGAGATCCTCCACACCCCTATTCCCGCTCCCTGGGGCGCAGGGCGGCCCCAATGCTGGAATGCTGGGGGCTGCCGTACGAGCGGGGAGAAACCCGGCGCGAGCCGGGGAGGGCTGTGGGGGGCCGAACATCGTGGAGGACAGGGTGCGGGTGGTCATCGCCGAGGATTCAGTGCTGCTGCGGGAGGGCCTGACCCGGTTGCTGACCGACCGCGGGCATGACGTCGTGGCCGGTGTCGGCGACGGCGAGGCGCTGATCAAGACCATCACCGAGTTCGCGGCCCAGGACGCGCTGCCGGACGTCGTCGTCGCCGATGTGCGGATGCCGCCGACGCACACCGACGAGGGTGTCAGGGCCGCGGTCCAGCTGCGCAAGGCGCACCCCGGGCTCGGCGTGCTCGTGCTGTCGCAGTACGTGGAGGAGCAGTACGCCACTGAACTGCTCGCCGGTTCGAGCCGGGGCGTCGGCTATCTGCTCAAGGACCGGGTGGCCGAGGTGCGCGAGTTCGTGGACGCGGTGGTGCGGGTGGCCCAGGGGGGTACCGCCCTCGACCCCGAGGTCGTGGCCCAGCTGCTCGGCCGCAGCCGCAAACAGGACGTGCTGGCCGGGCTGACCCCGCGCGAACGGGAGGTCCTGGGCCTGATGGCCGAGGGGCGGACGAACTCCGCCGTCGCCCGCCAGCTCGTCGTCAGCGACGGAGCCGTCGAGAAGCACGTCAGCAATATCTTCCTGAAGCTGGGCCTGTCCCCGAGTGACGGGGACCACCGGCGTGTTCTGGCAGTGCTCACCTACCTGAACTCATGATCAGCTGACACTGTGTCAGTTGCAGTGGCTCAGAAACCAGTGGTTTCGGTAGCGGCCCTGAAACCAGCGATGGAGGCCCAGAAACCAGCGGTGGAGCGGAGAGCGTCTTTCACGGAAAGACCGGGGGGCGGGTAAATCATGACAAGTCAGGGCGTCCGGCCATCTCAAAATGGTGTCCATCATGCGAATGGCCACGGGAAGGCCACCCTTACCGACGTAGGGTTGAAAGTGGGAGGGCCTGCGGGAAGGCCGCTCCCAGACAGCCGCCTCGAGGGAGGTCCAGTTCAGTGACCAGCCAGGTCAGTAGCCCAGCGGAGCAGGCCGATGGAGCCGTCGTAGGAGAACAGCGCAAACCGGCGGGGGCGAAAGACGTCCGCCGGCTCGACCGGGTGATCATCCGGTTCGCGGGGGACTCCGGTGACGGTATGCAGCTCACCGGTGATCGCTTCACTTCCGAGACGGCATCCTTCGGCAACGACCTCTCGACCCTTCCGAACTTCCCCGCCGAGATCCGAGCGCCCGCAGGCACCCTGCCGGGCGTTTCGTCGTTCCAGCTGCATTTCGCGGACCACGACATCCTCACCCCCGGCGACGCGCCGAACGTCCTGGTGGCGATGAACCCGGCCGCTTTGAAGGCGAACATCGGCGATGTGCCGCGCGGCGCGGAGATCATCGTCAACACGGACGAGTTCACCAAACGGGCGATGCAGAAGGTCGGCTACGCCGCCAGCCCGCTGGAGGACGGCTCTCTGGACGGCTACAGCGTCCATCCCGTCCCGCTCACCACCATGACGGTCGAGGCGCTCAAGGAGTTCGCGCTCTCCCGCAAGGAGGCCGAGCGCAGCAAGAACATGTTCGCGCTGGGCCTGCTGAGCTGGATGTACCACCGCCCGACCGAGGGCACCGAGAAGTTCCTGAAGACGAAGTTCGCGAAGAAGCCCGACATCGCCGCCGCCAACATCGCCGCGTTCCGCGCGGGTTGGAACTTCGGGGAGACGACGGAGGACTTCGCGGTCTCCTACGAGGTCGCGCCGGCCGCCCAGACCTTCCCGACCGGCACCTACCGCAACATCTCCGGGAACCTCGCCCTGTCGTACGGCCTGATCGCGGCCTCCCGCCAAGCGGACCTGCCGCTCTACCTCGGCTCGTACCCGATCACCCCGGCCTCGGACATCCTGCACGAGCTCAGCAAGCACAAGAACTTCGGCGTACGGACCTTCCAGGCCGAGGACGAGATTGCGGGCATCGGGGCGGCACTGGGCGCGGCCTTCGGCGGCTCCCTCGCGGTGACCACGACCTCCGGTCCGGGCGTGGCCCTCAAGAGCGAGACGATCGGCCTCGCCGTGTCGCTGGAACTGCCGCTGCTCGTCATCGACATCCAGCGCGGCGGCCCCTCCACCGGTCTGCCGACCAAGACCGAGCAGGCCGACCTGCTCCAGGCCATGTTCGGCCGCAACGGCGAGGCCCCGGTCCCGGTGGTCGCGCCGCGCACCCCGGCCGACTGCTTCGACGCCGCGCTCGAAGCGGCCCGTATCGCCGTCACCTACCGCACCCCCGTGTTCCTGCTGTCCGACGGCTACCTGGCCAACGGCAGCGAGCCCTGGCGCATCCCGGAGACCGACGAACTCCCCGACCTGCGCGTGCAGTTCGCCCAGGGACCGAACCACACCCTGGACGACGGCACCGAGGTCTTCTGGCCCTACAAGCGCGATCCGCAGACCCTCGCCCGCCCATGGGCGATCCCCGGCACGCCGGGCCTCGAGCACCGCATCGGCGGCATCGAGAAGCAGGACGGCAGCGGCAACATCTCCTACGATCCCGCCAACCACGACCTCATGGTCCGCACCCGCCAGGCCAAGATCGACGGAATCGACGTCCCGGACATCGAGGTCGACGACCTCACCGGCGACGCCGACACCCTGGTTCTGGGCTGGGGTTCGACCTACGGCCCCATCACCGCCGCGGTACGCAGACTGCGCACCGCCGGCGAGCACATCGCCCAGGCCCACCTGCGCCACCTCAACCCCTTCCCGCGGAATCTGGGCGAGGTGTTGAGGCGTTACGACAAGGTGGTGATCCCCGAGATGAACCTCGGCCAGCTCGCCACGCTCATCCGCGCGAAATACCTGGTGGACGCGCACTCGTACAACCAGGTGAACGGAATGCCGTTCAAGGCTGAGCAGCTCGCCACGGCTCTCAAGGAGGCCATCGATGGCTGAGACGTCCACGGAAGGCACGGGCACGATCGAGTCGCTTTCGCTCGTTCCCAAGGCCGAGGCCAGGCAGTCCATGAAGGACTTCAAGTCCGATCAGGAAGTGCGCTGGTGCCCCGGCTGCGGTGACTACGCGATCCTCGCGGCGGTCCAGGGCTTCATGCCGGAGCTGGGTCTCGCCAAGGAGAACATCGTCTTCGTCTCCGGCATCGGCTGCTCGTCCCGCTTCCCGTACTACATGAACACGTACGGCATGCACTCCATCCACGGCCGCGCCCCCGCCATCGCGACCGGACTCGCGTCCAGCAGGCGCGACCTGAGCGTCTGGGTCGTCACCGGCGACGGCGACGCCCTCTCCATCGGCGGCAACCACCTCATCCACGCCCTCCGCCGGAACGTGAACCTGAAGATCCTGCTCTTCAACAACCGGATCTACGGACTCACCAAGGGCCAGTACAGCCCCACATCAGAAGTCGGCAAGATCACCAAATCGACGCCCATGGGCTCCCTGGACGCCCCCTTCAACCCGGTGTCCCTGGCCATCGGCGCGGAGGCGTCCTTCGTCGCCCGGACGATCGACTCCGACCGCCAGCACCTCACCGGCGTCCTCCGGCAGGCCGCCGCCCACCCCGGCACGGCCCTCGTCGAGATCTACCAGAACTGCAACATCTTCAACGACGGCGCCTTCGAAGCCCTCAAGGACAAGCAGCAAGCCGAGGAAGCGGTCATCCGCCTGGAACACGGGCAGCCCATCCGCTTCGGGACCGACGGGACACGCGGCGTCGTCCGCGACCGGACGACCGGCGACCTCAAGGTCGTCACCGTCACTCCGGACAACGAGAGCCAGATCCTGGTCCACGACGCCCACTCCGCGTCCCCGACCACCGCCTTCGCGCTCAGCAGACTCGCCGACCCCGACACCCTGCACCACACCCCCATCGGCGTCCTCCGCTCCGTCGACCGGCCCGTCTACGACACCCAGATGGCCGACCAGCTCGACACCGCCATCGAGCAGAACGGCAAGGGCGACCTCGCCGCGCTGCTGGCGGGCGGGGACACCTGGACGGTCGTCGGCTAGCCGAAGGACGGTCGACCGCCGGCCGCAGGACGGCCGAGGCCACCGAAGCGCTGGTTCACGAGGCCCGGGTGCTCGCCGCCCGGGCCTCGTCGTATGCGCGACGGGCCTTCTCGACGTCGTCCATCCGGTCCGAGGTCCAGATCGCGAGCGCCTTCACCTGCGCGGCGGCCTCGCGGCCGAGGTCGGTGAGCGAGTAGTCGACGCGGGGCGGGATGACCGGTTTGGCGTCGCGGTGGACGAGGCCGTCGCGCTCCAGGGTCTGCAGAGTCTGGGTGAGCATCTTCTCGCTGACCCGCCCGATGGCGCGGCGCAGCTCGCTGAAGCGGTACGGGCGCTCCAGGAGCTCGATCAGCACAAGCACGCCCCAGCGGCTGGTCACATGCTCCAGGACCAGGCGGTACGGGCACATCGCCTCGCCGGCGTCGTACTTGCCGATTGCTGTCTCACTGCTGACCGCTGTCTCACTGCTGACTGCCGTCTTACTGCTGACTGCTGCTCTGGTACTTACGGCCATGCCAGTACCTTACTTCAAAGTGGGTACTTTCAGAGAGTTAGTGCCACCCTTATGGTGAGTGACAGACCCGCCACCCCATAAGGAGTTGTTTCAGACATGAGCATCGTCGTCACCGGAGCCACCGGAAACCTCGGCCGTCTCGTCATCGAGGGGCTGCTGGAGAAGGTCCCGGCGGACCGGATCACCGCCGTGGTCCGCGACCGGGAGAAGGCCGCCGGTTTCGCGGCGCGCGGCGTGCGGATCGCGGTCGCCGACTACAACGCGCCCGAGACCTTCGACGGTGTCATCTCCGCCGGAGACAAGGTGCTGCTCATCTCCGGCAACGAGTTCCACCTCGGCCGCGTCGCCCAGCACCAGGTCGTCCTCGACGCCACCAAGGCCGCCGGGGCCGCGCTCCTCGCGTACACCAGCGCCCCCGGCAGCCTGACGGCCGCCCTGGCCGACGACCACCGGGCCACGGAGGAGGCCGTGCTGGCCTCCGGTCTGCCGTACTCCCTGCTGCGCAACGGCTGGTACAACGAGAACTACACGGAGAACCTCGCCCCCGTCCTCGAGCACGGCGCCGTCGTCCAGGCCGCCGGCGAGGGCCGGGTCGCCTCCGCCGCGCGGGCCGACTACGCGGCCGCCGCCGTGGCGGTGCTGACCGGCGAGGGCCACGAGAACACGACGTACGAGCTGAGCGGCGACACCTCCTTCGGCTTCGCCGAGTACGCCGCCGAGATCGCCGAGCAGTCCGGCAAGGAGATCGTCTACAACGCCGTTCCCGTCGAGGTGTACACCGGCATCCTGACCGGCGCCGGACTGCCCGAGGGCCTCGCCGCCATCCTGGCGGGCGTGGACACGTCCATCGAGCAGGGCGAGCTGGCCGTCACCACCGGCGACCTGTCCCGCCTGACCGGCCGCCCGACCACCCCGATCACCGAGTCGATCAAGGCGGCGCTGAAGGGCTGACCTTCCGGAGGGGGCCGGGCCCACTCCCCCCGGGCCTCGGGCGCCTCCCTCCGCCCCCTCACTTGTCATGACCGTATGGCGATACGGGCATGACAGGCGGGGGTGCTCGGCGCTACCTTCTTCCAGGCTGCTCCGCCGCACGGGAGCGGCCGTCGCACGAGAGGGAGACGCCGGTGGCCGGGAAACCGAAGGGCGAACAGCACATAGGTCTGTTGAACGGCTTCGCGGCGTACGGCATGTGGGGGCTGGTCCCTCTCTTCTGGCCGCTGCTGAAGCCCGCCGGCGCGGCCGAGATCCTCGCCCACCGGATGGTGTGGTCCCTCGCGGTGGTCGGTGTCGCGCTGCTGGTGATGCGGCGCTGGGCCTGGGCCGGCGAACTGCTGCGCCGGCCGCGCAAGCTGGGTCTGATCACGATCGCGGCGGCGGTCATCACGGTGAACTGGGGCGTCTACATCTGGTCCGTGAACAGCGGCCACGTGGTGGAGGCGTCGCTCGGCTACTTCATCAACCCCCTCGTCACCATCGCGATGGGCGTGCTGATCCTGAAGGAACGGCTGCGGCCGGTGCAGTGGGCGGCCGTCGGCGTCGGCTTCGCCGCCGTCCTCGTCCTCACGGTCGGTTACGGCCGCCCGCCGTGGATCTCCCTCTGTCTCGCCTTCTCCTTCGCCACGTACGGACTGGTGAAGAAGAAGGTCAACCTCGGGGGCATCGAGTCGCTCGCCGCCGAGACCGCGATCCAGTTCCTGCCCGCGCTGGCCTATCTGCTGTGGCTGGGATCGACCGGCGACGCGACCTTCACCACGGAGGGCTCCGGGCACGCGGTGCTGCTTGCCGCGACGGGCCTGGTGACCGCCGTCCCGCTCGTCTGCTTCGGCGCCGCCGCGATCCGCGTCCCGCTCTCCACCCTGGGGCTCCTCCAGTACCTGGCCCCCGTTTTCCAGTTCCTGCTCGGCATCCTCTACTTCCACGAGGCCATGCCGCCCGAGCGCTGGGCCGGGTTCGCGCTGGTGTGGCTCGCCCTGTCGCTGCTCACCTTCGACGCGCTGCGCACCGCCCGCCGCACGGCCCGCACGCTCAGGGCCGCGACCAGGGCCCCCAGGACGACCATCGCCACCGGCACCGTCAGCGCCGCGCGGAACGCCAAGAGCGTGACGTCAGGATCCACCCCCGCCACGGCGGGACCGGCCCCCGAGACGGCCGGAGCCGAACCCGTCACGGCGGAACCCGAACCCGTGACAGCCGGCCCTTCCCCCGTACCGGCCGGCCCCGACCCCACGGACGCCAAGCCGTAGACAGCGGTCACCGCCGAGATCCCGATCGCCGAGCCGAACTGCGTGGCCGTGTGCAGCAGCCCGCTCGCCAGGCCCTGCTCCTCCTCCGCCACCCCGTCCGTCGCCGCGATCGTCAGCGGCCCGTAGGCGAGGGCGAACGCGGTCCCCGCGATGATCAGCGTCGGGAACATCGCCGCGTACGACCAGTCCGCGCCGACCGGCAGGAACAGCCCGTACGCGACGACGGCGAGCACGAAGCCCCCGAGGACCACCTTGGCGTTGCCGTACCGCCGTACGAGCTTCGGGGTGAGCGTGGGCGCCAGTACCGCGTCGCAGCCCATCACGATCAGCGCGACCGCCGTCTGGAGCGCCGACCAGTCGCGCAGCTCCTGCAGGTAGAGCGTCACGATGAACTGGAATCCGAAGAAGGCGCCCACGAAGAGCAGCGCACCGAGATCGGCGCGGACCACCGAGCCCGTACGGAGGATGCCGAGGCGTACGAGGGGTGCGGGGCTGCGCCGCTCCACGACCACGAAGGCGAGGCCGAGGAGCAGCGCCGCGAGCGCCGTCCCCGCCGTCGACGGCCAGCCACGCAGGCCGTGTTCGAGGCGGATCACCGCGTAGGCGGCGAGCAGCATGGCGCCGGCGGCGGTGACGGCTCCGGTCAGGTCGAATGCCTTTCCCTCGGCGGTACGGGGACGGGGGCGCCCCTGCGACACGGGGATGAGCCTCGTCGCCGTGAGCAGGAGGGCGCCCGCCAGCAGGACCGGGGCGAAGAACACCCAGCGCCAGCCGAGTTGGGTGAGCAGGCCACCGATGACCAGGCCCAGCGAGAAGCCGCCGGCCGCGGTGCCCGCGAAGACCAGCAGTGCCTTGTCGCGCTGGGGGCCCTCCTCGTACGAGGTGGTGATGAGGGACAGCGCGGCCGGGGTCATGAACGCGGCGGAGACGCCCGTCACGAAGCGGGCGAGGATCAGCGTCCAGCCCTCCGTGGCGAAGCCGCCGAGGCCCGAGAAGGCGAGGAAGACCGTCAGCGAGGTCAGGAACATCCGGCGGCGGCCGAGCAGGTCCGCGGCGCGACCGCCGAGGAGGGTGAACCCGGCGTAGCCGAGGACGTACGCGCTCATCACCCAGGCCGCCGTGCCGGTCGGCAGATCGAGGTCGGCTCTGATGGAGGGGATGGCCACGGCGAGCATGGCGACGTCGGTGCCCTCCAGGAAGATCGTTCCGCACAGGACGAGGAGGAGGGCCCGGTCCCGGGCGCCCATGCGGATATCCGTGCCTGCGGGCAGGCGGGTGCCCATGGTGAACTCCCTTGGATCGGGGGGAGGTTACGCGACCGAGGGTCAGTTCCCTCTTGTAACCGCCCTCAGCCTGCGGCAGCATCGGCAGGCATGGAAGAAGGCACTTCTAAGTCACCGAGTAACTGCGCGAGCACCGTGGGCGTGGACTACGGGGACGCGGATCCCTTCCAGTGGGACGTCCGCGAGGACTGCCAGGTGAGGCAGATCCTGGATCGCGTCGCCGACAAGTGGTCACTGCTGGTGATCGCCCTGCTGGAGCGGCGCGTGCTCCGCTTCACGGAGTTGCGGCGGGAGATCGACGGGATCAGCCAGCGGATGCTGACGGTCACCCTGCGGCAGCTCGAGCGGGACGGGCTGGTGAAGCGGACGGTGCATCCCGTGGCCCCGCCTCGGGTGGAGTACGAACTCACCGCGTTGGGCGGCACGTTGCATCACACGATCCAGGCGTTGGTGACGTGGACGGAGGAGCACCAGGGGGAGGTCGCGGCGGCGCGGGCCGCGTATGACGCGCGCGAGTCCGAGGAGCCTCTCGCCCCCGCCGCCCCCGCCCCTTCCCGTCATCTGGCGGCACCGCCCCCCAACCCTTCAACGGCCTGAACGGCCTTGCCCCCGGACGCGGGACAGGCCGGAAATCCGCCCGGGCGATTCCCTTGCCCGCCCGCTCACGCAAGCACTACAAGTGGTCACCATGACGCCCACGAACCTCCCGCCCACTCCCCTGCACTGGAAGCTCGTCATCGACGCGGCCGACCCGCACGCCCAGGCGGACTTCTGGGCCGCCGCGCTCGGTTACGAGGCCGAGGACAACAGCACGTTCGTCGAGCGGCTGCTGAGCCTCGGCGCGCTGCCCGCCGAGGCCACCGTCGACTTCCACGGCCGCCCGGCCTTCCGGGACCTGATCGCCGTACGGCATCCGGACGACCCGTACGACAAGGAGCGCGGCACCGGCCTCGGGCGACGGCTCCTCTTCCAGCGCGTACCGGAGCCGAAGACCTCCAAGAACCGGATCCATCTCGATCTGCACCCGGGCGAGGGCCGGCGCGCGGACGAGGTCGAGCGGCTGGAGGGGCTGGGGGCGAGCGTGCTCCGGCGGGTGACGGAGCCGGCGGGCGAGTGGGTGGTGATGGCGGATCCGGAGGGCAATGAATTCTGCGTGCACTAGAGAGGCCTGAGGGGGCCAGGCACTGGGGAGGCCTGACGGGACCAGGCGGCGGCGAGGCCCGAGGGGGCCAGGCACTGGGGATCCCTGACGGACCCAGGGGCGGCGAGGCTGAGTGGGCCAGGCGGCGGCGAGGCCTGAGGGGGTCGGGCGACGGCGAGGCTGAGGGGGCCAGAGAGGCCTCCCCACTCTGGAGGCCACGACCACTAGACCCATCCGATATACGAACCCCCTGTCCAAATACCGCTCTTGACGGAGAGTTAGTCACACGTTCACCATCCAGGCACCCCATTCACTGTGGAATCCCTGTGACTCCCCATGGAATTCGGAGCCCCCCACATGAAGCTCTCCGTTCCCGTGCGTGCGATCGGCGCTGCCGGTGTCGCCTCCGTCGTCGCTGCCGCCGCGCTCGTCACCTCCGGTGCGACAGCCGACGCGGCGCCCGGGTCTGCTCCCGCGCGCATGCCCGCCCCCGCGTCCGCGGCCGCCGCGCCCGATATCCCGGTGGCCAACGTCAAAGCCCATCTCGCACAGCTGCAGTCCATAGCCACCGCCAACGGTGGCAACCGGGCGCACGGCCGCGCCGGTTACAAGGCCTCCATCGACTACGTGAAGGCGAAGCTGGACGCCGCCGGGTTCACCACGACCCTCCAGCAGTTCACGTCCTCCGGCCGCACCGGGTACAACCTGATCGCCGACTGGCCCGGCGGCGACACCGGCCGGGTCGTCATGGCGGGGTCGCACCTCGACAGCGTGACGGCGGGGCCCGGTATCAACGACAACGGGTCCGGATCGGCGGCGATCCTGGAGACCGCGCTGGCCGTCTCCCGAGCGAAGTACCAGCCCACCAAGCATCTGCGATTCGCCTGGTGGGGCGCGGAGGAGCTGGGCATGGTCGGCTCGAAGTACTACGTGAACAGCCTGGCCACCGGGGACCGTTCGAAGATCAGCGGCTATCTGAACTTCGACATGATCGGCTCGCCGAACCCCGGCTACTTCGTCTACGACGACGATCCCGCCATCGAGAAGACCTTCAAGAACTACTTCGCGGGCCTCGGTGTCGCGACGGAGCCGGAGACCGAGGGCGACGGCCGCTCCGACCACGCGCCCTTCAAGAACGCGGGCATACCCGTCGGCGGCCTGTTCAGCGGCGCGGACTACATCAAGACCACGGCCCAGGCCGCGAAGTGGGGCGGTACGGCGGGCAAGGCCTTCGACGCCTGCTACCACTCCTCCTGCGACACGGCGTCGAACATCAACGACGTGGCGCTGGACCGGAATGCGGACGCGCTGGCGTATGCGGTGTGGGAGCTGTCCTCGTAGCTTGCCCTTGCCCCTGCCCTTGCCCTTGTCGTTGCCCTTGTCCTTGTCGTTGCCCGCGCTGGGCCAACTCGCGTGCGGCGGACGAGCGTTCCGCCGTGAGGGCGTGTGCGGCGGCCGGTGTGGCGCCCGAGCGCATACGGGCCGCCACGGCCGTCGGCACCCGCGCACCCACGGCGACGTCGGCCGCGACGCGGGAGCGCAGGGCGCCGACCGTGGCCAGGTGATGCCGCAACTGCTCCGGGGTGAGCGTCTCGACCGGGACGCTCACCGCGGCGCGTACGGCGGCGGGGTGGGCCGGGAGGGGAGCGGCGCCCCGGGGCGCGGTGCGGAGCGTGGCGCGGGTGCGGGGGCCGCCGGGCCGGCGTGTGCGCCAGCTCATCGTGCCGGTGAGCTCGTTGACGTACACCTCGACGCGCGTACGCGGTTCTTGGGGACGCGGTTCGCCGGGACGCGGTCTCCTGGAACGCGCCGATCGACTGCGGGCCGCTTCGGCCCGGTCGCGCCCGCGGGCACGGGCGCCGGTGTGGGCGTGATGGTCACTGTCCATGGGCTCGGGGGCTCTGGTGGTAGGGGTTGTCGGCCAGGACGCGGGCGCGTTCGGCGAGGCGGCCCATGCGGGTGCGGGCCGACTCGAGCTGCTCGATGTCGTCGGCGGCGGGGCCGCCGTCGGCTGTGAGCTCGGTCCACACGCCGATCAGGTCGCGGCCGAGGTGCAGGCCCTGCAGGGGGTCGCGGACGGCGCGCCAGGCCGCGGCCGCGCTCTGCACGTTGCCGTACGCGGCGCGCGGGTCGCGGTGGCGCCGGCGGACTCTGGCGAGGTCGAGGGACAGATGGAACGACCTGAGCGCGTCTCCGGCCAAGTACGCGATGTACGCGGTCAGTTCACGCAGCTTGAGCACCTCCGGGTGCTCCTCGCCCAGCGATCGCGCCGCCTCCGCGACGGCCCGCTCCGCCATGCCCGCGGCCGCTTCGATCCGGCCCATCTTCACGGCCTCGTTGATCTGCGCCACCGGCTCCGCCAGGAACACCGCCGCGCCCTCGTTCTCCTCGGCCGGACTCGGCGCCAGCACCGCTTCGGCGACCGCGTCGAAGCCCCGAACGGGAGCGGGCTTCGGCTCCGGCTCCGGTTCGGGCTCCGAATCCATCAGGAACATGGCCTCCGTCGCGGGGGCCGCCTTGCGCACGGGAGCGGGTTCGGCCACCGGAGCCGGCCCGAACTCCCCCGTCGGAGCCGCCGCGCCCCCGGCCGCCGACTCCGGCACCGCCCGCAGCACATGCGTCGCCGCACCCCCAGGCAGAGGCTCGGCCTCCGGCACCGCCCGCAACACGAAGGTCGACGGAGTGGGTGTGCCGGGCTCGGGGGCGACGGGGGGTGCCGGGTGGCGCACCGGCTCCGTGGCCGGAGCGGGGGGCGCGGGCGGGCGTACGGGCTCGGGTGGCGGGCTGGTGTGCGCCGGGGCACCTACGTGCCCAGGTGCTGGGGCCGGGGGCTCCGGCGCCCGCACGGGTTCTGGTGCCGGGGGCTCCGGCGCCCGCACGGGTTCCGGTGCCGGGGGCTGGACGGCACTCGTGGGAACCGGTGCCGGGGTGGCGGACGCTCCGGCACCCGTCGGCGCAGGCGCCGGCCCAGCGGACGCTGCCGGGCTCACCGACTGCGGCGCGGGCGCGGACGCGGGTGCGGGGGCGGGCGCCTGCAGAGGCGCGAACTCCGGGTTCGGGCCGGACGCAGGCCCGAACCCCGACTCCGCTACAGGGGCGACCGCGGGTGCAGGCGCAGGCGAGGCCGCGGGCGGCGACGCAGGTACAGGCGCGTGCCGGGGCTCAGCCGCCGGCTCCGCAACAGTCATGGGCGCAGGTGCGGGCGCGGACGCGGACGCAGGTGCGGGCGCGGACACAGGTGTCGGCGCGGGCGCGGGCGCGGACGCAGGTGTCGGCGCGAGCGTCGGCGCAGGCGCAGGCGCGGACACAGGTGTCGGCGCGAGCGTCGGCGCAGGCGCAGGCGCGGACACAGGTGTCGGCGCGAGCGTCGGCGCAGGCGCAGGTGCGGGTGCGGGAGTCGGCGCGGGCGCGGGCGCAGGTGCTGGCCCAGGCGCGGGCACGGGCGCGGGCTCCGCGACAGGCCCCGGCGGAAGCTCCGGCTGAGGCGTTGATTCCGGTACCGCCCGCAGCACGTACGTCGCCTTGTCCCGACGCCGAACCGGCGGAGTCTCGGGCGCCGCCGGCACTCCGGCCGCCGGCCCCACGGGCGCCCGCTCACCGGATGCGGGAGCGGCGACGGAAGCAGGCGGAACCGGCGCGGTCGGCGGCACCGACGGCTGCGGCGACCGCTGCGGCTGCGGCGACTGCTGCGGCGACTGCTGCGGCTGCTGCGGCTGCGGCGAGCGGCGAAGCTCGGGCTCGCGCGGTTGCGGCTGCGGCTGCGGCGCACTCCCCGCAGCCCACGCCCCCGGCACCACCGACGCGGCGGCCGCCGCCGAGGTCCCCGCACCCACAGCTGCGCCCGCGTCCGTCCCCACCCGCACCGGCTCCCCCGCGTAACGGCTGGAGCCGTCCACGTACACCTGGAGCGGTACGACGAAGCCGATGCGTTCGTCGTGGATGGTGGCGAGGACGGGGTGACCGGTGGCGAGGGCGAGGCGGTGGAGGTAGTTCAGGACGGCGGCCTGGACGGTCTCGCCGGGCGCGGCGACGACCGGCATGCCGCCGACCGTGGCGCTACCGGCGGCGCCGGCCGTGGCACCTCCCGTGGACACCGGCACCCGCACCTCGATCGGTGTCACCCCGGCGGCCGGCTGCCCCCCGGGCGCGACACCGGCCGAGCGCTGCCGCTTGAGTTCGCGCTTCTGTTCGCGGCTGAGTCGAGACATCGGTTCCCTCACGAAGGGGTGGACGGGGAGGAGGACAAAGAGGACGGGGCGGCCGGGGAGGACGAGGCAGACGGGGACGGGGGCACCGCAGCCTCCACCGCGGTCACCTCGGCGACATGCCACGGCTGCCCGCGACCCGTACGGGTCAGTTTGAGATAGACGTTCGCGCGTGGACCCGTGCCCGTCCAGCCGTCGCGGCCCTGGGCCGTGCCCTCGACGAAGAGGGCACGGTAGGCGAGGACGGCCGTGTCCGTGGGGCCGTCGCCGTCGTCGTCCGCGGTCACGTCCACCGTGGTCCACGCCTGGTGACCGGCCCAGGTGTTCCAGTCGTTGCCGGCGCCGCTCGCGGGCCGGTACGACCGCTCGGCGGCGGCCTTCTTCGCCGTGAGCCAACGGGCCGACCGCAGCACGGCATCGTGCGGACCGGAGTCGTACTTCGTGTCATAGCCGTACGCCACCTCCGCCCACGCCTCCGATACCTCTGTCGCGTCCGTCCCGTCGACGCCCGACGGGCTCGGCACCCGCGCGTCCGCTCCCAGCGGCTTGCCCGACGGCAGTGGTGCCTTGGGCGCCACCGACGGGGCCGCGGAGGGCGACGAGCCGGGTACGCCCACCGTGTCACGGTGGTCCCGCAAGCCACAGCCCGTCAACGCCAACAGCCCGGTGACGGACACGACCGCCACGGCGATCACCCTCGCAGGCGTCGCCGCACGCACCGCCGTACGCGTCTCCGTACCCATCGTCGTGCCTGTCCTCGCGCCTGCCCTCGTGCCCCTCGTCGTACGCGTCCTCATCCTCGCCTCCCTCCTCACTTCAGTCCCAGCCAGGGTGCCGGATCCACGTACTTGCCGTTCTGCATGACCTCGAAGTGCGCGTGCGGTCCGGTCGAGTAACCGGTGGAGCCCACCGCGCCGACCTGCTGGCCGACCTTCACCTTCTGTCCGACACTGACGTCGATCGCGGACATGTGGTTGTAGGTCGTCGAGATCTGGTCGCCGTTGATGGTTCCGTGGGAGATCACCACACGGTTTCCGTACCCGTTGGCCCAGCCGGCGGAGGTGACCGTGCCGTCCCGGGCCGCCTTGAACGGCGTACCGGCCGCAGCGCCGAAGTCGATGCCGGTGTGCAGCTTGTAGACGTGCAGGATCGGGTGCATGCGCATGCCGTACGGGGAGGTGACGGGCGGATTGCCGGGGATCGGCATGGCCATCTGCTGCCCGTCCGGGAGCTTGCCCGGCGTGTCGTCGATCGACTCGTACTTGGATATCAGCGACTTGATGCGGGCGACGTAGTTCTGGGTCTCGGTGTACGGAGGCATGCCGCCGTACTGGTGCACCGCGCCCGGGCCCGCGTTATACGCGGCGAGTGCGAGGTCGAGTGTCTCGCCGTGCGCCTCGCCGCGGTTCTTGTAGCCCTCGACCTGCTTGGCGAGGGCGCAGTCGTAGCGACCCTGCGCCATGATCGCGTCCCCGGGGTCGTACGGGGACACGCGGCCGTTGCCGTCGTCGTCCTGGCCCCAGGTCGTCCAGGTGCCGGGCATGAACTGCGACAACCCCTCGGCCCCCACCGGTGACCGGGCGTTGGGGTTCCAGCCCGACTCGGCCTCGATCTGCGCGGCGATCACCGCGGGCTTGATGACGTCGCACAGTGCGCCCGCCTTGAGGACCCAGGGCACGTACTGCTGCGGCACGGTGCCGTCCTTCAGCCCGCCGCCCGCGCCCGACCCCGTATCCGCCTCGCTCGGCGATCCGCTCACCGCGACCATCATGACCACCGGCATGATCACCGCGGCGAGACAGCCGCCGACCACCCAGGTCATGGTGGATCCACCCCCGTTGGACATCGGCTCCCCTCAGCCTCAAGATCCGGTCGTGTACATGCAGTTGAGTCTCTCGGCTCCCACCCGCTCCATGCGTCACCACGACGTCACAGACTCGTCCCAGGAACTCACGCCCCGTTACCTAACCTGTTCGGGCGCCGTGAAGATCGGTGAGCCGATGGTCCGACGACGGAGGAGAGTGGCGATGCAGGGGGTGGCGATGCGGGGGAACGAGCGGCGCGGGCCGGACGGGCCCGAGATCTGGATTCGCGGTCCGGTCGGCGACCCGGAACCGCGACAGCGACAGGAAGAGGACCCGGAGTCCCGTCAACTCCCGGTGAGTGCACGACGGTTCGCCTGGGTCGCCACCCATGGCGGGGCCGGCGCATCCACGCTCGCCGCCCTCTTCGGCGGCCATGACGCGGGCCGCAACTGGCCCCGGCCCGACCAGGGCGAGCCGGGATCCGTCCTCCTCGTCGGGCGTACGCACGCGGGCGGTCTGGACGCGGTCTCGCACACCCTCGACATCTTCCGGCGCGGCGACGCGCCCCCGGGACTCGACCTCGACGCCATCGTCCTGGTCGCGGACGCGCCGGGGCGCCTGCCTCGTCAACTCACCCAGCGCATCAAGGTGATCGGTTCCGTCATCGACGTCTACCGGGTGCCGTGGGTGCCCGCGTGGCGCACCGGCGACCTCACGGGACCGCTGCCGCGCGAGATCGCCTCACTGGCCCGACTGACCGGAAGGACCGCCCCATGAGCACCCTCTACGCGATGACGACCGCCACGCTGGCCGAGGGAGACGGCCCTCCGGCCGGTGTCGCCACCCAGCTGAACTACGTCCTGAACATCATCGCCTGGCTGGTCACCGCAGCCGGCGTGGCGGGCCTGATGATCGTGGGCTCGCGCATGGCGATCGCCGTCAAGACCGGTGACGGAGACGAGCACTTGAGTCAGTTCCTGACGGTCATGGGGGCGTGTGTCATCGGTGCGACGGCCGGTCCGATCGTCGGCTTCCTTCTCTGACGCACCCGTCCGCCGGCTCTTCTCGCGTGAGGCACCCTCGGATCCGAGGGTGCCTCTGCTCATTTCTGAGAGTGCCTCAGCTCACTTCTGAGGGTGCCTCAGCTCGCTTCGGAGGGCGCATCGATTCGCCCTGAGGGTGTCTCAGATCGTTCTGAGGGCTTCGCAGGTCATCTCGGCACCCATCTCATCTGGTACTTGATGACGATCTCTTCCCGTCTGTCACGGACACGTCACCGACAGGTGCTGGATCACTACATCGCTTGGCCGGACCTCACAGGAGTCGCCAAGCTCACTGTGCAACCGGGAACTCGGGCGCCACACCGCCCCTCAAGGACCCTCAAGCACCGCTCACATCAAGCAGGTTGTCGGCCGGCAGCCGACCACATCGGGGAGAAGCCATGTTCAAGGCGATAGCAGCCAAGGCCCACATCTACCTGGCGGACGGCAAGGTCCCCAACCCCAAGAGCGACGCACCCGACCAGCTGACCGGCAAGGTCGACACCGTCCTCGGCATCCTCGCCTGGGCCGGTACCGCCGCGGGCGTCGCGGGTGTGCTCATCACCGGCGCCATGATGGCGATCTCGATGCGCCGCGGCGAGGGCTCGGAGCACATGGGCCGCCTCGGCATGGTCCTCGGCGGCTGTGTCCTGGTCGCGACCGCGGGCCCCGTCGTCACCTTCGTCTTCGCGTGAGCTGATCCACCTCTCATCAGAACGTGATTCGAAGGGAGCGCAAACCATGCTGAACTCCGGCCGGTCCCAAGGGGGCAGCGGGGAGTGGGAGCAGCCGTTCTGGCAGCAGCGAGGCTGGATCCTGTCGGCCGGGTTCCTGCTGGTGCTGCTCGTGCTCGCCGGCTTCACCATGATGAGCGGCGGCGACGGGCGGCAGGCGAACGCCTCGGGCGACCCGGATCCGCAGCCGACCTCGTCCGCGGACCCGAACTCGGGCGGCGGCAAGGGCGGTTCGGACGCCCGGCCGGCCGGCTGCCGCACCGACGACAGCGACCAGGCCAAGCCCACACGGGCCCCGAAGGACTTCACCTGGAAGGCCAACGGCACGGGTCTCGTGCCGGTCTCCAGGACGGTGGGCCCGCTGAAGTACGACGGTCCGGTCTGGTCCTGCTTCGCACACACGCCGATCGGCGCGGTCATGGCCGCCCACTCCATCACCGACCACCTGAGCTACCGGGGCTGGCGCGAGGTCGTCGACCGGCAGGTCGTTCCCGGTGCGGGCCGCGACGCGCTCGTCAGGAGCCGTACCGCGGAGGGCGACAAGCCCACCTCGGGCGCGCCCGACGCGGGGGGCTACGCCGGGTTCGCCGTCCTGTCGTACGACAAGGAGAAGACGACGTTGATGGTCGTGGTCCGCGTCGCAGGCAAGGACGCCTACGGCACCGCGTCGGTGACCATGCGCTGGCAGGACGGCGACTGGAAGCTCGCGCCCGACGCCGACGGCACCGTCTACTCGGGCATGTCGCAGGTCAGCGGCACCTCGGGCTTCGTCACCTGGGAGGCGTGACATGGCTTGCTCCTGGCGCATATACGACTGCGTGATCGACGAGGTCGGCACCCAGTTCACCCAGGGCGCCGTCGTGGTCTTCGCCAAGGCGATCGGCGACGCCGCGTCGGAGGTGCTCAAGGCGCTCAACGGCGTGTGGATGAACGTCGACGTGGACGACCCCTCGAAGCCCATCGGCCTCATCGACAAGGAGGTCGACTGGATCGTCGCCTATGTCGCCGTGGCCTCGCTGCTGATCGCCGCGATCAGAATGGCCCTCGACCGCAAGGGCCAGCCGATGAAGCAGGCGTTCCTCGGGATGTGGAAGGTCATCCTCGTCGGCGCGGTCGCCGTGCCGGTGGTCCAGGCGCTCACCAAGGCCTCGGACCTGTACGCCCAGCACGTGTACGAGAAGTCCGACCTCGGCGACACCGCGTCGACGATGCTCGGCGTACTGACGCTCAACCAGCCGGGCCTGGTGCTCATCTTCGGTCTGCTGGTGATGCTGTCGAGCTTCGTACAGATCTGTCTGATGTACATCCGCATCGGCGTCATGATCATGCTGGTGGGCACGCTGCCGCTGGCCGCCGCCTCCTCGATGACCGGGTGGGGCGAGGGCTGGTGGAAGAAGCACGTCGGCTGGCTCGCGGCCTGGCTGCTCTACAAACCGGCGGCCGCCCTGATCATCTATTCGGCCACGTCGATGACCCAGGACACCAAGAACCTCGACCAGACCATCGCGGGTCTGGGCATGCTGATCATGGCGGTCTTCGCACTGCCGGCCCTGCTCAAGCTGATCGTTCCGGCGACGGCGGCACTAGGCGGCACCTCCGGCGGCACGGTCGCGCTCAACGCGGCCAACAACATCGCCACCGGCGCCGTCAGCATCGCCGCGGGCGGTGCCGGAGGGGGCGGCGGAGGCGGGGGCGGCGCGGCCGGCCCGAAGGGCTCGCCGTCCTCGGGCGCCGGTGCTCCGGCCGGCGGAGGTGCGGGCGGCGCGGGCGGCGCGGCCGCCGGAGGGGGTGCCGCCGCCGCGGGTGCGGCCACGGGTGGCGCGGCCCTCGCGGTCCAGGCCGCCGCGGTCGCCGTACAGACCGGTGTCGCGGCCGCCACGGAAGTCGCCAACTCCCTTGACGACAACGACGGCATGAAGGGCCACAACCAGTAGGCAGGCCCACGGTCCACGCCTCCGGGGGTTGGGGCGGCTTCCAAGGCATCCACCCCGACCCCCGTACACCCGAAGCACTTTGAGCCGAGCCGGAAGAAGGAAACCCCATGTCCACCGACGCCATGACGCGTCCCACGTACGGGAACTGGCGCAGGCCCCGCCGTCCCGGACTCGGTCCGCTGGGTCTGCTCGGCACCGTCGTCGCCTTCGGCGGGCTGCTGGTGGCGCTGCTGGCGTCGCTGGTCTCGCTGATGGCCGCGATCGCCGTACTGGTGCCGGTCGGGCTGTTCCTCGCCCCGCTGGCGCTGCGCACGGTGGACGGCCGCAACGTCTACCAGGTCCTCGCGGTCCGGATCGGCTGGATGAAACGGAAGGCGAACGGCTCGCACACCTATGTCTCCGGGCCGCTGTCCAAGCGCCCCGGCGGCCGCTACCAGCCGCCGGGCCTGCTCGCGCGCACCAAGATGCACGAGGGCCGCGACGCCTACAACCGCTCCTTCGGCGTACTCCACCACCCGGGCCGCGGCCTGTACACGGTGGTCCTGGCCTGCGAGCCGGACGGCGGTTCGCTGGTCGACCCCCAGCAGGTCGACATCTGGGTGGCGTCCTGGGGCGACTGGCTCGCGCGGCTCTCGCACGAGCCCGGCCTGCGCGGCGCCCAGGTGGTCGTCGAGACCGCCCCCGACACGGGTACGCGCCTGGCGGCCGAGGTCCTCCCCCGCATCTCGCCGGACGCTCCGGCCGCGGCCCGCGCCGTGATGGAGGAGGTCGTCGAGCGCTACCCGTCGGCGTCCTCGGAGATGCACACGTACATCGCGTTGACGTACGGCCCGACAGGCGGCCCCAAGCGCGATGTCGACGACATCATCACCGACCTGTCCATGCGGCTGCCCGGACTGCTGTCCGGCCTGGTGGCCGCCGGCGGCGGCAGCGCCTACCCGCTGTCCGCCGAGCGGCTCGCCGAGATCGTACGGGTGGCGTACGACCCCGCCATCGGCCCCGACGTGCTCAGCGCCCGCGCCGAACACGCCACCACCGGGCTGGAGTGGAGCGACGCGGGCCCGGCCGCTGCCGTCGAGACCGTCACGTCGTACCAGCACGACTCGGGTGTCTCGCGCACCTGGATGCTGACGCTCGCGCCGCGCGGCACGGTCCGGTCGAGCGTCCTGCGCGGCCTGCTCGAACCCGCGCCGGGCACCCGGCGCAAGCGGGTCTCCCTCATCTACCGCCCCATCGACCCGGCGACCTCCGCCCGCATCGTCGAGTCCGACCGGCGTTCCGCGCACTTCATGGCGGGCTCGCGGCGCGGTCTCGTACAGGCGCGGGCCAGTTCGGAGATGCAGGCCGCCGAGCAGACCGCGGCCGAGGAGGCGGCGGGTGCCGGGCTCGTGGAGTTCTCGCTGATGGTGACCGTCACCGTCGACGACGAGGAGCGGTTGCAGGACGCGGGCATCACCGTGCGCAACCTCCAGGCCTCGTCCCGCATCCTGATGCGCCCCGCGGACCGTATGCAGGCCTCGGCCTTCACCTGCACGCTGCCGGTCGGCCTGCTGCCGTGGGAGCACACCCTCGTTCCGTACCAGATCAGGGAGGCGCTGTGAGCGTCACGAAACCGTCTGTCGCCCCGCCGCGCGGCTGGTACGGCCCCGGTGGCGGCCAGGTCGGGCACGTGGACCCGCCCTCGTTGTGGCGGGCGACCACGGTGCAGGCGTGCGGGCTCTGGCCCTTCGCGGCGGGCTCCGGCGCGCCCATGACCGGCGTCCCGCTCGGCCAGCACCTGCACACCGGCGCGACGGTGTGCGGCGACCCCATCTCCTGGTTCACCCGGGCCCGTTACATCTCCAACCCGTCCCTGTTCATGCTCGGCATGCCGGGCCTGGGCAAATCGACGCTGGTCAACCGCATGCTGATCGGCATGTCCGCGACGGGCATCACTCCGCTGGTCCTCGGCGACCTGAAGCCCGACTACGCCGACACCGTACGGGCGTTGGGCGGCCAGGTGATCTCGATCGGCCGAGGCGTCGGGGGCATCAACGTCCTCGATCCCGGCGCGATGGGCGAGGCGGCGGTACGCATCGGCGGCGAGCGCGGCCGGGTGCTGGCCGCGGAGGCCCACGGCCGCGTACTGAACATGGTCGCCGCGCTGATCACGATCGTGCGGGGCCGCCCGATGGACGACCACGAGCAGTCCGTTCTCTCCGCCTGCCTCCACCACCTCGCGGAGCGTACGAAGCCGGGGCGGGCACCGCTGCTGCCGGATCTGCTGAAGGTGCTGGACGAAGGCCCCGACCGGGTCCGGGCGGTGACCCTGGACCGAGGCGACGTCGCCCGCTACCAGGAGGCGGTGGACCCGCTGCACCGCTCCCTGCTGGGTGTGCTGGACGGACCGCTCGGCGACACGTTCGCGTCCGAGACGTCGACGCGGATCAACCCGGCCTCGCCGGCCGTGTGCGTCGACATCTCCCGGATCGGCGAGGCGGACACGCAGCTGACGGCGGCCGCGATGCTGGCCGCCTGGTCCGACGGGCTCGGCACGGTGGCCGCCGCGCACGCGCTCGCGGATGCGGGACTGGCCCCACAGCGGTGGTTCTTCACCGTCCTTGACGAGCTGTGGCGCCCTCTGCGGGCCGCCTCCGGCATCGTCGAACGGATCGACGCGCTGACCCGCCTGAACCGCTCGCTGGGGCTGGGCGACGCGAAGATCACGCACACCCTGAAGGACGCCGAGGCCCTGGGCAGCGAGTCCGACCGCGCCAAGGCGCGCGGGTTCGTGGAGCGGGCGGGGATGGTGGTCTGCGCCGGGCTTCCCCGTACGGAGATGAAGGAACTCGGCGAGATCGTCGGCATGTCCGAGCGCGAGATCGAGCTGGTGTCGTCGTGGTCCTCGCCACCGGGGTGGGCGAGCACCGGCGGCAACGAGGAGCCGCCCGGGCGCGGCCGCTTCCTGATCAAGGTGGGCGGCCGCCCCGGAATCCCGATCAAGGTGTCCATCACGGACACCGAGCGGGCGCTGCACAACACGAACACACGGTGGTCGGAGGCGGGGAAGCCGAACCTTTCCAAGGGGGCCGGCCGATGAGCGTCGGCACGTCGACGTTCCTCGCGCCCCTGAAGGGGGCGCGGGGAACTGCGCGATCTTTTGGGGGCCGGGGGGCGCGGCCCCCAGGTAGGGGACGGACAGGGGCGGCGGGGGCGAAAAACGTACGGGGGACCACAGATGAGCAGCGCACGTAAGAATCACAGCAGCGGGGAGGACTTCCTCCCCTGGATCGTGCCGGGGGCCGCCTTCCTCGTCGGCACCCTGTTCTTCGGGGCGTGGCTGGGCGGCACGCTCGGCGCAGCGGCGGGCGGCGCCGGCTGGAACCCGCCGCCGTTCGGGCTGTCCACCCTGTCCACGCTGGTCAAGGACGGCCCGGCCACGGTGTGGCCCACGGCGTCGCCGACCGCGGTCGCGGCGGGGATGGCGGTCGTGTTCGGCGCGGTCGTGGCCCTTGTCGCCGTGCTCGTCGTGCTCGTACGGCGAAAGGTCTCCAGGCCCAGCGGACTCGCCGGGCGGAAGGAGCTGGCCGGCCTCCTGCCCAAGGGCGCAGCCGAGCGCGCACGCCAACTCAGGCCGTCCTTGGCCAAGTCGGGGAAGATCACCCCGGACGACACCGGGAACCTGCTCGGCAACCTGGAACCGCGCGGCCCGGAGCTCCGCTCCAGCTACGAGGATGTGGAGCTGGACCTGATGGCCCCCCGGGCCGGCAAGTCCACCGGCATCGCGGCACCGCGCGTCCTGCGGGCGCGGGGCAGCGTACTGCTGACGTCCAACAAGGCGGACGTCTACAGCGTGACCCGCGCCGAGCGCGAACGCGTCGGACGGGTGTGGACGTTCGACCCCCAGGGCATCGCGCACACCTCCCGCACCCTGTGGTGGGACATGCTCGCCGACGCCGCCACGATCGAGGGCGCCCGCCGCCTGGCAGGCCACTTCGTCGGCGCCGTCAACGACGACGCGTCCAGGCGCGACTTCTGGATCTCGGCCGCCCAGAACACCCTGACCGCCCTCTTCCACGCCGCCCACCGCGGCGAACGCCGGATCGGCGAGGTACTCGCCTGGCTGGCCGATCCGGCCGACCGCACCCCGGTGGATCTGCTGCGGGACGCCGGAATGACGGCCCTCGCGGACCAGTTGCAGGGCACCGTGCAGGGCGCGGTGGAGACCCGGGACGGCATCTACGAGACGGCCCGCCAGTGCGTGGCCTGCCTGCTCGACCCCGGCATCGCGGCGTGGGTGACGCCGGACCCGGATCTGCCGCAGTTCCTGCCGGAGCGGCACGTGCTGTCCACCGACACGCTGTACCTCCTCTCCAAGGACGGCGGCGGCTCGGCGGCCGGAGTCATCGCGGCGGCCGCGGACTCCGTCCTGCGTGCGGGAGTCGTGGCCGCGGAGCGGATGGGCGGACGCCTCGACCCGCCCATGACGGCGGTGCTCGACGAGGCCGCCAACGTCTGCCGGATCTCCGATCTCCCCGACCTGTACTCGCACTTCGGCTCGCGCGGCATCAACATCGTCACGCTGCTGCAGAGTTACCGGCAGGGCGCGCGGGTGTGGGGCGAGGCGGGCATGGACGCGCTCTGGGGAGCCGCCACCATCAAGCTGCTGGGCGCGGGCCTGGACGACGCGGACTTCGTGGAGAAGATCTCCCGGCTGGTCGGCGAGCACGACGTGTCGACCGTCAGCTGGTCCAAGAGCAAGGACGGGCGGTCCCGTTCGACCTCGTACCGCCTGGAACGCATCCTGCCCGCCGACCGTATCCGCGCCCTGCCCAAGGGCACCGCGCTGCTCCTGGCCACCGGCATCAAGCCCGCGCTGGTCAGGCTGCGCCCCTGGTACGCCGAACCCGGCGCCGACCGTATCGCGACCGCGGCGCAGGCCGAGGTCAAGGCCATCACCGCCCGCGCCGCCGAAGGGATCACCTTCAGATGACCACTGAAGCCGAACTGCCCGCCGCCCCGCCGTTCATCCTCTACCTCGACGGCCCGGAGTACGCCGAGGAGATGCGCCAACTCGCCGTCTGGGTCACCGACCTGCTGCTCCCGGTGTACGGCCGTGAGGTCACCTCGCAGCAGCCGTGGTGCCCGCGCTGGTGGGAGCATCTGGAGGCGGTGGCCCGGCTGCACGGGCTGTGGCTCGCCTGGCAGGAGTGCACGGACCCGGCGGCCGGCGCGTCGGGTCCCGCGGTGTGGCACCGGGACCACCTGGGGCCCGTACTCTCCGAACTGCGGTCCCCCAGCGGGCCGTTCGCGGGCTGCAAGGAAGGCAGCCACCGACCGAAGACGTCGCCGGTGGCGGAACCGTACAAGGGCTGAGTACGCGGGCTGCGTACGAGGGTTGAGTACGAGGATTGAGCACGTGGACTCACGACGAGGGCTGAGCGCCAGGGCTCAGCACCGGGATCGAGTGCGCGGCCTGAGGGCACGGACTGAGGTCACGGACTGAGGGCACGGCGTGAGGGCACGGACTGAGAGGAGGCACCCGATGCGATGGACCGTCCACGGTGAAAGCACCCTGCACGACACGCCTTGGGTCCGGCTGCGCTCGCTGGACGTCGAGCAGCCCGACGGCACCCGCGGCGCCTATCACGTGGTGAGGCTGCGGGACGTCGCGGTCACGGCGGCCGTGGACGATCAGCGGCGCGTCCTGATGATGTGGCGGCACCGCTTCGTCACCGACACCTGGGCCTGGGAGCTGCCGATGGGCCTGGTCGAGGACGGCGAGCGGCCCGTCGAGGCCGCCGCGCGGGAACTGGAGGAGGAGACGGGATGGCGCCCGGAATCGATGCGGGAGCTGATTTACGCGCAGCCGGCGAACGGGATCACCGACTCCCAGCACTTCGTGTTCCGCGCGGCCGGAGCGAAACGGATCGGCGAGCCCACCGAGCGCAACGAGTCCGACCGGCTGGAGTGGATCCCGCTGGCCGAGATCCCCGGGATGATCGCCCGGCGGGAGATCGTGAGCAGCGCGACGCTGGTGGGGGTGATGGCGTTGCTGCTGGACCTTGGCGCGTGGGCGACCCTGCTGGGCGCCTGACCGCGGCCGCCGAAAACGTCGGCGGGCCGTGCGGTTGCGTCCGCCAGCAGTGCGCCGGCGCCTTTCAGGCCTGCGGCAGCATCCGCAAGCGGTACGCCGACGCCTGCCAGACCTGCGGCAGCATCCGCCAGCTGAACGCCAGCGCCCGTCAGACCTCCGGCAGCATCCGCCAGCGGTACGCCAGCGCCCGTCAGACCTGCGGCAGCGTCCGCCAGCAGTGCGCCGGCGCCTGTCAGTCGTGCGGCAGCGCCTGTCAGCCCTGGGGCGGGCTGAACCGGTCGATGTCCGCGAGGATCTTCCGCTTCAGCTCCAGCGCCGCGTCGATCTCCTTGCGGGTGAAGCGTGTCGGGTCCTTGGCGTACACCTCACGCCCGCGCTCCGAGGTGAACCGGTCCTCGGGGATGCGATCGGCGCCGTCCGGGAGGAACTTGGCGACCTCCTCGAAGGCGGCGATCGCGTACGCGGTGGCCGGACGGATCTCGCGGTGCTCGGCGAGCGGCGTGTTCAGCAGCCTGAGCCCCGACTCGGTCGACACCCGGTCGCCGATCCACAGGAACTCGCCCGGGTCGATGATCCGCGAGGGCTCCGGACCGCCGAACGCCGGGGGCGCGGGCGGCTCTTCGTCGAGCAGCGCGAACTCGAACGAGCGCGGGCGACCGCACTGCGGGCACCCGCCCTCGTACACGGTGACCAGGACACCGTCCCGGTCCTCCAGACGGTGCTGTCGATCGAACTCCTCCGCGCCGCACACACAGGCGTGGAGGTCCATGTAGAGGTGCGCTTCCTGCATCGAACGAGCGATCAACATGTCATGATCCTACGGGAATCACGACACTGGACGGGGGAACGTCAGTGAACCTGAGCACCGACGAGAGACGGCTGCTCGCCGAGGCCGAGGCCGCGCTGCCCGTCGTGCTGCGGGAGCAATACGCCGACCGGCTGCGCGACGGCGGCGGCCTCGTCGAACAGGACGGGCGGCGCTTCTTCGCGCTGAGCGACACCGCGGGCAGACCGGTCGAGATCCGCCTGGACACGGCCCCGCTGCCCGAGCGGAGCCTGTCGCGGACCTTCACCAACACCACGTACGACCGCTATGTCGTCCAGCTCTCCGACCGGCTGCCGCCCGAGCGGATCGGCCAGGTGCTGAGCCGTGAGGTGGGCGAACTGCTCGCCGTACGCGACCGGGCCGCCGTCAACGGCACCGCGCCGCGGGAGAACCTGCTGGCGGCCGGCACCGCGCTGCCCGCGCGCCCGCGGCTGTCCGAGGAGGACCTGGGCCGCGTCGGCGAGTTCAACTACCTGGCGACGCGCATGATCGAGCCGTCGGTGAGCGCCCCCGAGCGCCAGGAGTCCCGCGACCGGTTCTCCGCGCTGATCGACGACTCGGGCCTGCGGCCCGGTTCACCGGCCCACGACACCGCCACGCACGCCGTCGAGCAGTACGCGGCGAACGTACGCCTGGACATCGCGCGCCCGCACCTGCGGGAGGAGGCACGTGACGCGATGGCCGAACTGGCCCTCCCCATCGAGCGGTTGAGCGCCGCCGACGCCCGGGCACTGGGCGAGGTTCGCGCTCGGGCGCGGGAGACGCAGGCCTCCGCGCTGGGCGCGAACCCGTCGGTCCCCCTGCCGGGTCTGAACCCCGACGGCACGCCGATCCCCCGCGAGGAGCTGGGGCGGGCCGCGGCCGCGGTGGCCGAGCAGCGCACCGCGCTCAGCGGCCGGACGCTGGACGAGCTGCGCGCGGAGCAGGCCGCGTTGCCCGAGGGACGGTATCCGCAGCGCCAGGTCATGATCGGCGGCGGTGCCGCACTCGCCGGACGCGACCCAGACGTACTGCTGGTGGACGGACGGGGGCGGTGGCACGTGGACCCCATCGAAGCGATCGTGCAGTCCGCCGATCAGGTACGGCATCTGCGGCAGAGCGGGATGGGCGACCCGTACCAGTTCGCCGACCCCCAGCAGCGGGTGCCGTTGCCGGCCCTGCAGCTGTGGGAGGACACCGCGGCGGCCCGCGGTCCGCTCGTCGACGGGCGCGCCGACCTCGCCGTCGGGGCGGAGGGCCGCATGATCGCCCAGATCACCCCGGCCGACGGCTCGGCACCGGTCAAGGTCGAGGTGCTGGGGTCCCCGCTCGTCGCCACCGGTATCCCGCCCGAGATCATCCCCGGGGCCAACCGCCAAGTGCCGACCGTGCCGGAGGCCACCGGGGTCCTCGCGGAGCACCTGACCGCCGCGGGTACGCCCGAGGCGCTGCGGGCGCGTGACCAGTTGCTCGGGCTGCCCGAGGGCGAGGGCCGCGCCGCGGCGTCGCTCGACGTGCTCGCCGGTCCACAGGTGGCCGACGCCCTCCGCTCCGCCGGCGACCCGCGCGTGGCCGGAGCCGCCGAGACCCTTCGGGCGACCGCGGCCTGGGAACGCGCGCGCGCCGCCGCGCCGGGCCGCGTCCTCATGGGCGACGAGGTCGGCGACGGCGACTACGACCCGCGGGCCGCGAACGACTGGCTGATCGCCGGGGTCGGTGGCGCGGCCATCGCCAACGCGGAGATCATCCTGCAGGCCAACCCGGACGCGAAGGTGTCCATGGTCGGCAAGGACGCGCCCTTCGTGCTCAAGAACGACGCCCAGTACACGGCGCTGCAGCGCGCGCACGACGCCGAGTACGGCGGTGACGGCCGGCTGGTGACCTACTCCGACCGGCGCCTCGGCGAGGTCGGGACGGTGCCGGGGCCCGACGGCGCGGTGCGGCTCGCGGCCCTCGACGACCAGGGCCATCCCCTCGGTATCGAGGGTGACGCGTACGTCGCCTGTCTGGGCCGGGTCTCCCGGCTCCCGCAGACCCTCGACTCCGTCGAGTCCTGGGCACGCGAGGCGGGCGGCCAGGTCCGCGGGGAGCTTCTCTTCGACAAGGACCGCCAGTACCTGGGCTACCGCCTGGAGTTCGAGGCGGAGGGCCGGAAGCAGACGGTCGACGTGACCGGCGCCGCGTCCCGCATGCTGCCCGGCAACGTCTTCGGCCAGGACGACATGGCGCGCCTGAGCGCCCTCGACGCCAAGACGGCCCCACCGGAGAGCGGCAACGTCTCGGCCGGCTTCATGGCGACGGCCCTACAGGGCTCCCACCTGGCCAGACACCGCGCGACGGAGGGCGGCCCGGGGGACCCGGGCACCACACCCCCGGAACCGAACCCGACGGGGCCCACGCCGGCTGGCGCGACACCGGCGGGTCCCACACCGGCGGGCGCGACATCAGCGGGTCCCACACCGGCGGATCCCACGCAGACGGGTCCCACGCAGACGGGCCCGACACCAGCGGGGCCCACACCGGCGGGCGCGACATCAGCCAGCCCAGCGCCGGCAGCTCCGCCTCCCACGGCCACCTCATCGGCAGGGCCGGCACCAGCACCAGCACCGGCACCGGCACCGGCGGGCAAGACGTCCACGGCCGCCACCCCGACGGGCCCGACACCGGCAGGTGCGCCCCCCACGGCGAACCCCTCGGCGCCGAACCCCCCGAAACCCGGCACCCCTTCCGCAAGCCCCGGCTCCGGTGCCCCTTCGGCCAACCCCCTGGCCGGTGCCGCCCGGCTCCAGTCCGGTCGTCGTGCCGCCGCGCCCAAGGGCGGTCCGGCCTCCGGTCCCACGCCCGGAGGTGCCGCGCCCGCGCCCCGGGTTCCGCGGCCTCAGCAACCGGGCGGCGGTGGCGCGCCCGGCCGATGACCCCACGGGCGGATGGACCCCACTGGACGACTACATGCGTACGCATATATTGTGCACGCATGTAGTCGCCGTTCGCCGCGCACACATGCGGAGGCGGACGCACGCACACGGACGCACGCACGCACGCGGGTGGACGGACACACGCGGACGCACGCGCGTGGACGGACGCACGCACGCGCACTCAAAGGGGGACCCATGAATCACGACCGCCGCTTCCTGTTCCTGCTCGGCAGCAGCCGTTCCGAGGGCAACACCGAGATACTGGCCCGCAAGGCCGCCGAGCAGCTGCCCGCGGACGTCGAGCAGCGCTGGCTGAGCCTCGCCGAGCATCCGCTGCCCGACTTCGTGGACCTGCGACGCGACAGCGACCACGTGCGTTCTCCCGACGGGAGCGGCCCGGCGCTGCTGCTCGACGCCACGCTCGCGGCCACCGACATCGTGATCGCCTCGCCCCTGTACTGGTACTCGGTCTCCAGCCTCACCAAGCGCTACCTGGACTACTGGTCGGGCTGGCTGCGCACCCCCGGTGTCGACTTCAAGGCGACCCTGGCCGGTCGCACGCTCTGGGGCGTCACCGCGCTCGCGGACACGGAGCCGGCGGTCGCCGAGCCGCTGATCGGCACGCTCAACAACTCCGCCGCGTACCTGAAGATGCGCTTCGGCGGGGTGCTGCTCGGCAACGGCAGCGCGCGCGGCGACGTACTGAACGACACCGAGGCGCTGGCGCGCGCGAAGACCTTCTTCGCGCAGGAGCCTCCGCTCGCCCGCTTCCCGCACGAGCGGGCGACCACGCTGTAGTGGCTACGCGGTGATGTCCTTCGCCGTGAACCGTGCCCACGCCGCCGACCCGAACACGACGGCGTACAGCCCTTGAAGCCCGAGGTCGCGGACCAGGTCGTCCCAGTACACCGGGTCGCGCATGAGGTCGGCGAAGGACAGCCAGTAGTGCGAGAAGAAGTACGGCTGGAGGGCGTGCAGCTGGGGGATCTGGTCGAGGATCTGGATGGTGATGAGCAGGCCGACGGTCGTCGCCATCGCCGCGATGCCGCTGTTCGTCAGGGTGGAGATGAACAGGCCCAGCGCCGCGACGCCGATCAGTGACGCGGCGACGACCAGCGCGATGAGCAGGGCGCGCCCCAGCCCCTCGGCGAAGCTGATCCGGGTCCCGGAGATCGTGGTCAACTCGCCCAGCGGAAACAGCAGCGCGCCCACGATGAGCGCCGACGCCGCCACGACCAAGGTCGCGACCAGGCAGAACGTCATCGTGGTCGCGTACTTGGTCAGCAGCAGGCGGCTACGGCCCGCGGGCGCGACCAGCAGATAGCGCAGCGTCCCCGCGTTCGCCTCGCCCGCGATCGCGTCGCCCGCGATGACACCGATCGCCATCGGCAGGAAGAAGGGGAGGGTCGCGGCCAGCGCCGTGAACACCAGGAACAGGCCGTTGTTGGTGATCTGCGAGATGAACGCGGGCCCTTCGCCGCCGCCACCGCCCGCCGTCGAGCCGTCGCCCGTCTCGATCTTGACCGCGATGCCGATGAGGATCGGCACGGCCGCGAGCACGCCGAGCAGCGCGAGCGTCCGCCAGCGCCGGAAGGTGGTGACGAGCTCGCTGCGGAAGAGTCCGAAAGTCCACAGCGGGCTCGGCGCCCGCCTGACCTGAGCCTCGGCCGCCACGATTTCACCCCGCGACATCGAACCCCTCCCCCGTCAGCGCCACGAACGCGTCCTCCAGCGAGGCCCGTTCGACACCGAAGCCGCGGACCCGGACGCCCGCCGTGACCAGCGCGGCGTTCAGCTCGGCGAGCTCGCGGTCCGGAGGCTCGGCGGTCACACCCGTCTCCGTCACGACGAGGTCCACGACGCCCTGGTCCTTCAGTACGCGCGCCGCGTCCCCGGGATCGGGGGTGGTCACGACCAGCCGTCCCCGCGCACCCGCCGCGAGTTCGGCCACCGGACCCTGGGTGATGAGCCGGCCCTGCGCCATCACGGCCGCGTGCGTGCACACCTGCTCGATCTCGTCGAGGAGGTGCGAGGAGAGGAAGACGGTCGTGCCGTCCGAGGCCAGCTCCCTGACCAGGGAACGGATTTCACGCATTCCCTGCGGATCCAGGCCGTTGGTGGGTTCGTCCAGGACGAGCAGACGGCGGGGCTGGAGCAGCGCGGCGGCGAGCCCGAGCCGCTGCTTCATGCCCAGCGAGTACGCCTTCGCCTTCTTGGCCGCCGCGGCGGTGAGCCCGACCCGGTCGAGGGCGGCCGCGACGCGCGCACGCCGGGTGCGCGGGTCGGCGGTGGGGTCGGCGGCGTCGTAGCGGATGAGGTTGTCGCGTCCGGAGAGGAAGCCGTACAGCGCGGGGCCTTCGATGAGGGCGCCCACATGCGGAAGCACGGCGCGGGTGGCCCGGGGCATGGGCTGCCCGAGCACGCGCGCCGTGCCGGAGGTCGGCTCGATCAGGCCCATCAGCATGCGGATGGTGGTGGTCTTGCCCGAGCCGTTCGGCCCGAGGAAGCCGAAGACGCTGCCCGCCGGGACCGTCAGGTCCAGGCCGTCGACGGCGAGCTGCCCGCCGCGGAAGCGCTTGGTGAGCGCACGGGTGGCGATCACCGTGTCCTCGTCGGGCACGGTGATCGCGCCTCCCGTGGCGTCCACCAGGCCGGGGTCCGCGGCGGACAGTTCCTCCATGGGCTCCCTCAATCCAGCTCGCTCATACCGTGGTCACCTGCCTGCCGCGTCGGCCGCCTTCACCAGCGCGTCCTTGGTGACGGCACCGGCGTACACCTTGCCGTCGTCCGTGATCAGCGCGTTGACCAGGCGGGTGGAGAAGACCGTGCCCGAGCCGAACTTGCCGGTGACGTGGTCGCCGAGGGAGTTCAGGAACCCGTCGACGTTGCTGTTGCCGGACGAGCCCGACGGGGCGCCCTTGCCGCCCGTGTCGAACTCGGCGATCGAGTTCCAGCCCTTGCCGATGGTCTTCAGGCCGTCGAGGCCCTTGGTGAGGTCATCGCCGGACTTCGGGGCGTCCTTCGACGCCTTGTCGCCGCTGTCCCCCTCGGTGACCTTCGCACCCTTCGGCGGAGTGAAGTCGAACGTCGAAGCGGCCGGCTTGGCGAAGTCGACCTTGGTGAAGCCCGCGTCCACGACGGCCGCGCCGCCGCTCGTCGGGGTCAGCGTGAACTTCAGCGGCAGGCCCGTCTTCGCGTCCACCGCGATACTGATCGCGCCGACCGTGGAGCCGGACTGCTTCGGCTTGATGAGCAGCTTGTACGCGTCACGGCCGGCGACGTGCGCGGTGCCGTCGACGGTCACCGAGGTCGTGTCGTCGACCGACTTCAGGGCCTCGTCGGCCAGTTCCTTGGGCGTGGCCGGGACGTCCTTCGGCGCCTTCTCCTTCGTCCCCTCGGACTTGGGGGCCGTCGAGTGGTACACCTCGTTCGACTTGCTGTCGTACGCCCATACGTCGTTGCCGTTGTGGATGACGCTGTACTCGGCGGCGCTGTCCAGGAGGGAGATCTTGCCCTTGTCCGGGCCGTCGGCGGCGACACGCAGCGTGTGCGTGCCGGAGGCGAGCTCCAGGAGCTTGCTCTGCGGGTCGGCGGAGGAGCCGCCGTCGCCCTTGGTGGCGCCGGACATCAGGCCGCTCTCCAGACCGCCCAGGTCGGGCAGTCCGAGATCGGTGGTGATCTTCACCGTGCCGGACACCTGCTGGACGTTCGACGTGGCGATCTTCTCGATGAGCTGCTGTGCGGTGATCTTCGGCAGACTGGGGTCTCCGGAGTCGGCGAGCGCCGGGACGAGCCCGATGGTCGCCGCCGCCACCCCCACCACCGCGACCGGGACGACGTATCGCGCGGCCTTGCGTCGCCCGGCGCGCACGTCCTCGGCCTCGTCGGCCTTCGTGCTGTCGTCGGATTCGTACGGTGCCATGTGTGCCTTACCTCCGTCGTCGGCGGCGGCCTACCGTCCTCACGCTCTTCCACCCCTGTGCCGCCATTCTCACCCGAACCGGTGAGGAGTGGTGCTCTCAATCTGACCAAATCGGCCCGGAAGAAGCGTCAGACCCCGGACCCAACTCACGTACTCCTGCGGTATGACATGAAGAGGCGGTGCCTCCCCCGACCCGTAGGGGTCGTGTACGGAGACACCGCCCGTGCGGCCCGAAACCGCTGATCAGCGCTGCACGAACACGTAGTCCGCCTGGTACGGAACTCCCGCGATGGCGCCCGGCGAGCAGGACCCGGCCGGGGCGACGCCGCCCACGGTGTTGAGGCGCAGGATCTCCTGCGTCCCGGCCAGCAGGCCGCGGTGCTTGCCGGACTGGGTGGCCTTGAGGTCCAGCTCAGGGATGTTCTTGTCGCCGTTCGGGGTCTTGGAGAGCACGGCCCCGGTGACCGCGCTGTGGTCGGGCGCGATCCACTGCGGCGTACCGGAGTTGGGCTTCACGAACGAGTGTGCGATATCGCCGCCGAGCAGGGCCTCGACGTCGCGCTGTGCGAAGGCGTAGCCGCCGCCCTCGACCGGCTTGCACTCGTAGATCTGCTTGCCCTTGACCACGGACGCCTGGAAGTTGTTCAGGGCGTGCCGGAAAGCGAAGGTGCCGGTCACCTTGTGGAGCTGGCCGCGGACGGCGCCACCAGGGAACTCGGCCGTGTGCAGATTGGCGTAGAACGAACCGGGGTCGGACTTCAGGGCGTCGAGCAGCGCCGCGTCCTCGACCTTGACGGTCCCGACGACGCTGTGTCCCTTGATCTTGTCGAGCAGCTTGCTGAAGTCGACCTTGACGCCGCCGTTGGTGCCCTTGGCGCCCTGGTGGATGTGGAGCAGGGTCGGCTTACCGGTGCCGCGCCAGGTCACGGCGACAGACACCTTGTTGCCCTTGACCTTGATGAACTCCAGCGCCGCGCCGTCCTGGTCGCCGACGGCGGGGCCGCCCTGGACGGGCACCTCGTTGGCGCCGCGGAGGCTGGTGGCGAGCAGGGTGCCGCCGGCGCCCCCCATGTCACCACTCTGCGTGACGATGGTCCGGTCGCCCTCCGCGGAGTGGTTCACACCGCTGTGGCTCGCACTGCGGCTCGCGCTGTGGCCCTTGCTCCGGCTGCCGCTGTCGGCGACCGCCGGAATGACGGCGGCGGCCACACCGGCCGCGGCGGCCACCGCGACACCGGTCAGGATCAGGCTCTTACGACGCGTGCTGAACGTGGCGTTCGATCCCATGATTCTGTTTTCTCCCCGTATCTCAGCTGACACCCCCTGCGTCAGCTTCCGACCACGAGTACGGACAGAATCCGACCCTGGACTCAATCCAACCATGTGGCGTGGGTCACATGCGTGAAGGTGACTGTGGGCACGGGTGCCGCGAGGGGCGGCATCCGTCCCGAAGAAAGAAGAAAGCGGCACCTGCCGACGCCGGCGAGCGCACCCACGCCGCCCCCAACCCCGGGGCGCCGAGGAAGCCCCCGGGCGCCCGGGAAGCGAGCCCCGGACCTCATCCGGCCCGGTGCACCACCGCGTCCACGAGCTCCACCAGCGCGGCCTTCGCATCGCACTCCGGCAACGGAGCAAGCGCGGCCCGCGCCTCCTCCGCATACCGCACGGTGTCCCGCCGGGCCTGCTCGAGCGCGGGGTGGGCCCGCAGCCGGGAGAGCGCCTCGGCATGCCGGGCGTCATCGGTCAGGTCGGAGTCCAACAGCTCGCAGAGCGCGATGTCCTCGGCGAGTCCGAGCCGCTCCACCCGCTCCCGCAGCCGCAGCACCGGCAGCGTGGGGATTCCCTCCCGAAGATCCGTCCCCGGCGTCTTCCCGGACTCGTGCGAGTCGGACGCGATGTCCAGTACGTCGTCCGCGAGCTGGAAGGCGACCCCCAGCCGCTCCCCGTACTGCGTCAGCACGTCCACGACCGTCTCGTCGGCCCCGGACATCATCGCCCCGAACCGGCACGCGACGGCGACCAGCGACCCGGTCTTGCCGCTCAGCACATCGAGGTAGTGGTCGACGGGATCGCGACCGTCGCGCGGCCCCGCGGTCTCCAGGATCTGCCCGGTGACGAGCCGTTCGAACGCCTCGGCCTGGATCCGCACGGCCTCGGGCCCGAGGTCGGCCAGGATGTACGAGGCGCGCGCGAAGAGAAAGTCACCGGTGAGGACGGCCACCGAGTTCCCCCAGCGGGTGTTGGCGCTGGGCACCCCGCGCCGCACCTCCGCCTCGTCCATCACGTCGTCGTGGTACAGCGTGGCGAGATGGGTCAGTTCGACGACCACCGCCGAGGGCACGACACCCGGCGCGTACGGGTCACCGAACTGCGCGGCGAGCGTGACGAGCAGCGGCCTGAACCGCTTCCCGCCGGCCCGCACGAGATGTTGGGCGGCTTCCGTGATGAAGGGGACCTCGCTCTTGGTGGCTTCGAGCAAACCCTCCTCGACAGCCGCCAATCCGGCCTGGACATCGGCTTCGAGAGCCTGGTCCCGCACGCTCAGCCCGAACGGCCCGACGACGGTCACGAGAGGTTCTCCTGTCTGCTGACGATCACATGGCGAACTCGGTCGATCATTCGGTCGATGACACGGTTTGTCGATGTGTCGCTGCCATCACTCAAGTCAGCGTATCCGGTCACGTTTCGATCACCACGAGCGCCCACCGTCCCTCGCGCGACTTCGCTCCGGCGGCAGGTACCCCGCACCCGACCGGCAGGTACCCCCGCGTGCGCCCGGTAGGCACATCACACCCGATCGGCAGGCACCCTTCCGCACCCGGGCGGTAGGCACATCACACCCGACCCGCAGGCACCCCCACGTCCGCCCGGCAGGCACATCACACCCGACCCGCAGGCACCCTTCCGCACCCGGGCGGTGCCGGATTACGAACGGTATGTTCGTGATCAGCCGATACGAACGTATATGTACCCACTGGCAAAGAGGCAGACCCCCGTGTCCCGAAGCGCCGTCGACACCGAGCCCGGCAGCCGGCCGCCCCCGGCCGACGACCATGCCTTCCTCGGCCGGCCCCGGGGCCTGCTCACCCTCTCCGGCCTGGAGGTCTGGGAGCGCTTCTCGTTCCTCGGCATGCGGGCGATCCTGGTCCTCTACTTCGCCGACACCGGCGGCCGAGACCGACGCCGCCGCGCCCGCGGCCATGCCCGTGTCGCCGTGGGCGAGGCGGTCCCCACGGCCGCCATGACCTGGGCCGGCCCGGGTCTGATCAGCGCGGGCACCGGCCTGCTCGAGCCCTGCGAAGCCGGCGTCGCGGCGGTCGTCGTCGGTGGCGTAGAGCTTGCCGACCATGCGATCGACATCGGCGCCTTCGCGGGCCCCCTGATCACCGGCCGGCTGGGCGACCACCAGGGCCGGGACCGGGGGTTCTCCGCCGCCGCGATCGGCATGACGTCCGGTCCGATCCCGTACGCGGCGGCCCGTCGTCACCTGGCCGGACGCAGGAACGCGGCGGAATTCGCCCTCGCGCCGGTGGTCGCCGCGCTCCGGGTCCGGATGGGCCACAGCCGGCCGCACGCCTCGATCGGGGTCGGGGTCGGGGTCGGGGTCGCGATCGGGGTCGCCCTCGGCTGCCTGTCCTTCCTCCTGATGGCGCTGCGGACCAGGGGCCACAGCGGCCAGAGCGGCCAGAGGGGTGACAGCGACGACGACCTGATGTCGGCCTGGTGGATCGTCGGCCCGTATCCGCTGCTCGGCCTCGGCGACGTCCTCCTGGAGACCTCCGGTATGTCCGCCACCACGAAACTCGCCCCCGCCGCCTTCGCCGGCCAGACCATGTCCCTCTGGTTCCTGTCCCTCGCCCTCGCAGGCGGCATCCAGGCCCAGACGGTGAAGCGGTACGACGACGTCTCCGAGCCCGCCTGCTCCGGCGTCAACGGTGCGATCGCGGTGGCCGCGGGCCTGGCCGTGATGGCCCTCGTGGCCCTCGCCCCGTGGCTGCGCCGCACGATGCACCCGGTCCACTGAAGCCACTGGGGTGACGCTCATGCACATCCGTACGTCCTTCCCGTACGAGACCACTCACGAGGACATCTGGATCCCGCTCGCGGACGGCACCCGCCTGTACGCCCGCGTCTGGCGCCCGCTGACCGACGAACCCGTACCCGCGCTCCTCGAATACCTCCCCCACCGCCTCACGGACTGGACCGCGCCCCGCGACTGGCAACGCCACCCCTGGTACGCGGGCCATGGCTATGCCTCCGTGCGCGTGGACGTGCGCGGGCACGGCAACTCGGAGGGCATGCCGACCGACGAGTACTCGGCGGTGGAGCTGGCCGACGGGGTGGAGGTCGTCAACTGGCTCGCGTCCCAGCCCTGGTGCACCGGCAAGGTCGGCATGTTCGGCATCTCCTGGGGCGGCTTCAACTCCCTCCAGATCGCGGCCCTCGCGCCCGAGCCGCTCAAGGCGATCGTCACGGTCTGCTCGACGGACGACCGCTACGACAACGACGTGCACTACATGGGAGGTTCCGTCCTCGCCGTCGACATGCACGCCTGGGCGGCCACCATGCTCGCCTTCGTCTCCCGCCCGCCGGACCCGGTGCACGTGGGCCAGGTGATGTGGCGCGACCTGTGGGTGAAACGCCTGGAGGCCGTGGCCCCGTACGTCCACACCTGGCTCTCCCACCAGACCCGGGACGCGTACTGGCGGCACGGCAGCGTCTGCGAGGACTACGGCGCGATCCGGGCGGCGGTCCTCGCGGTCGGCGGCTGGCACGACCCGTACCGGGACACCGTGCTGCGCCTGGTCGAGAACCTGCCCTCCGATCGGGTACGAGGCCTGATCGGCCCCTGGTCTCACCAGTACCCCGACCGGGGCCTGCCGCCCGGCCCGGCGATCGGCTTCCTCCAGGAGACCCTGCGCTGGTGGGACCACCACCTGAAGGGCATCGACACAGGAGCCCTGTCCACCCCCGTCCTCCGCTCGTACGTGATGGACGCGCATCCCCCGGCGACGGTGTACCCGGAGCTTCCGGGCCGCTGGGTGGGCGACCCCGGCTGGCCCTCGCCCGCCGTGAACCCCGTCTCGTACGCGCTCCGGGGGGCGCCGGTCCTGGTCCGTTCCCCGCAGCACACGGGGGTGGACGCGGGCCGCTTCACCCCCTTCGGGAACGACGCGGATCTGCCGCCGGACCAGCGGGAGGAGGACGCGAGGTCCGCGTGCTTCGAATTCGAAGTGCCTGAGGAAACCTGGGTGTTGGGCCGACCTCAGGTCCGTCTGCGGCTGACGTCGCCGGTCCCGCGGGGCCAGGTGATCGCCCGCCTCTGCGACGTGGCCCCCGGCGGAGCCTCCACACTCGTCACCCGAGGTGTCCTGAACCTGTCAGCACGCCATGGCCGCGACCAGGCGGTTCCCTGGAAACCGGGCACTACGGAGGACGTGGTTTTCGATCTGAACGCCATCGGGTACGCGTTCCCGCCGGGCCACCGCATCCGCCTCGCCGTCTCCTCCGCGTACTGGCCCTGGATCTGGCCCCAGCCGGGCTCCGAGGCCGGCTTCACGCTGGACCCGACGGCCAGCAGCCTCGAACTCCCGGTAAGGGCACGGGAGTCGACGCCCACCCTCACCTTCGAGGAACCGGAGGAGGCCGAACCCCTCGGCGTGGCCGTCCCGGCGACGCTGGACGAACCCCGACCGGAACGCCTGGTCGTCCGCGACGTGGCCGCCGGCACCTGGCGCCTGGACGTCGACCCGCGCTACGGGGGCACCCACGTGCACCCCGACGGCCTCGAATACACCGAGGACGCCCAGGAGACGTACACGATCGACGAGTCGGACCCCCTCTCGGCCCGCGCCCGCTCGACCTGGTCGATCCGCCTCCACCGCCCCGACCTGCCCTGGGACGCGCACATCACGACAACATCCGAAATCACCTGCGACGCCGAGCACTTCATCACCTCCGACGAGGTGATCTGCAAGGACGGCGGCGAGGTGGTCTTCCATCGGACGTGGGAGAAGAGGATCCGGCGGACGGCGGGCTAGGACCCGCTGGGGCCGACTGGGCGCCGGCCAGGACCTACCGGGGGCCGACCGGGAGCCGGCCAGGACGCATCCGGGGCCGACTGGGCACCCGATAGACCTGCCCGGGGTCGACTGGGCGCCGGCTGGGAGCCAGCCGGGAGCCAGCCGGGAGCCGGGGAACCGCCCGAAGGCTCGAACCGTAATGCCCGAATTGGCCGACTCGCCGCTTTGATTGGGCTTGGTCGCGTGAATTGGGTCACGCCGGGAATAAGTAGGGCTTTTCAGCACCCCCATCGACTCCCCCTTTGCTAAAGGCAAGTTGAGGATCGAATTCCGGCACAAACGGACCTTTTACCCTGCCCTTATGCAGGCGAAAGCGATCTTCGCCGCGAAATCAGACCTTGTTCCCGACATGTGCTCTCGCATACGTTCGCCCCGATCCGAGCGGATCGCCGAATCCTGCCGCCGCCCGGAAACCCACCCACCCATGCACGCACGGCAGGAGCGGGGGACCCAGGTAAGCCGCCGTCCCGGGACACCGGAACGGCTTGGGGTGAAGCCGCGCCCCCCAGCGCGGCCGGGCACCTCCCGCCCGAACCCGACAGCTCACCTCGCAGGCGCCGGAGAGGAAATACGTCATGCCCGCACGAGGCAAGCACCGCCGCCCCAGAACCAGCCCTCTCACCCGCGGCATGGTCGCCGCAGGCACGAGCGGAGTCGCGCTCGCACTTCCGCTCGTGAGCGCCACCGGCGCGCACGCCGCTCAGCCCACACAGGCGCCGGCACAGGTCGCGAAGACCGCCACGGCCACGATCCCCGACGTCCAGCTCATCACCTACAAGGTGGTCGCGGGCGACACCCTGACCAAGATCGCCCAGAAGAACCCCACGAGCGGCGGCTGGAAGAAGCTGTACGAGGCGAACAGAGCGGTCATCGGCAGCAACCCGGCACTGCTCCGCCCGGGCCTGACACTGACGGTGGGCACGAAGACCCTCAAGTCGACCGTGGCGAGCAAGACGACGAACGCGACCACGGCCACCCAGGCCTCCGCCAAGACGTACGCCAACAACCTCGACGGCTGGATCAGGCAGTCCCTGGACATCATGGCCAAGGCGGGCATACCGGGCACCTACAACGGCATCCACCGCAACGTCATGCGCGAGTCGTCGGGCAACCCCCGGGCCATCAACAACTGGGACTCCAACGCCGCCGCCGGTATCCCGTCCAAGGGTCTCCTCCAGGTCATCGACCCGACCTTCGCCGCCTACCACGTCGCCGGCACCGCGATGGACCCCTACGACCCGGTCGCGAACATCACGGCCGCCTGCAACTACGCGGCGGCGAAGTACGGCTCGATCGACAACGTCAACGGCGCCTACTGAGACACGTTCCCCCCGGCCGTCGCCCGGGCCTTCTCCCAGGCTTTCGGCCGGGCCGTCTCCTGGACCGTCTCCTGGCCCATCGCCCGGGCTCCGAAGAGGCGCTCGAGCACGACCGCGATTCCGTCCTCCTCGTTGGACAAAGTCACCTCGTCGGCCACCGCCTTGAGTTCGGGGTGGGCGTTGGCCATGGCGACACCGCGGGCGGCCCAGTCGAACATGGGGATGTCGTTGGGCATGTCACCGAAGGCGAGGGTGGCGGCGGGGCTGAGCCCGAGGTACTCCGCGGCCAGGGCGAGCCCCGTCGCCTTGGTCACGCCACATGGCTGGAGTTCGACGGTGCCCGGCCCCGACATGGTGACCGTCGCCAGCGAACCGACCACTCCCCGCGCCGCCGCCGCCAACTCGTCGTCGGACAAGGACGGGTGACGCAGCAACACCTTGCTGATCGGCTCCGTCCAGAGGTCGTCGCGCCGCCGCACCCGTACCGCCGGAAGCGTCGGGTGCGGCATCACATACCCCGGCTCGATCAGCGTCAGGCCGTCCACGCCGTCCTGGTCGACCGCCGCGTAGAGCATCCCGACCTCCGCCTCGATCTTGCCGAGCGCGGTCTCCGCCAGCTCCCTGTCCAGGGTCACCGACCACAGCAGACGGTGCGCCCCGGCGTCGTACAACTGCGCCCCCTGCCCGCACACCGCCAGTCCCTCGCCGCCGAGTTCGTCGAGGAGCGGCCGGACCCTCGGCGCCGGCCGTCCCGTCACCACCAGATGCCGGGCTCCCTCGGCCGTGGCTCTCGCCAGCGCGGCGCGCGACCGGTCGGAGAGTGTGTCGTCGCCGCGCAGCAGCGTTCCGTCCAGGTCAGTGGCGATGAGTGAATATGCAGTCGGAGCGGCCATGATCCGAAGAATACGGATCGAACGCCTCATCGGCCCGGCGTGAACCGGACGACGTCCGGTATCCCGTCCGCAACGCCGTTCACCGCACGGGCGGCAGCGGCCGTACGGCATCCACTTCGACCCATACCGACTTACCCGGAGCGGTTTTGGGCGTGACGCCCCACCGAGAAGCTCGGGCGCCTGGACCCTCTCCAAGGAGTCCTGACTCCCAAGGACGGCCGACGGCCGGGGCGCTGACCGGAGATCAGGGGGCGCACCCGCATCGCAAAGGGCGCCCCCTGGCCCCACCTCACCTGTGCGCGGCGACCAAGTGCTTCGCCAACCGCGGTGAGGCGAACTCCGTCCCGCACACGAACCGCATCACCGGCCCGTACGAGGCCGCCGCGGGCAGCCCCGTGAAGTACAGCCCGGGCACGGAGGACCGATAGCCCGCGCCGAGTTTCGGCGTACCCCGGCTGACCGCAAGCTCGGTGCGCAGCTCATGCCCGAGGAAGTCCATCGCGGCGAGGTCGACGCGATAGCCGGTGGCGGCTATGACGTGGTCGGCGGAGAGCTCCTCGACCCGGCCGCCGTGGGTCCGGACGGAGAGGACGGGGCTGCCCTCCGGGGCCCCGGCGCCGACGATCCGGTCGATCTCGCGAACGGTGACCTTGCCCTCGAACCGGTCGCGCAGCCACCAGGCACCGAGCGGACCGAGCACCCGGCGGACCAGGTAGTGCCGGGCTTGGGCGGGCAGGTAGCGGTAAGGCTGCGGGTAGTAGCTGAGCGCCCACAGGGACCAGGCGCGCCCGAAGGGCGACTCGGGGCGCAGCTTCGGCTGCTGCCACGGGGCGGCGCCGAAGGCGACGGCACCCTTGCCGCGGGACACCACCCGCACCTGGGCACCCGCCTCCGCCGCGAGCGCCGCCGTCTCCAGCGCCGACTGCCCCGCTCCGACGACGATCAGTTCTTTCCCGGAGAACCGGGTCAGGTCATGGTTCTGGGAGCTGTGGGAGACCGGCCCCGTGGGGGTGGGTCCGTCGGCTGCCGCACCCGCGAGCTCGGGAGGCAGGTGGGCGAACCCGGACAGCCCGGTGGCCACCACCACCGCCCGCGCGGTGAACAACTCCCCCGAGTCCAGCTTGAGTTCAAACCCCTCGAAGCCGCCAGAGCCGCCAGAGGCGCTGGAGGCGCCACGGCCGCCCTTGCGGTCGACCGAGACGACCCGCACCCGCTCCAGCTCGGGCACCAGCTTCTGCTGGAACCACTCCCCGTACGCGATGAACGTCTCGATCGGGATGATGTCCTCATCCGTGACCAGCCGCGGTATCCCCGCCGCGTCGCAGTAGTCGAGGAGCGTGTGCCCCGCCTGCGGGGCGTCGATACTGGAGGCGGCCGGGGTCGACTTGAGAATCATGCCCTCGGGCATGTGATCGCGCCAGCTCACCATGGGCTCGCCGAAGACACGCACCGGGACACCACGCGCCCGCAGATGGGCGGCGGTGGACAGGCCGAATGGCCCGGCACCGATGACTGCTACCGGATGGTTCACGAAGTCCCTCCCCAGGACGTACTACGTCTACTTCGCGTTGGAACTGCTGGAACTGCTGGAACTGCTGGAACTGCTGGAACTGTCGTAGCTGGTGTAACTGTTGCTGCTGCCACGGCGGTTGGTCCGCCACAGCTGATACAGGTGCTTCGCGCCCGGCCGCACGAAGCGCGCGAGCATCGTGAAGAACGGCCGCAGGTCGTCACCCGCGAGCCAGGCCAGCTCCGTACCGCTCGCGCGAGCCGGCGCGTGCGGGGTCGTATAGCCACTGCGCCGGTAGGCGAGCAGGGCCGGCAGGTCGATGTTCTCCACGATGTACCGGTGGCCGGCGCGCTGTTCCCCCTCTGGAACGGTGCGCCCGGTCAGGTCCAGATGCATGGCACGGACGACGTCGATCCCCGACTCGCTCTCGAAGAGCCGGAACTGCGCGCCCATCCGTGGGTTGAAGTCAAGGAGCTTGTACTGCCCGTCGCGCCGATCGAAGCGCAGGTCCAGGTCGATGACGCCGCTGAAGCCGATCTGTTTGATGAAACGCGCGGCGAGGTCCGCGAGTTCCGGATTGTCGACGACGTACGCATTCGCCGTCATTCCCGCGTGCGGCGGCCAGGAGCGGACTTTCACGCCCGTGAACATCGCGAGCGGCGTCGATTCCGCGTCGAAGTACGCGTGCACGATCCAGTCCTCCGCCTCCTCCCTCGGCAGGTACTCCTGGAGAATCACGCCCGGTCGCGGCCCCCAGTCCCGAGCGAGTGTCAGAAGCCCCTCGCGGGTCGCGATCTTCGTCGTTCCGTTCACCGCGGGGCGGCTGCGGCGCACGAAGGCCTCGCGGTTCTTGGCGACGACCGGGAAGCGCGCCTTCTCGGCGAACGCCGCGATCTCCTCGTACGACTGCGGAAAGGCCGCCGCGGGGCTCGGGATGCCGTGTTCCACGCAGAGTTCGTGCAGCCCCTGCTTGCTGGCGAGGCGGCGCGGGAGCTTTGCGTCCACCCGCGGGAAGAGGAAGCGGTCCCGGAGCTCGTCCTCGTGTTCGGCGATCAGCACGGCGGCCTCTTCGTCCGTCGGGACGAGGACCGTCGGCCGGCCGATCCGGCGACCGATGCGCTGCAACCCCTCGACGAGCCGCTCCGGTTCCTCCGTCCCGGTGGTCGGCCAGACGAAGGCGCGACGCAGATAGCGCGAGGACGCGGCGGGCGTGTAACGGTCCTCCGTGATCGCATACATCGGTATGCCGAGCCGGCCCAGGCTGCGGATGGCTCCCACTCCGCCGTGGTGCAACGGGTAGTCGCCGAACTTCACGATGAGCCCCGGAACGTCCCGGTCGGCGTCGACCGGCACACTGCTGGAGCTCCTGGCCACGGGTCCCCCCACGCGTCCCCCCTACGGACCGGACCCACCCCGTCCGTGTCCCCCAAAGGACGCTAAGCCGGAATTGCCACGTCCGACAAGGCTATTTCGGACATTGCAAACTCTTTAGGCACTGCCACAGCACGGTCACTCCCCCGTAACGTGTGCCCCGACCACACGGAACACATGGATCACTCGGCGCGTACGAATTCCAGTACGAACCGAGCAGGAAACCGAGCACGAGACCGAAAGCGAGGCACCACCCGATGCCCCCCTTCGATGTTCCCGAGGGCGATCCCTTCGGCCCGCACAATCTTCCGTACGGCGTGTTCTCCCGGGCCGGCTCGTCTGAGCGAACCATCGGCGTCAGGCTCGGCGACCACGTACTCGACGCGGGCGCGGCGGCCCGGGCGCTCGGCTCCCCGTACGCCGAGTTGCTGGCGCAACCGACCCTGAACCCGCTGCTCGCGGCGGGCCGCACCGCCTGGTCCGACGTCCGGCGCGCGCTCACCGGCTGGGTGACGGTCCCGGCCCACCGGGAGACCCTCGCACCTCATCTCCACCCCCTCTCCGAGGTGACCCTGCACCTCCCCTTCGACGTGGCGGACTACGTCGACTTCTACGCCTCCGAGAACCACGCCAGGAACGTCGGCCAGATCTTCCGCCCCGACGCCGCCGACTCCCTCACCCCCAACTGGAAGCACCTGCCGATCGGCTATCACGGCCGCTCGGGCACGGTCGTGGTGTCCGGCACGGAGGTCGTCCGTCCCTCGGGCCAGCGCAAGGCGCCCGCCGACCCCGCCCCCCTCTTCGGCCCCTCCGTCCGCCTGGACATCGAGGCGGAGGTCGGCTTCGTGGTCGGCACTCCCTCGGCCATGGGCACGCCCGTCCCGCTCGCCGCCTTCCGCGACCACGTCTTCGGCCTCTGCCTCCTCAACGACTGGTCGGCACGCGACATCCAGGCCTGGGAGTACGTCCCCCTCGGCCCCTTCCTGGGCAAGTCCTTCGCCACCTCGGTGTCGGCGTGGATCACCCCTCTCGACGCCCTGGACGACGCCCGGGTCGCACCCCCGGCCCGCACCCACCCCCTCCTCCCCTACCTCGACGACTCCTCCGACGACCCCGGCGGCTACGACCTCCGCATCTCCGTAGCGATCAACGGCCACGTCGTCTCCGAACCCCCCTTCTCCACCATGTACTGGACGGCCGCCCAGCAACTGGCCCACATGACGGTCAACGGCGCCTCCTTGCGCACCGGCGACCTCTACGGCTCGGGCACCGTCAGCGGCCCCTCGGAGTCCGAACGCGGTTCCCTCCTCGAACTCACCTGGAACGGCCGCGACACCCTCGAACTCCCCGACGGCAAGCGCACCTTCCTGGAGGACGGCGACGAGGTCACCCTGACGGCATGGGCCCCGGGCCCGGGCGGGACACGGGTGGGCCTGGGCGAGGTGAGGGGCCGAATTCTCAGCCCGGCCGGAGAGTCCTAGGCCGGCCGGAGAGTCCTAGCTCGTACGGAGCGTCTTGCGCCGGCCGGAGAGTGTTGCGCCGGCCGGAGAATCTTGCGCCGGCCGGAGAGTCTTGCGCCGGCCGGCGCGTCTTGGGCTGGCCGGCGTTTGAGGACGAGCGCGAAGCGCGATACGGGGGTCTGGGGGCGCAGCCCTCAGACCGCGCCCCCCTGCTCGAGCGAAGCCGAGAGCCTGGGGGAGGGCAGGGGCGGAGGGGGCGAACACCCCCCAAGCCCCACCCACCCGCACGCGCTCCCGCGAGCCACCCCCACTCCCCATCACCGGATCGCCCCAGCGGTGGCAGATCTTGCGGGCGGCGCCGGAAAAACCCAGGTCAGAACGGCCTCGACCGCCCCCACAGGTGGCGCAACACTCCGGCAACACCACGCCAGACCCCCCGTCGGTATCGTCCGACGCATGCCCACCGACCGCATCCGAGACCACGCCGGCCAGGGCGCGACCACCGTCGCCGCCCACCGGCGTCGACTGCGCGCCGACCGGGCCCGGCAACTCGCCGACCTGCTCCGCCACCAGGTGCTGACCGGCGGCTTCCCGGACGGCACCCTGCCGCACGAGGCCGCCATCGGCACCGACTACCGCGCCTCGCGCAACACCGTCCGCCAAGCCCTCGACCTGCTCCGCGCGGAGGGCCTGGTGGAACGGCTCCCCGGCGTCGGCACGGTCGTCGTCGCCCAGAAGTACCCGCACGGACTCGACCGATTGATGGGACTCGCGGAGACCCTGCGCGAACACGGCCAGGTCACCAACGAAGTCCGCACCGTCGGCCCCGTGGCCGCGCCCGCCCCGGTGGCCGACCGCCTCCGCATCGCCCCCGGCTCCGACGTCCTGTACATCGAACGTCTGCGCCGCCTCGACGGCCTCCCCCTCTCCCTCGACCTCACCTACATCCCCCTCGACCTCGGCGCCGCCCTGCTGGGTGCCGATCTGGAGAACACCGATGTCTTCCGCCTCCTGGAAGCCATCGCCGGGCAGCCCCTCGGGCACGCCGACATCACCCTGGAGGCCGTGAACGCGGACGTGCACTCCGCTGCCGTACTGCAGGCCCCGCGCGGCACCGCCGTACTCATGCTGGAACGCCTGACGCACCTCGCCGACGGCCGCCCCGTCGACCTGGAGTTCATCCGCTTCCGCGGCGACCGCATCACGATGAGCGGTCAACTCCGCCGCGCGCGCTGACCCCACCCCGCCCGACCCCACTCCGCCCGACCCCACCCTTCCCCGCAGGACCTTCCTGGAGACAGCCATGCCCTTGGTGCCCCAGCGGGCCGACGTGCCCGTGACCATCGACGAGTCGAAGTGCATCGACGGCTGCACGCTCTGTGTGGACATGTGCCCGCTGGACTCCCTCGCCATCGACGAGAACAACGGCAAGGCGTACATGCACATCGACGAGTGCTGGTACTGCGGCCCGTGCGCGGCCCGATGCCCCACCGGGGCGGTCACGGTCAACATGCCCTATCTCCTCCGGTGAGAGGTTCGAACTCCCATGACGCACAAAGCACTTGCCGCTCTGGTCACGGCAGCCCTCGTACTCCCCCTCACCGCCTGCGGCGCAGACACCGGGTCCGGCGGCGGCTCCACGGTCACCGTCACGATCGGCTACCAGTCCAAGACGATCAACACCGTGACGGCGGGAACCCTGCTGCGCACGCTCGGCTACTTCGAAAAGGAGTTGAACTCTCTCGGAGACGGCACCACCTACAAGGTGAACTGGCAGGACTACGCGACCGGCGCGCCGATCACCGCCCAGATGACCGCCGGAAAGATCGACATCGGCTCGATGGGCGACTTTCCGCTCCTCATCAACGCGGCCCGCGGCAAACAACTCGGGCGCCCCACCCACCTGGTCTCCGTCACCGGCTACAACCTCCACGGCGGCCTCAACACCATCGTCACCGCGCCGGGTTCGAAGCTCCGTTCGCTGAATGACCTGCGCGGCAAGAAGGTGTCGACCAGTGTCGGCTCGGCCGCCGACGGCACCCTCGTACGGGCCCTCCAGCGCGCCGGAATCGACCCGGACAAAGGCATCGAGAAGCTCAACCAGCAGCCCGCGGTGGGCACTTCGGCCCTCGCGGCGGGCAGCACGGACGCGCTCTCCCAGTTCGTCGCCTGGCCCGGTCTGCTCGCCTACCAGGGCAAGGCGAAGGCCCTGTACGACGGCGCCGAACTGAACCTGCCGACCTTCCACGGCGTCACCGCCCGCGAGGACTTCGCGAAGAAGCACCCGGCCGTCCTCGAGGCCTTCCTGAAGGCCCAGTCGGACGCGACGACCTATCTCCACGACCACCCGGTGGCCGCAGCGGAGAAGGTCGCGAAGGCGACCGGCCTGCCCGCCGAGGTCGTCTACCTCTACAACGGCGCTCATGGCATCGCCACCTTCGACCCTGCGCTGCAACCGAGCCTGGTCTCCGCCCTCAAGAAGGACGTCGCCGTCCTGAAGTCGGCGAAGCTCGTCGGCGACGTGGACGTGGACGCCTTCGTCGACGACCAGTACGTCAAGCGCGCCCTCGGCCCGACCGCGTACGCCGACCAGCTCGCCGCGACGCCCCCACCGGCCGCCGGCGAGGCATGGTCCAAGGGCTCCACCACGACTCGTACCTTCAACTCCCCCGTCTCCCTTCTCCGTTACGTGGCCGCGCATCGCACCTCCCTCCGTGCCGCGTACGTCCCCGACGCCACCACCGGCACCCTCTGGTTCGCCGACAAGGCGGTATGGGTGGCCGACGGCGACGACCTGCGCCCGTTCGTCACGGCGGCGACCGCGCAGAAGTACATCGCCGGCCACCAGGGCGCGCGCACGATCTCGTACACCGCCGCCCTGGAGCGGGCGTCATGACCCGGTATCTCGTCAGGGCCGCGTCGCTCGCCGCGGCCCTGACCGCCTGGCAGCTGCTGACCAGCCTGAACGTCGACCTCTGGCTGCGCTTCTCGCAGTTCCCGACCGTCGCCGACGTGGCCCGCGCCTTCGGCGACCGGCTCGGCGGCGACGACTACTGGACGGATCTCACCGACAGCCTCACCCGGATCCTCACCGGCTTCCTGCTGGCAGCCATGCTCGGCGTGGCCACCGGCGTGACCGTGGCACGCTCCCGCCTCGCCGAGGACCTGATCGGTCCGGTCCTGGAAGTGGTCCGCCCGATCCCGGCCATCGCGCTCGTCCCGGTCGCGATCCTCCTCTTCCCGAGCAACGAACAGGGCATCGTCTTCATCACCTGCACCGCCGCCTTCTTCCCTGTCCTGGTCTCCACCCGGCACGCGGTGCGCGCGCTGACTCCCGTGTGGGAGGAGGCGGTGCGCACGATGGGCGGCGGCCGCTGGCGGGTGCTCGGCTCGGTGGTCCTGCCGGGCGCCCTCCCTGGGATCTTCAGCGGCCTCTCGGTCGGCATCGGCGTCTCGTGGATCTGTGTCATCTCCGCCGAGATGATCTCCGGGCAGTACGGCGTCGGCTATCGCACCTGGCAGGACTACACCGTCGTCGACTACCCCGGTGTCTTCGTCGGCATGGTCACGATCGGGGTGCTCGGCTGGGTCACCTCCACGGCCGTCGAACGCGTGGGGCGGTGGCTCACCCGCTGGCTGCCGCGCACGGAGTACGTCACCGGCGCGCCCGTACGCAAGGCTGCGGCCCCGGTCTCCCCCACGCCGGCACCGGTACGCCCCGAGGGGGTGCGCGATGAGCACCTCGTCTGAGACCGGGACGTCCGTCGCCGAGACGGAGTCGCCGGTCGCCGGGACCGGCGCACCCATCGCCACGCGCGGCACCCGCCTCTCCCTCGGGAACGCCTCGCTCGGCCGCCCCGGCGCCCCCGTCCTCGAAGGAGTCGACCTCGCCATCACCCCTGGCGAGATCATCACGGTCGTCGGCCCCTCGGGCTGCGGCAAGTCGACCCTGTTGCGCACCCTCGCCGGACTGTTGCCCGCCCTCGCCGGAACGGTCACCCAGGACGGCCGCCCCCTGGTGGGCCCCGCCGCCGACCGAGCGCTCGTCTTCCAGGAGGACGCCCTCCTGCCTTGGCGCACCCTGCGCGCCAACATCGAACTCCCTTTGGTCATCAAGGGGTTGCCGCGGACCGAGCGCCGCGCCCAGGCCGACTCCTGGCTTGCCCGTGTCGGACTCACCGGCCGCGAACGGCAGTTGCCGCACCGCGTCTCCGGCGGCCAGCGCCAACGAGTCCAACTCGCCCGCGCCCTCGCCGGAGCACCCCGCGCCGTCCTCATGGATGAGCCCTTCGGTGCCCTCGACGCCCAGACCCGCGCCGGCATGCAGGACCTCCTCGTCGAGGTACTGCGCGGCACCGGTGCGACCGTCGTCTTCGTGACCCACGACGTGGACGAGGCGCTGTTCCTCGGCGACCGGGTCGCGCTGCTCGGCTCCGGACGCCCGCTCGTCGGAGGCGGGACCGGCGCGCCCGATGGCTCCGGCAGCCCCGGCGGCTCCGGGAGCCCCAGCAGCCCCGGCAGGCTTCTCGCCGTACGCGAAGTCCCGCGCCCCCGTGAGCGATCCGCACTCGACGACCCGGCGACGCTGTCCCTGCGCCGCGAGGTCCTCACGTCCCTCAGCACCTGAAAGGCACCCTCGTGGACACCCCCGTGCAGATCCCCTCGCTCGCGAACGCCGAAGAACTCTCCTGCGACGTCCTCGTCATCGGCGGCGGCACGGCCGGCACCATGGCGGCCCTCACCGCCGCCGAGCACGGGGCCGACGTCCTCCTCCTGGAGAAGGCACACGTGCGCCACTCCGGTGCCCTCGCCATGGGCATGGACGGAGTCAACAACGCGGTCATCCCCGGCCGCGCCGAACCCGACGACTACGTCGCCGAGATCACCCGCGCCAACGACGGCATCGTCGACCAGTCCACCGTCCGCCAGACCGCGACCCGCGGCTTCGCGATGGTGCGGCGCCTGGAGTCGTACGGCGTGAAGTTCGAGAAGGACGAGCTCGGCGAGTACGCGGTCCGCCAGGTCCACCGCTCCGGCTCGTACGTGCTGCCGATGCCCGAGGGCAAGGACGTCAAGAAGGTGCTCTACCGGCAACTGCGGCGCCGCGAGATGCGCGAGCGCATCCGCATCGAGAACCGCGTGATGCCGGTGCGGGTCCTCACGGCGGACGGCCGCGCGGTCGGGGCCGCCGGCTTCAACACCCGCACAGGCGGCTTCGTCTCGGTCCGCGCCGGTGCCGTCATCCTCACGACCGGCGCCTGCGGCCGCCTCGGCCTGCCCGCCTCCGGCTACCTCTACGGGACGTACGAAAACCCCACCAACGCCGGTGACGGCTACGCCATGGCCTACCACGCCGGCGCCGAGCTCACCGGCATCGAGTGCTTCCAGATCAACCCGCTGATCAAGGACTACAACGGCCCCGCCTGCGCGTACGTCGCCAACCCCTTCGGCGGCTACCAGGTCAACCGGCACGGCGAACGCTTCGTCGACTCCGACTACTGGTCGGGCCAGATGATGGCGGAGTTCGCCGCGGAGATCGCCTCCGACCGGGGCCCGGTGTACCTCAAGCTCAGCCACCTTCCCGAGGAGTCGATCAGCGCCCTCGAATCCATCCTGCACACCACGGAACGCCCCACCCGTGGCACCTTCCACGCCGGGCGCGGTCACGACTACCGCACCCACGACATCGAGATGCACATCTCCGAGATCGGCCTGTGCGGCGGCCACTCCGCTTCCGGCGTACGGGTCGACGACCACGCCCGTACGACCGTGCCGCGCCTGTACGCCGCCGGGGATCTGGCCTGCGTCCCCCACAACTACATGATCGGCGCGTTCGTCTTCGGCGACCTCGCGGGCGCGGACGCGGCCCGATACAAGCCCTACGAGGGCGAATTGCCGCAGGACCAACTCCGCGACGCGCACGAGCTGGTCTACCGCCCGCTGCGCAACCCGGACGGCCCCCCGCAGCCCCAGGTCGAATACAAACTCCGCCGCTTCGTGAACGACTACGTGGCCCCGCCGAAGTCCGGCGCCCGGCTCTCGCTCGCCCTGGAGGCGTTCGAGCGGATGCGTACGGACATCGCGGAGATGGGTGCCCGCACTCCGCACGAGCTGATGCGGTGCGCGGAGGTCACCTTCATCCGCGACTGCGCGGAGATGGCCGCGCGTGCCTCGCTCGCCCGCACGGAATCGCGCTGGGGTCTCTACCACGACCGCACCGACCATCCCGCGCGCGACGACGCCTCCTGGTTCCACCACCTCGACCTGCACAAGTCCCCCTCCGGCTCCATGGAGTTCACGGCCCGACCCGTGGCCCCCTATCTCGTCCCCGTCCCCGACTTCACCCCGACCGGCGGCCCCTCCCGGCACCTCGGCGAGGTCCACCCCGAGGGGGTGGCCACGGCGGGTGCACGTGATGCGGCACCGGTGGCTTCTCAGCCGGCGGTCACCGACGTCCCCGACGCCACCACCAGCAGCCACCCGGACGCGGACGCCGACTCCTCCCCCCGCCTGCTCCAGCTCCTCACCCTCTCCGAAGAAGAATCCGAACTCTCCGCCCTGCGGCCCTACTTGGACGACCCCGCTCCCGCCGTCCGGCGGGCGGCCGTCGCCGTACTCACCGAGACCGTGCCGCCCGGTACCGGTCCCGCCCTCGCCGCCGCGCTCCGCGACCCGCACGGCGACGTACGGGCCGCCGCGGCGGCCTCGCTGCGCGAGCTGGTCGAGACGCTGCCGCCCGAGGGCGAACTGCGCGACGGCCTCGCCTCCGCCCTGGTCGAGGCCGACCCCGTCGTGCGCGCCGCCGCCCTGGACGTCCTGCGGGCGCTGCGCCTGGGTGACGCGGCGCTGTTCGCGGACGCCCTGGCGGATTCCGACATCGCGGTCCGAATCGAGGCCGTACGCGCCCTCGTCTCGGTCGACGCCGCGGAGCACCTGGCCCGGGCGGCGGCGGACCCCTCCCGCGAGGTCCGCGTCACCGTCGCCAAGGCGCTGGCCAACGTGACCCCTGGAAGGCCCGTCGAGGACACCCTCGATCAACTCACCGAGGACCCCGACGCCCTGGTCCGGGCGGCGGCCTTCGAGTCGCTTGCGGTCACAGGGTGCTCGGCCCTGCTGGCCGCACGCGCCGTCGCCGCTCAGGCCGACCCCGCCTGGCAGGTACGGGCCGGCGCCGCCACCGCACTGTCCGGCACCGCTGCCGACGTGGCCGTCCCCTCCCTGGCCAAGGTCCTCGGCGATCCGAACGCCGACGTCCGCAAGGCTGCCGTACTCGCACTGGTGCGCCACGCCGCTGCCGACGAGGACGCCCGCACAGCGCTGGCCACGGCCGTGGCGGACCCCGACGCGGACGTCAGGGCGTATGCGTCACGGGCGCTGTGACGCCGCGCCGCGCGCCACTGCCACCGTGTCCAAGGGCATCCGGCGTGGATGCCGGCGGCGGGGTGGGCCGCGCAGCCAGACGCCTACCGGGTGCCGCTGTGCCCACCCGTGCCGCCGTGAGCGGCACGCATGACCGCAGCTACGACGGCCGCGACGGCACCCGCCCCTCTATCCAGTCCTCCGCCTCCGGCTCCACGTCCATCCCGCCCTATATCCAGTCCTCCGGCTCCGGCTCCGCGTCCATCTCGGGCCAGTCCGGATCCGGGGCCTCGTCGGGGGCGGCGTCCGCCACTGCTCCGGGGGCGCCCAGCGAGGCAAGCACCCCCAGCACCCCCTCCCCGTACGTCGCCAGCTTCTTCTCACCGACACCACCGATGGTGCCCAGCTCGGCCACCGAGCCGGGCCACACCGTGGCGATCTCGCGGAGCGTGGCGTCGTGGAAGATGACGTACGCCGGGACGCCCTGCTCACGGGCCTGTTCGGCCCGCCAGGCGCGCAGGGCCTCGAAGGCGGGGACGAGCTCCGGTGAGAGCTCGGCCACGGCGGTCTTGGCCTTGCGCTCGCCCTTGGCGGACGAGGAGGACGACGAGCGGGACACCGTCGGCTTCGCCGGCTCCTTGCGCAACGGCACGTCCCGCTCGCGCCGCAGCACCGTCCCGCTGGCCTCGGTCAGCACCAGCGTCCCGTACTCCCCCTCGACCGCGAGCAGCCCCTGGGCCAGCAACTGCCGCACGACGCCCCGCCATTCGGCCTCGGACAGCTCCTCGCCGATACCGAAGACGGACAGCTGGTCGTGGTCGAACTGGATCACCTTGGCGGTCCGGCGCCCCAGCAGGATGTCGACGATCTGCACCGCGCCGAACTTCTGCCCCCGCTCCCGCTGCAACCGCACCACGGTCGACAGCAGCTTCTGCGCCGCCACCGTGCCGTCCCAGGTCTCGGGCGGCGCCAGGCACGTGTCACAGTTGCCGCAGGCGGGGGTGTGCGGGTCCTGGCCGAAGTAGGCCAGGAGCTGGGAGCGCCGGCACTGGACCGTCTCGCACAGCGCCAGCATCGAGTCCAGGTGGGCGGCCGCCCGGCGGCGGAACGCCTCGTCGCCCTCCGAGCCCTGGATCAGCTTGCGCTGCTGGACGACGTCCTGAAGGCCGTACGCCATCCAGGCCGTGGACGGCAGTCCGTCGCGGCCCGCGCGCCCTGTCTCCTGGTAGTAGCCCTCCACCGACTTCGGCAGGTCGAGGTGGGCCACGAACCGTACGTCCGGCTTGTCGATGCCCATGCCGAAGGCGATGGTGGCGACCACCACCAGGCCCTCTTCGCGCAGGAAGCGCGACTGATGGGCGGCGCGGGTGCCCGAGTCCAGGCCCGCGTGGTACGGCACCGCCTCGATGCCGTTGCGGGAGAGGAACTCGGCGGTCTTCTCCACTGAGTTGCGCGAGAGGCAGTAGACGATGCCCGCGTCGCCCGCGTGCTCGTCGCGCAGGAAGGACAGCAGCTGCTTCTTGGGGTCGGCCTTCGGGACGATCCGGTACTGGATGTTGGGCCGGTCGAAGCTCGCCTCGAAATGGCGGGCCTTCGGCATGCCCAGGCGCTGGGTGATCTCCTTGTGCGTCGCGCGTGTGGCCGTGGCCGTCAACGCGATCCGCGGGACCTCCGGCCAGCGCTCACCCAGCAGCGAAAGGGCCAGATAGTCAGGGCGGAAGTCATGACCCCACTGGGCCACACAGTGCGCCTCGTCGATCGCGAAGACGGAGATCTTCGCGCGGGAGAGCAGGTCGAGGGTGGTGTCGAGCCGCAGTCGCTCAGGGGCCAGATAGAGCAGGTCCAGCTCTCCGGCCAGGAACTCCGCCTCAACCGTCCGCCGCTCGTCGAAGTCCTGCGTGGAGTTCATGAACCCGGCGCGCACGCCCAGCGCGCGCAGCGCGTCCACCTGGTCCTGCATCAGCGCGATGAGGGGGGACACCACGACGCCCGTACCCGGTCTGACCAGCGCCGGAATCTGGTAGCAGAGCGACTTGCCGCCACCCGTCGGCATCAGGACGACGGCGTCACCGCCCGTCACCACATGCTCGATGATCGCTTCCTGCTCGCCGCGGAATGCGTCGTACCCGAAGACCCGGTGGAGCGTGGCCAGTGCCTCGCTGTCACCCAGGGGCTCCGTCATGTCCGCTCCGGTCATCACACCTGTCCCGCCCGTCCCGCTCATCGCCCGTCGTCCCCCGTATGTCGCGCTTCGCCCACGACAGCCACCATAGGGCTCCGCACCGACAGCCTCAGAGTTATCCACAGGCTGCGACCGTACGGCTTCGGTACGCACCGACGCCCGGCTCTCCCCGCGCTCCCCCGGACGGCGCACTCTGTCGGCGTTCAGCCCGTTGGCCCCTTCCGCATGGCGACCCCTCGAGACCACGGGACATGCTGCTCGGGCGGGAGGCGGGGGCCCGTGCCCGACGGACCGGCGCCGGCCCGTACGCCGCTCGTACCTCTCGTACCTCTCGCACCCCTCGCGCCTCTCGCGCCTCTCGCGCCTCTAGGAGTCATCGCATGACCCAGCGCCCCCTCAGGACCGCCATCGCCCTCGCGACGGCCGCTGTCGCCTCGCTCTCCCTGGCCCCCGTCCCCGCTCACGCCGTCGCGGACGACTCCGCCGACCCGAGAGTCCAGGTGCAGCTGGCCGAGGCGTACGCCGCGACGGCGAAGTACCTCTATGAACCGAACGCCGTCGCCGACGGATACGTCCCCGACCGGTGCTCCGACGACCCCATGGGCCACGGCAGCATGGGTTACCACTACTTCAAGGAATCCCTTTACGGCTCGACCGACCCGGCGAAGCCCGCGGCTCTCCTCTACGAGGACGGCGCGGGCGGGAAACGCAGGCTCGCCGGAGTGGAGTGGATCGTTCCGGACCACGACCAGAACCTGAAGACGGACGACGACAGGCCCTCGATGTTCGGCGGCCGGAAGTTCGACGGTCCGATGCCCGGCCACACCCCCACCATGCCGATCCACTACGACCTGCACGTCTGGCTCTACAAGGACAACCCCAACGGCCTCTTCGACCGGTGGAATCCCACGGTGAAGTGCACACCGAGCACAGCCACTTCGACGCACTCCGCCCACGCAGCCCAGTGAACACGCCGCGGGCCTCGCTCCCGAGGAGGGAGCGAGGCCCGGCACTTTCGTGGTTCGCAGGCCCGGCACTTTCGTGGTTCAGCGGACCTTCGTGGTTCAGCGGACGAAGACTCCCGCCTGGCCCGCCAGGTCGAGGAAGTACTGCGGCGCCACACCCAGCACCAGCGTGACCGCCACGCCCACCCCGATCGCCGTCATCGTCAGCGGCGACGGCACGGCGACGGTCGGGCCCTCCGGCCGCGGCTCGCTGAAGAACATCAGCACGATCACGCGGATGTAGAAGAACGCCGCGATCGCCGAGGAGATCACACCGACCACGACCAGCGCGCCCGCGCCGCCCTCCGCCGCCGCCTTGAACACGGCGAACTTTCCGGCGAAACCTGAGGTCAGCGGGATGCCCGCGAAGGCCAGCAGGAAGACCGCGAACACGGCCGCCACCAGCGGGGACCTGCGTCCGAGACCGGCCCACTTGGAGAGGTGTGTGGCCTCGCCACCCGCGTCCCGTACGAGCGTGACGACCGCGAAGGCACCGATCGTGACGAACGAGTACGCGCCCAGGTAGAAGAGCACGGACGAGACTCCGTCCGGCGAGGTCGCGATGACACCGGCGAGGATGAATCCGGCGTGCGCGATCGACGAGTACGCCAGGAGCCGCTTGATGTCGGTCTGGGTGATCGCGACGATCGCACCGCCCAGCATGGTGACGATCGCGACGGCCCACATCACCGGCCGCCAGTCCCAGCGCAGGCCCGGCAGGACGACGTACAGCAGGCGCAGCAGCGCGCCGAAGGCGGCCACCTTCGTCGCCGCGGCCATGAAGCCGGTGACCGGTGTCGGCGCGCCCTGGTAGACGTCCGGCGTCCACATGTGGAACGGCACCGCGCCGACCTTGAAGAGCAGGCCCATGACGACCATGGCGGCGCCGATGAGCAGCAGCGCGTCGTTGCCCATGGTGCCGGCGAGGGCCGGGTCGACGTTCGTGATCGTGCCGTCGACGACCTGCGCGATCGTCGCGTACGACACGGAGCCCGCGTAGCCGTACAGCAGGGCGATGCCGAAGAGCGTGAACGCGGAGGCGAAGGCGCCGAGCAGGAAGTACTTGACCGCGGCCTCCTGCGACATGAGCCGCTTGCGGCGGGCCACCGCGCACAGCAGATACAACGGCAACGAGAACACTTCCAGCGCGACGAACAGCGTCAGGAGGTCGTTGGCCGACGGGAAGACCAGCATGCCGCTGATCGCGAAGAGCAGGAGCGGGAACACCTCGGTGGTGGTGAACCCGGCCTTCACGGCGGCCTTCTCGCTGTCGCTGCCGGGCACGGACGCGGCCTGCGCGGCGAACGAGTCGACGCGGTTGCCGTGCGCCTCCGGGTCCAGGCGCCGCTCGGCGAAGGTGAAGACACCGAGGATGCCCGCCAGCAGGATCGTGCCCTGGAGGAACAGGGCCGGCCCGTCGACGGCGATCGCGCCCATCGCCGCGATATGCGCCTTGGTGGTGCCGTATCCGCCCGCCGCGAGCGCGACGACCGCGGCGAACGCGGCGGCCAGCGCGACGACGGAGACGAACACCTGCGCGTAGTAGCGCGACTTGCGCGGCACGAACGCCTCGATCAGCACCCCGACGATCGCCGCGCCGATGACGATCAAGGTGGGCGACAATTGCCCGTATTCGATCTTCGGCGCGTCGATCTTGGAGATCGGGTCGGCCGCGGTTGTCCACAGGCTGTGGACGGCTGCTGCGCTCACTTGGCCGCCTCCACCTCGGGCTTGGGGTCCGTCTTGTGTACGTCTGACATGGTCTGCTTGACCGCCGGGTTGACGATGTCGGTGACCGGCTTCGGGTAGACGCCCAGGAAGATCAGCAGAGCGATCAGCGGGGCGACCACCAGGAGCTCGCGCACCCTGAGGTCGGGCATCTCGGCGACCTCGGCCTTCACCGGGCCCGTCATCGTCCGCTGGTAGAGGACGAGCGTGTAGAGCGCGGCGAGGACGATGCCGAAGGTGGCGATGATGCCGACGACCGGGTAGCGCGTGAACGTGCCCACCAGGACGAGGAATTCACTCACGAAGGGCGCGAGCCCGGGGAGCGAGAGGGTCGCGAGACCGCCGATCAGGAAGGTGCCCGCGAGCACCGGGGCCACTTTCTGCACCCCTCCGTAGTCGGCGATCAGGCGCGAACCGCGCCGCGAGATCAGGAAGCCCGCCACCAGCATCAGGGCGGCGGTCGAGATCCCGTGGTTGACCATGTACAGCGTCGCGCCCGACTGGCCCTGGCTCGTCATCGCGAAGATGCCCAGGATGATGAACCCGAAGTGCGAGATCGACGCGTACGCGACCAGCCGCTTGATGTCCCGCTGGCCGACCGCGAGCAGCGCACCGTAGATGATGCTGATGAGCGCCAGTACGAGGATGACCGGCGTCGCCCACTTACTCGCCTCCGGGAACAGCTGGAGGCAGAAGCGGAGCATCGCGAAGGTGCCCACCTTGTCGACGACCGCCGTGATCAGTACGGCGACCGGGGCGGTGGCCTCACCCATGGCGTTGGGCAGCCAGGTGTGCAGCGGCCACAGCGGCGCCTTCACCGCGAACGCGAAGAAGAAGCCGAGGAAGAGCCACCGCTCCGTGCTGGTCGCCATGTGCAGCGAACCGTTGGCGCGGGCCTGCGCGATCTCCTGGAGCGAGAAGTTCCCGGCCACTACGTAGAGACCGATCACCGCGGCCAGCATGATCAGGCCGCCGACCAGGTTGTAGAGGAGGAACTTCACGGCGGCGTACGACCGTTGCGTCGCGGCCGCCTCGTCACCGTGCTCGTGGGCGCGGTCTCCGAAGCCGCCGATGAGGAAGTACATCGGGATGAGCATGGCTTCGAAGAAGATGTAGAAGAGGAAGACGTCGGTGGCCTCGAAGGAGATGATCACCATCGCCTCGACGGCCAGGATCAGGGCGAAGAAGCCCTGTGTGGGCCGCCAGCGCCTGCTTCCGGTCTCGTGCGGGTCGGCGTCGTGCCAGCCCGCGAGGATCACGAACGGGATGAGCAGCGCCGTGAGCGCGACGAGCGCCACCGCGATGCCGTCCACCCCCAGCTCGTACCGCACCCCGAAGTCCTTGATCCAGGAGTGCGATTCGGTGAGCTGGTAACGGTCGCCGCCGGGCTCGAAGCGGACCAGGACGATCGCGGCGAGCACCAGCGTGGCGAGCGAGACGAGCAGCGCCAGCCACTTGGCGGCGACACGCTGCGCGGCCGGCACGGCGGCCGTGGCGATCGCCCCGAGGGCCGGGAGCGCCGCTGTCGCTGTCAGCAGTGGAAAGGACATCGGTATCAGACCGCCCTCATCAGCAGGGTCGCGGCGATGAGGATCGCCGCACCGCCGAACATCGAGACCGCGTAACTGCGCGCATAGCCGTTCTGCAGCTTGCGCAGTCGCCCGGAGAGGCCGCCCATCGAGGCGGCCGTGCCGTTGACGACCCCGTCGACCAGGGTGTGGTCGACGTACACCAGGGAGCGGGTGAGGTGCTCGCCTCCGCGCACCAGCACGACGTGGTTGAAGTCGTCCTGGAGCAGGTCGCGCCGGGCTGCCCGGGTGAGCAGCGAGCCGCGCGGGGCGACCACCGGGACGGGACGGCGCCCGTACTGGGCGTACGCGATTCCGGCGCCGACGACGAGCAGCACCATGGTGGCCAGCGTGACCGTGAGGGCGCTGACGGGCGAGTTGCCCTCCGCGTGGCCGGTGATCGGCTCCAGCCAGTGCAGGAAGCGGTCGCCGATGCTGAACAGGCCACCCGCGAAGACCGATCCGAAGGCCAGCACGATCATGGGGATCGTCATCGTCTTGGGCGACTCGTGCGGGTGCGGCTCCGTGTGCTCGCCGTGCGACTGCGCGGCGGGCTCCACGCTCGGCTCAGCCGGAGAAGCGGTCGGTTGGTTCCTCCAACGCTCCTCTCCGAAGAACGTCATCAGCATCACGCGCGTCATGTAGTACGCGGTGATCGCCGCGCCGAGCAGGGCCGCGCCGCCGAGGATCCATCCCTCGGTGCCGCCCTTGGCGAAGGCCGCCTCGATGATCTTGTCCTTGGAGAAGAAGCCGGACAGGCCCGGGAAGCCGATGATGGCCAAGTAGCCGAGGCCGAACGTCACGAAGGTGACCGGCATGTACTTCCTGAGGCCGCCGTACTTCCTCATGTCGACCTCGTCGTTCATGCCGTGCATGACCGAACCGGCGCCGAGGAAGAGCCCGGCCTTGAAGAAGCCGTGTGTCACCAGGTGCATGATCGCGAAGACGTAGCCGATGGGGCCGAGGCCCGCGGCGAGCACCATGTAGCCGATCTGCGACATGGTCGAGCCGGCCAGTGCCTTCTTGATGTCGTCCTTCGCGCAACCGACGATCGCACCGAACAGGAGCGTGACGGCGCCGACCACGGTGACGACCAGTTGTGCGTCGGGCGCGGCGTTGAAGATCGCGCCGGAGCGGACGATCAGGTACACGCCCGCGGTCACCATCGTCGCGGCGTGGATGAGGGCCGAGACCGGGGTCGGGCCCTCCATCGCGTCGCCGAGCCAGGACTGCAGCGGCACCTGGGCGGACTTGCCGCAGGCGGCGAGCAGCAGCATCAGGGCGACGGCGGTGAGCTTGCCCTCGGTCGCGCCACCGACGAGCCCCGGGTGCCCCTCGGTACCGAGCACCGGCCCGAAGGCGAAGGTTCCGAACGTCGTGAACATCAGCATGATGGCGATCGACAGGCCCATGTCGCCGACGCGGTTGACCAGGAAGGCCTTCTTCGCGGCGGTGGCTGCGCTGGGCTTGTGCTGCCAGAAGCCGATCAGCAGGTACGAGGCGAGGCCGACGCCTTCCCAGCCGACGTACAGCAGAAGGTAGTTGTCGGCGAGGACGAGCAGCAGCATCGCCGCGAGGAACAGGTTCAGATAGCCGAAGAAGCGGCGCCGGCGCTCGTCGTGCTCCATGTACCCGACCGAGTACAGGTGGATGAGCGAGCCGACGCCGGTGATCAGCAGCACGAACGTCATCGACAGCTGGTCGAGCTGGAAGGAGACGTCGGCCTGGAAGCCGGCGACCGGGACCCAGCTGAACAGGTGCTGGCCGATCGCCCGGTGCTCCGCGTTCTTCCCCAGCATGTCGGCGAAGAGCACGATGCCGATCACGAAGGAGGCGGCCGCGAGGACCGTACCGATCCAGTGGCCGACGGCGTCCAGCCGCCTTCCGCCGCACAGCAGTACGGCCGCTCCGAGCAGAGGCGCCGCTACCAGCAGCGCAATCAGGTTCTCCACGATTCAGCGACCCCTTACAGCTTCATCAGGCTGGCGTCGTCGACCGAGGCCGAGTGGCGGGAACGGAAGAGCGACACGATGATCGCGAGCCCGACCACGACCTCCGCGGCGGCGACGACCATCGTGAAGAAGGCGATGATCTGACCGTCGAGATTGCCGTGCATACGGGAGAAGGCGACGAACGCGAGGTTGCAGGCGTTGAGCATGAGCTCGACGCACATGAACACCACGATCGCGTTCCGTCTGATCAGCACGCCGGTGGCGCCGATCGTGAACAACAGGGCGGCGAGATAGAGATAGTTGACCGGGTTCACTTCGACGCCTCCCCTGAATTCCCTGAATTCCCTGAATTACCTGAGTTGCCTGAATTCGTGCGCTCCAGGCGCTCCTCGGCGCGCTGCTCCAGAGCCTTCAGATCGCTCAGCGCCTCGGCCGACACGTCACGGATCTGCCCGCGCTGGCGCAGCGTCTTGTTGACGGTCAGCTCGGACGGGGTGCCGTCGGGCAGCAGGCCCGCGATGTCCACCGCGTTGTGCCGGGCGTACACGCCCGGTGCCGGCAGCGGCGGCAGGTGCTTGCCCTCACGTACGCGCTGCTCGGACAGCTCGCGCTGGGTCTTGGCGCGCTCGGTGCGCTCGCGGTGCGTGAGCACCATGGCGCCGACGGCGGCCGTGATGAGCAGGGCGCCGGTGATTTCGAAGGCGAACACGTACTTCGTGAAGATGAGGGCGGCGAGGCCCTCCACGTTGCCGTTCGCGTTGGCCTTGGCCAGGCCGTTGAAGTCCTTGATGGACGCGTTGCCGATGCCCGCGATCAGCAGGACGCCGAAGCCGAGGCCGCACACCAGGGCCAGCCAGCGCTGCCCCTTGATGGTCTCCTTCAGGGAGTCCGCCGCGGTGACGCCGACGAGCATCACCACGAAGAGGAACAGCATCATGATCGCGCCGGTGTAGACGACGATCTGGACGATGCCCAGGAAGTACGCGCCGTTGGCGAGGTAGAACACCGCCAGGACGATCATGGTCCCGGCGAGACAGAGCGCGCTGTGCACGGCCTTCTTCATGAAGACGGTGCACAGGGCGCCGATCACGGCGACGGTGCCGAGGACCCAGAACTGGAAAGCCTCTCCGGTGGAGGTGGAGTAGGCGGCGAGAGCGGTCATCGGCCGACCACCTTCCCGGACGCCGGCTCGCCCTCGCCGAAGGTCGACTCCGCCTCCTGCGGAACCTCTCCCTTGGAGACGGCCACTTGGCGCTCCGTGCCGGGCGCCGCCTCGGTCACCAGGCCCCGGTAGTAGTCCTGCTCGTCCGTGCCGGGGAAGATCGAGTGCGGTGTGTCGACCATGCCTTCCTCGAGGCCGGCGAGCAGCTGCTCCTTGGTGTAGATGAGGTTGGCGCGGCTGGAGTCGGCCAGCTCGAACTCGTTCGTCATCGTCAGCGCGCGCGTGGGGCACGCCTCGATGCACAGGCCGCAGAGAATGCAGCGGGCGTAGTTGATCTGGTAGACGCGCCCGTACCGCTCGCCCGGCGAGTAGCGCTCCTCGTCGGTGTTGTCCGCGCCCTCCACATAGATGGCGTCCGCGGGACAGGCCCAGGCGCACAGCTCACAGCCGATGCATTTCTCCAGGCCGTCCGGGTGACGGTTGAGCTGGTGCCGGCCGTGGAACCGCGGGGCGGTGGTCTTCTGCTGCTCCGGGTACTGCTCGGTCAGCCGCTTCTTGAACATGGCCTTGAAGGTCACGCCGAAGCCGGCGACGGGGTTCTGGAAACCGGGCTTGGTCTCCTTCGGCTCCTCAGCCATCGGACCCCTCCTTTCCGTCACGAGTTCCGCCATTCGATCCGTCACTCGCAGTATCGGACCCACCACTGACAATCAACTCCCGCTCGCGGCGCGGGCGGCGCCTCGGCACCGGCGGAAGCTCCTGCCCCGGCAGCGGCGGTACGGGGAACCCGCCCGCCATCGGGTCGAAGGCGGCGGGTTCGGCGGGCGCCTCCTGCGCGCCCTGCTTGTCGCGGAAGATGTCCGCGGCGAACGAGAGCAGCAGCAGGACGAGGACGCCGCCACCCACGTACAACGCGATGTCCGCGAAGTCGTAGTTCTCGTTCCGCAGGGTCCGTACGGTCGCGACGAGCATCAGCCAGACCACGGAGACCGGGATGAGGACCTTCCAGCCGAGCTTCATCAGCTGGTCGTAGCGGACGCGCGGGAGCGTGCCGCGCAGCCAGATGAAGAAGAACAGCAGCAGCTGCACCTTCACCACGAACCAGAGCATCGGCCACCAGCCGTGGTTGGCGCCCTCCCAGAAGGTGCTGATAGGCCAGGGTGCCCGCCAGCCGCCCAGGAAGAGCGTCGTCGACACGGCCGAGACCGTCACCATGTTCACGTACTCGGCGAGCATGAACAGCGCGAACTTGATGGACGAGTACTCGGTATTGAAGCCGCCGACCAGGTCGCCCTCGGACTCCGGCATGTCGAAGGGTGCGCGGTTGGTCTCGCCGACCATCGTGATGATGTAGATCAGGAACGAGACCGGCAGCAGGATGATGTACCAGCGGTCGTGCTGCTGTTCCACGATCGTCGAGGTCGACATCGACCCGGAGTAGAGGAACACCGAGGCGAAGGCGGCGCCCATGGCGATCTCGTACGAGATCATCTGCGCGCAGGAGCGCAGACCGCCCAGCAGCGGATAGGTGGATCCAGAACTCCAACCCGCGAGAACGATCCCGTAGATGCCCACCGAGGCGACCGCCAGGATGTAGAGCATCGCGATCGGCAGGTCGGTGAGCTGCATCGTGGTGCGGTGGCCGAAGATCGAGATCTCGTTGCCGGAGGGCCCGAAGGGGATCACCGCGATCGCCATGAAGGCCGGGATGGCCGCGACGATCGGTGCGAGAACGTAGACCACCTTGTCCGCGCGTTTGACGATGACGTCTTCCTTCAGCATCAGTTTGACGCCGTCGGCGAGCGACTGGAGCATGCCCCAGGGGCCATGCCGGTTGGGGCCGATGCGCAACTGCATCCAGGCGACGACCTTGCGCTCCCACACGATGGAGAAGAGCACGGTCACCATCAGGAAGGCGAAGCAGAAGACCGCCTTGACGACGACCAGCCACCAGGGGTCGCGGCCGAACATGGAGAGGTCTGCAGCGGCGAGGTACGGGCTCATGCCTCCACCTCCTTGGGGGCCTCGGCGGCGAGGGTCGCCGGGCCGATGCGGACGAGTGCGCCGGGCAGCGCCCCGGTGTCGGAGGCGACGCCCCCGCCGGCGGAGTTCAGCGGGAGCCACACCACGCGGTCGGGCATCTCGGTGATCTGCAGGGGGAGTTCGACCACTCCGGTGGGGCCGGTCACGGCGAGGAGGTCGCCGTTCTTGACACCGGACTCGGCGGCCGTGGCGGCCGACACGCGTGCGCGTGCGGCGTGCCGGGTCCCGGCGAGCGCCTCGTCGCCCTCCTGGAGGAGCCCCTGGTCGAGCAGCAGCCGGTGCCCGGCGAGCACGGCCTCTCCGGCGGCCGGCCGCGGCAGCTGGGCCGCGACCTCCAGGGGTTCGGTGGCTCGCGGCCCGTCCCAGGCGCCGAGCCGGTCCAGCTCCCCGCGCGCGGTGCGCAGATCCGGCAGACCCAGGTGTACGTCCATGGCGTCGGCCAGCATCTGCAGGACGCGCGCGTCGGTGGGCGCCAGGCGGCGGGTCATCTGGTCGGGCTTGAGCGCGGCCTCGAAGAAGCGGGCCCGGCCTTCCCAGTTGAGGAAGGTGCCCGCCTTCTCGGCGACCGCGGCGACCGGGAGGACGACGTCCGCGTGCTCGGTGACCTCACTGGGCCGCAGTTCGAGCGAGACCAGGAAGCCCACGTCGGAAAGTGCCGCACGCGCGCGTGCCGGGTCGGGAAGGTCGGCGACCTCCACGCCCGCGACCACCAGCGCCCGCAACTCACCGCCCGCGGCGGCCTCGACGATCTGGCCGGTGTCGCGTCCGTAGCGGTGCGGGAGCTCGGAGACGCCCCAGGCGACCGCGACCTCGTCCCGCGCGCGCGGGTCGGTGGCCGGCCGTCCGCCGGGCAGCAGCGACGGCAGCGCGCCCGCCTCGATCGCCCCGCGCTCCCCGGCCCGGCGCGGAATCCACACCAGCTGGGCGCCGGTCGCGGACGCGGCCCGTACGGCGGCGGTGAGGCCGCCCGCCACGGCGGCGAGGCGCTCGCCGACGGCGATCACCGCGCCCTCGGTGCGCAGTGTCTCGGCGGCCTCGGCTCCGTCGCCCTCAAGGCCGACGCCGCTCGCGAGCGCGTCCAGCCACTCGGTCTCGGTGCCGGGCGCGGCCGGCAGCAGCGTGCCGCCCGCCTTCTCCAGGCCGCGCGTGGCGTGCGTGGCGAGGGAGAAACTCTTCTGTCCGTGCCCGCGCCATGCCTTGCGCAGCCGCAGGAAGACGCCGGGCGCCTCCTCCTCGGACTCGAACCCGACAAGCAGAACGGCGGGCGCCTTCTCCAAAGAGGTGTACGTGACGCCCGTACCGTCGAGGTCCCGTCCGCGTCCGGCGACCCGGGCCGCCAGGAAGTCGGCCTCCTCGGCGCTGTGCACGCGCGCGCGGAAGTCGATGTCGTTCGTGTCGAGGGCCACGCGCGCGAACTTGCTGTACGCGTAGGCGTCTTCGACGGTGAGGCGGCCACCTGTCAGGACACCGGCCCTCGATCGCGCGGCCAGGAGCCCCTGAGCCGCCGCCTCCAGGGCCTCCGGCCAGGACGCGGGCTCCAGCTCACCGGACTCGCCGCGCACGAGAGGCGTGTCCAGCCGGTCACGCTGCTGCGCGTACCGGAAGCCGAACCGCCCCTTGTCGCACAGCCACTCCTCGTTGACCTCGGGGTCGGGAGAGGCGAGGCGCCGCATGACCTTGCCGCGCCGGTGGTCGGTGCGGGTCGCGCAACCGCCGGAGCAGTGCTCGCACACGGAGTGGGAGGAGATGAGGTCGAAGGGGCGCGAGCGGAAGCGATACGCCGCCGACGTCAGCGCGCCCACCGGGCAGATCTGGATCGTGTTCCCGGAGAAGTACGACTCGAAGGGGTCGCCCTCTCCGGTGCCGACCTGCTGAAGCGCACCGCGCTCCAGCAGCTCGATCATCGGGTCGCCCGCGATCTGGTTGCTGAACCGGGTGCAGCGGGCGCACAGCACGCACCGCTCGCGGTCGAGCAGCACCTGGGTGGAGATCGGGACGGGCTTCTCGTACGTCCGCTTCTTGCCCTCGAAGCGGGACTCGGCGTTGCCGTGCGACATCGCCTGGTTCTGGAGCGGGCACTCACCGCCCTTGTCGCAGACCGGGCAGTCCAGCGGGTGGTTGATGAGGAGCAGCTCCATCACACCGTGCTGGGCCTTCTCGGCGACCGGGGAGGTGAGGTGCGTCTTGACGACCATCCCGTCCGTACAGGTGATCGTGCAGGACGCCATGGGCTTGCGCTGGCCCTCGACCTCGACGATGCACTGGCGGCAGGCGCCGACCGGGTCGAGGAGGGGATGGTCGCAGAAGCGGGGGATCTCGATCCCGAGTTGCTCGGCGGCGCGGATGACCAGGGTGCCCTTGGGCACGCTGATCTCCACGCCGTCGATCGTCAGCGAGACCAGATCCTCCGGCGGAACCGCCGCCTCTCCCCCGCCCGAGGGAGCGCTGGTGGTCACCGTCATGCGTTCACCTCCGTGCGGTCGGCCCAAGCCGTCGACTTGGCCGGGTCAAAGGGGCAGCCGCGGCCCGTGATGTGCTGCTCGTACTCCTCGCGGAAGTACTTGAGCGAGGAGAAGATCGGCGAGGCGGCGCCGTCGCCGAGGGCGCAGAAGGACTTGCCGTTGATGTTGTCGGCGATGTCGTTCAGCTTGTCGAGGTCGGACATGACGCCCTTGCCGGCCTCGATGTCGCGCAGCAACTGCACGAGCCAGTACGTCCCTTCGCGGCACGGCGTGCACTTGCCGCAGGACTCATGGGCGTAGAACTCGGTCCACCGGGTGACGGCGCGGACCACGCAGGTCGTCTCGTCGAAGCACTGCAGAGCTTTTGTGCCGAGCATGGAACCCGCGGCGCCCACTCCTTCGTAATCAAGAGGGACGTCGAGATGCTCGTCGGTGAACATCGGTGTCGAGGAGCCGCCCGGCGTCCAGAACTTGAGGCGATGCCCGGGTCGCATGCCGCCGCTCATGTCGAGGAGCTGACGGAGTGTGATGCCGAGCGGCGCCTCGTACTGGCCGGGGTTGGTGACATGGCCGCTGAGCGAGTAGAGCGTGAAGCCCGGGGACTTCTCGCTGCCCATCGACCTGAACCATTCCTTGCCTTTGTGGAGAATTGCGGGAACTGACGCGATCGACTCGACGTTATTCACAACAGTCGGGCACGCGTAGAGGCCCGCGACGGCAGGGAAGGGGGGACGAAGCCGCGGTTGACCACGGCGGCCTTCGAGCGAGTCGAGCAGCGCGGTCTCCTCACCGCAGATGTACGCGCCCGCGCCCGCGTGCACGGTGAGCTGGAGGTCGAGTCCGCTGCCCAGGATGTTCTCGCCGAGGTAGCCCGCCGCGTAGGCCTCACGCACGGCCTCGTGCAACCGCCGCAGAACAGGGACCACTTCACCGCGCAGATAGATGAAGGCATGCGAAGACCGGATGGCATAACACGCGATCACAATGCCCTCGATGAGGCTATGCGGGTTCGCGAAGAGGAGCGGGATGTCCTTGCAGGTTCCCGGCTCCGATTCGTCGGCGTTGACAACTAGATAGTGAGGTTTGCCATCACCTTGAGGAATGAACTGCCACTTCATTCCGGTGGGGAATCCCGCGCCGCCTCGGCCGCGCAGCCCGGAGTCCTTGACGTACGCGATCAGGTCGTCCGGCGACATGGCGAGCGCCTTGCGCAGGCCCTCGTACCCCTCGTGCCTTCGGTAGACGTCGAGCGTCCAGGACTTGTCCTCGTCCCAGAAGGCCGACAGCACGGGTACGAGCAGCTTTTCCGGACTGGTCTCTCCCCCACGCTCGAATTCGCTCGGGCGGGCGGTGCCACCGTCCTCGGGTGCCAAGGTCATCACTCCCCCTCCTCGGCTACGGGACCCGCCGGGTGGGACGGGTCGGAGGCCGATGTGTCCTGCGGCGCGTCGTGTGAACTCAGGTGCTCCGAAGGCGGCTGGTCCTGAGGTGCCCCTTCGCCGCGCGGATGCACCACGCGCGCGGGGGCGGTCTCGCCCTTGGCCAGACGCAGGCCGATCAGTGAGGCGGGGCCCGCGCTGCCGCCCGCCTCTACCGCGCCCGCACGCTCGTCGGGGAAGCCCGCCAGGATCCGGGCGGTGTCCTTGAAGGTGCACAAGGGGGCGCCGCGGGTGGGCTCGACCTGTGCTCCCGCGCGCAGATCGTCGACGAGACGCTTCGCGGAGTCCACGGTCTGGTTGTCGAAGAACTCCCAGTTGACCATCACGACCGGAGCGAAGTCGCAGGCCGCGTTGCACTCGATGTGCTCCAGGGTGACCTTGCCGTCACCGGTGGTCTCGCCGTTGCCGACACCCAAGTGGTCCTGGAGGGCCTCGAAGATGGCGTCGCCGCCCATGACGGCGCACAGGGTGTTGGTGCAGACACCCACCTGATAGTCGCCGCTCGGCTTGCGCCGGTACATCGAGTAGAAGGTCGCGACGGCGGCGACCTCGGCCGTGGTCAGGCCGAGCATGTCCGCGCAGAACTGCTGTCCCGTGCGCGTGACATGGCCCTCCTCCGACTGCACGAGATGCAGCAACGGAAGGAGCGCCGAGCGGGAGTCCGGGTAGCGCGCGATGATCTCGCGCGCGTCGGCTTCGAGCCTGGCTCGAACGTCGTCCGGGTATTCGGGCGCGGGCAGCTGGGGCATGCCCAGGCTGACGCCCTCGGGAGTGGTGGTCACCGGTCGACGCCTCCCATCACGGGGTCGATGGACGCGACGGCGACGATGACGTCGGCGACCTGGCCGCCCTCGCACATCGCCGCCATGGCCTGCAGGTTGGTGAAGGACGGGTCCCGGAAGTGGACCCGGTAGGGGCGGGTGCCTCCGTCGGACACGGCGTGCACCCCGAGCTCGCCCTTGGGCGACTCGACCGCCGCGTACGCCTGCCCCGGCGGGACGCGGAAGCCCTCGGTCACCAGCTTGAAGTGGTGGATCAGGGCCTCCATGGAGGTGCCCATGATCTTCTTGATGTGATCGAGGGAGTTGCCGAGACCGTCGGGGCCGAGCGCGAGCTGGGCGGGCCAGGCGATCTTCTTGTCGGCGACCATGACCGGCCCTGGCTGCAGCCGGTCCAGGCACTGCTCGACGATCCGCAGCGACTGGCGCATCTCCTCCAGGCGGATCAGGAAGCGCCCGTAGGAGTCGCAGGTGTCTGCGGTCGGGACCTCGAAGTCGTACGTCTCGTAGCCGCAGTACGGCTGGGACTTGCGCAGGTCGTGCGGCAGGCCCGCCGAGCGGAGGACCGGGCCGGTGGCGCCGAGGGCCATGCAGCCGGCCAGGTCGAGATAGCCGACGTCCTGCATACGGGCCTTGAAGATGGGGTTCCCGGTGGCGAGCTTGTCGTACTCGGGAAGGTTCTTCTTCATCTTCTTCACGAACTCGCGGATCTGGTCCACCGCGCCCGGGGGCAGGTCCTGGGCGAGTCCGCCGGGGCGGATGTACGCGTGGTTCATCCGCAGGCCGGTGATCAGCTCGTAGATGTCGAGAATGAGTTCACGATCACGGAAGCCGTAGATCATGATCGTGGTGGCGCCCAGCTCCATGCCGCCGGTGGCGATGCACACCAGGTGGGAGGAGAGCCGGTTCAGCTCCATCAGGAGCACCCGGATGATCGAGGCGCGGTCGGGGATCTGGTCCGTGATGCCGAGGAGCTTCTCGACGGCGAGACAGTACGCCGTCTCGTTGAAGAACGGCGTCAGGTAGTCCATGCGCGTCACAAAGGTGGTGCCCTGGGTCCACGTGCGGAATTCGAGGTTCTTCTCGATGCCCGTGTGGAGGTAGCCGATGCCGCAGCGGGCCTCGGTGACCGTCTCGCCGTCGATCTCCAGGATGAGCCGGAGGACACCGTGCGTGGACGGGTGCTGCGGCCCCATGTTGACGATGATGCGTTCGTCGTCGGACTTCGCCGCGGACTGGGCGATCTCGTCCCAGTCGCCGCCGGTGACCGTGTAGACGGTGCCTTCGGTCGTCTCGCGCGCCGAAGCGGCGGATGCGCCCGGAGAAGGGGTCTGCGTGCTCATGAGTACGACCTCCGCTGGTCCGGAGCCGGGATCTGGGCGCCCTTGTACTCGACGGGGATGCCGCCGAGGGGGTAGTCCTTGCGCTGCGGGAAGCCTTGCCAGTCGTCGGGCATCATGATCCGCGTCAGGGCCGGGTGCCCATCGAAGATCAGCCCGAAGAAGTCGTACGTCTCGCGCTCGTGCCAGTCGTTCGTCGGATAGACGGAGACGAGCGAGGGGATGTGCGGGTCGGCGTCGGGGGCGCTGACCTCCAGGCGGATCAGCCGGTTATGGGTGATCGAGCGCAGGTGGTAGACGGCGTGCAGCTCGCGGCCCTTGTCACTGAGGTAGTGCACTCCGCTCACGCCCGTGCACAGTTCGAAGCGGAGGGCCGGGTCGTCGCGCAGGGTCTGGGCGACGCGGACCAGGTACTCGCGTTCGATGTGGAAGGTGATCTCGTCACGGTCGACGATCGTCTTCTCGATGGCGTTCCCGGGGACGAGCCCCTGTTCCTCCAGGGCGCCCTCCAGCTCGTCGGCGACCTCGTCGAACCAGCCGCCGTAGGGGCGGGTGGCCGGGCCGGGGAGCCGGATGGAGCGGACCAGGCCGCCGTAGCCGGAGGTGTCACCGCCGTTGTTGGCGCCGAACATGCCGCGCTGGACGCGGATCTCCTCGCCCTTGTCGCCTCGCTGACCCGGGAGGTTGGAGGCGCCGAGGTCCTTCTCGGGGTTGACCCCGTTGCCGTTCGCGTCGCTCACCGCAGCAGGCCCTTCATCTCGATGGTGGGGAGCGCCTTGAGCGCCGCTTCCTCCGCCTCGCGGGCCGCCTCCTCGGCGTTCACGCCGAGCTTGGAGGTCTGGATCTTCTGGTGGAGCTTGAGGATCGCGTCCATCAGCATCTCGGGCCGCGGCGGACAGCCGGGCAAATAGATGTCGACCGGGACGATGTGGTCGACGCCCTGCACAATGGCGTAGTTGTTGAACATTCCACCTGATGAGGCGCAAACCCCCATGGAGATCACCCACTTGGGGTTGGGCATCTGGTCATAGACCTGCCGCAGTACCGGCGCCATCTTCTGGCTGACCCGGCCGGCCACGATCATCAGATCCGCCTGGCGCGGCGATCCGCGGAAGACCTCCATACCGAAGCGGGCCAGGTCGTAGCGCCCGGCGCCGGTCGTCATCATCTCGATGGCGCAGCAGGCGAGTCCGAACGTGGCGGGGAAGACGGACGCCTTGCGCACCCAGCCCGCGGCCTGCTCGACGGTGGTCAGCAGGAATCCGCTCGGCAGTTTTTCTTCGAGTCCCATGTCTTAAAGGCCCCTCAGTCCCATTCCAGGCCGCCGCGCCGCCATACGTACGCGTACGCGACGAAGACGGTGAGCACGAAGAGCAACATCTCCACGAGCCCGAAAACACCCAGGGCGTCGAAGGTGACGGCCCAGGGGTAGAGGAAGACGATCTCGATGTCGAAGACGATGAAGAGCATCGCCGTCAGGTAGTACTTGATGGGGAAGCGCCCGCCGCCGGCCGGCGTGGGGGTCGGCTCGATCCCGCACTCATAGGCCTCGAGCTTGGCCCGGTTGTACCGCTTCGGACCGATCAGCGTGGCCATGACCACGGAGAAGATCGCAAAGCCTGCCCCGAGGGCTCCCAGTACGAGGATCGGCGCATACGCGTTCACGCTCCTCGCTCCTCTCAGTCGGCACTGACTGCTGGCGGTTGCGTCGGACGAGCTCACCCGCCTCACTCGTCCCACGAGCCCCGTGCGTCCCGACGAAGATCGCGTACATGTGAAGCAGGTCACAAGCCCAACTGCCACGCATCTTATGCCCGGCGGTCTGTGATCTGCGACACGGGGTATTGCACAAGCTTTGTGATCTCCACCACCTGACGAACGATCATGAAGTCGGATGAGCAGTGATCTTCACACCCGAAGCGTCCGGTCGATCACCAGAGGTGACATTTCCGCTCGTCATCGCAGCTCCGAGGCGGCGTCTCCATATCAAGAGAATTCCCCTGCATGCAAATTGGTGCTGGACGCGGTGCCTTGATAGAGGGCGCGTTCACACCTCCGTGGGAGGTGCGGGGACGGATGTGGACGCGTGCACGCGTTCACGAGCGGAGGCGGGGCGGACTCCCGCGCGAGACGCCATCACCGAGGTGACCGTTCCGTGACCTGCGCCACATCTACCTATGGGTCAGATAAGCCGGGCTTGGCCACCGGCTTCAACCAGTGGTAAGCGGCGGGCAATCCGGACGTAATACCGAAAGGCCATGATCACGGGCTTGGTGGACCGTGTCCGCAATGCCCGTTACGGCGTCAATAAAGAGTGACGCGCGTTGAATTCGGCCGCGGATTGAACAACTGTGGCGCAGCACACGTTTCTTGAAGGTATGGAGGAGCCCCTGGTACCGCTTGTACCCATGTCCCACACCGCACACATACGAAGCCACCGGAAACCTCGCCGCAACGCGTCGTCGCTCGCGGTGCGCGCCGGAGTTGCCGGTGGCGTTCTCAGCACCCTGGCAGTGGCCGGGGCGTCGGGTTCGGCGTACGCCGACGAGCCCGTGACGCAGACCCTCGAACTGCCCACGCTGACGGCCGACCTGGCCACTCAGGTCGCGCAGTCCGCGGACGCCACCCAGCAGGCCGCGGCCAACTACGAGCTGCAGGCCGAGCGTGACGCGGCCGCCGCAAAGGCCGCGAAGCAGGCCAAGGCGGACCTCGCGGACGCCAAGAAGAAGGCGGAGGCCAAGAAGAAGGCCGAGGCCGCGCGCAAGGCCGCCGCCGCCCAGGCCGCCTCGCGTTCCTCGGAGCGGACCACCCTGTCCGCGTCCGCTTCCCCGTCCACGACGGTCTCCGCCCCGGCCAGCGGCAGTGTCGCGACCGTCATCGCCTTCCTCAAGGCACAGGTCGGCGACGCGTACGTCATGGGGGGCACCGGACCCAACGCGTGGGACTGCTCGGGTCTGGTGCAGGCCGCGTTCAAGCAGGTCGGCGTCGATCTGCCGCGCGTCTCGCAGGACCAGTCGACGGCCGGTACGCCGGTGTCGCTGTCCAACGTCCAGGTCGGCGACATCCTCTACTGGGGTTCGGCCGGTTCGGCGTACCACGTGGGTGTGTACATCGGTAACGGCCAGTACCTGGACGCGGCCAACCCCTCCAAGGGTGTGGTGATTCAGGACCTTTCGGGCTACCCCGCGACGGGCGCGGTGCGAGTCCTCTGACACGTACGGCGTGAGGGCCGCCGCCTCGGGGGCGGGGGCCCTTTCGCCCTACCTTGGGCCGGGTTCGCCCTCCCTGGGGCCAGGTTCGCCCTCCCTGGGGCCAGGTTCGCCCTACCCTGGGTCGGGTTCGCCCCAGACTGGTACGGATTCGCCCTATCCGAGGTCGAATGTGTTGGGCAAGCCCAGCTTGTAGCGGAGTTCGTCCACGCGCTTGAGGGATTCCATCTCCGGCGGCCGGTACAGCTCCCAGATCTCACAGCGCTCGGCGCCCGAATTGTCCGCGTCCAGGAGTGCGTTGACGGCCCGGCGTGCGGACTCGTTGGCGCCTTCCATGGTGGCCAGGTCCACGTCGGTGCGCACGTAGTCGCCGGCGAGGAAGAAGTTCGGCACCGCGGTGCGGGCCGAGGGGCGGTTGTAGAGGGTTCCCGTCGGGTGCACGAGGAGCGGCTCGCGGTTCTGCGGGGCCGGGCCGCCGAGCCCCGTCACCGCCGGGTCCATGAACCAGCCGATCCGGTCGGCGTCCGTGAGCGTGGTCTTCCCGGAGTCGTTGAGGCCGTCCTTGAGCTGCGCCCAGGTCTCGGCGACGATCTCCTCCTTCGTGCACTCCCGGGCCGTCTTGCCGTAGAGGATTCCCGGCTTGTCCCACTCCGAGACGATCGCCGAGAGGCAGTCATGGGCTCTGCCGTCGCCGTAGTCGGCCGAAAAGTCGCGTACGTCCCAGAATTGGGCCTGGCCGATGCCCGTCACCGACCACGGTGAGTCGAGGCAGTTGATGTGCCCGTGCACCACGGGCGTCGGCGTGCGCAGATAGAACTGGATGCCCACCATCCAGTCCGTCTTCAGGGCATCGCACTTGGCGAGCTGCGGGTCGGCGGCGCGCAGGGCCCGGCCCCAGGTCCCCCGCGCATGCTCCACCGGCATCGCCGAGACGTAGTGGTCGGCGGTGACCGTGCGTTCCTGACTTCCGTCGGCGGCCGAGACCCGCACGCCGGTGACGCGCCCGCCCGCGTACAGGACCTCGCGCACCTGGGTACGCATCACGAACTCGACGTCCAGCGAGCGCAGATACGCCTCCCAGGGGGCGATCCACGCCTCACTCGTCGGGGCGTTGAGCACGCGGTCGATGTCGGCGTCGCCGTCCATGCCGCGGCCGAGCAGGCCCCACAGCAGCAGGGCCTCGATGATGACGCGGCCGACCGTGCGCGTGGAGGCCACTTCGGCGCGGGTGGCGACGAGGTTGCGGGTCTGGCCGATGCCGAGGAGCGTCCGGTACTCCTCGCTCATCTCCTCGGCGCGGATGAAGTCCCACCAGGAGGTCTTCTCCCACTGGTCCTCGCGGCGGGCGTCGCAGCTGGTGAGGTGGACGAGGAGGCGGTCGGCGAAGTACGCGGCCTCGTGGGCGGGCAGCCGGGTGCCCAGGTCGAGGACGGACAGCAGTTGGTCGCGGATCCACGAGGTGGTGATGTCGCCGGGCGCGGGCGGGGTGGTCACCCGCCGCAGAGGGAAGTGCAGGTCGGGCCGGCCACCGGCGCGGGCGAAGAGGGCCTCGGTGCCGCCGCGCAGGTTGTCGTGGACGCCGTTCGCGTTGCCGGGGAAGGGAATTCGCCGCATCACGTCGGGGAGATTCCGGTAGAAACCGGGGAAGAACCGGAAGCCGTGTTCGCCGGGGAGCGGCTTACGGCCGCCGTCGGCCGTTCCGGGGACGTCCATCGAGCGGGCCTTGCCGCCGAGGACGTCGTAGTACTCGTAGACGGTCACCGCGTAGCCCCGCTCGGCGAGTTCATGGGCGGCGCTGAGGCCGGAGACGCCGCCCCCGAGGACGGCGACACGCTTGCCCGAGGCCGCGTTCGCGCTTCCGGGCCATAACGCGACGGCGCCGAGAGCGCCTCCGGCACCGGCCAGGAAGCGTCTGCGTGAGTGTCCGATGTGGTCCTGGGACTGTTCCGAGTGTTCTGTTGTCATGAGTACGGGAGGGTAGGGAGCGGCGCCGGAGGCCGGAAGGCCGCCGACCGGCCACCCACAGCATCCACACACCGGCTGAAGGAGAACCAGCCACGCCACGTGGGCCCGCCCGGGGAAAGCCCGTCACATCGGCAACGGGCCCGCCGCCGCCCTGGCTCAGCCGGTTGGCGCCGTCACGCCGCCAAGGGCACGTCGGCTATGCCTTCGGGGCCACCTTGGTAGGACCGAGTCAAAGGTGGTCCCGCATGATCAGGCTTTCGGTGCAACCTTCGACAGACCGTTGATGATGCGGTCCATGGCGTCGCCGCCCGTCGGGTCGGTCAGGTTCGCGAGCATCTTCAGCGTGAACTTCATCAGCAGCGGGTGGGTCAGGCCGCGCTGGGTGGCGATCTTCATGACCTTCGGGTTGCCGATGAGCTTCACGAAGGCGCGGCCGAGGGTGTAGTAGCCGCCGTAGGTGTCCTTGAGGACCTGCGGGTAGCGCTGGAGGGCCAGTTCGCGCTGGCCCGGGGTGGCGCGCGCGTGGGCCTGGACGATGACGTCGGCGGCGATCTGGCCGGACTCCATGGCGTAGGCGATGCCCTCGCCGTTGAAGGGGTTCACCAGGCCGCCGGCGTCGCCGACGAGCAACAGGCCCTTCGTGTAGTGCGGTTGGCGGTTGAAGGCCATGGGGAGGGCGGCGCCGCGGATCGGGCCGGTCATGTTCTCGGGGGTGTAGCCCCAGTCCTCCGGCATGGACGCGCACCACGCCTTCAGGACCTCCCGCCAGTCCAGCTCCTTGAAGGAGTCGGAGGTGTTGAGCACGCCGAGGCCGACGTTCGAGGTGCCGTCGCCCATGCCGAAGATCCAGCCGTAGCCGGGCAGAAGACGGTCCTCGGGCCCCCGGCGGTCCCACAGCTCCAGCCAGGACTCCAGGTAGTCGTCCTCGTGACGCGGGGAGGTGAAGTACGTACGGACCGCGACGCCCATCGGGCGGTCCTCGCGGCGGTGCAGGCCCATGGCCAGGGAGAGGCGGGTGGAATTGCCGTCGGCCGCCACCACCAGCGGGGCGTGGAAGGTCACCTCTCGCTTCTCCTTCGAGTCGGTGTCGCCCAGCTTCGCGTGCACGCCGGTGATGCGGCCGGTGCGGTCGTCGAGGATCGGGGCGCCGACGTTGCAGCGCTCGTACAGCCGCGCGCCCGCCTTCTGCGCCTGCCGGGCCAGCTGCTCGTCGAAGTCGTCCCGCTTCCGTACGAGTCCGTAGTCGGGGTAGGAGGCGAGATCCGGCCAGTCCAGCTGAAGCCGGGAGCCGCCGCCGATGATGCGCAGCCCCTTGTTGCGCAGCCAGCCCGCTTCCTCGGAGATGTCGATACCCATCGAGACGAGCTGCTTGGTGGCGCGCGGGGTCAGCCCGTCGCCGCAGACCTTCTCGCGCGGGAACGCGGTCTTCTCCAGGAGCAGCACGTCCAGTCCCGCCTTCGCCAGGTAGTAGGCGGTGGTGGAACCGGCTGGCCCGGCCCCGACGACGATGACATCGGCGGTGTTTTCGGAGAGGGGCTGGGGCTCGGTCACGGCGGGTTCTCCCCAAGATGCGAAATCAACGTGCTGACGGGCGGTGGACATGGGCAGTCTATGCAGCGGTACTGATCACCTGGTTGAAGGGCTGCCCCGTGAACCGAGCTCTCCCCGACGTACAGCTCCGAGTCCCCACCGACGAGGACGCGTTCGCCTGGCACCGGATCTTCGCCGACCCCGAGGTCATGGAGTTCCACGGGGGCCGGGCGGCCGAACTGTCGGTGTACGAGGAGCTCACCGCGCGGCAGCGGCGGCACGACGCCGAGCTCGGGTTCTGTCTGTGGACCATGGTCGGGTCGGACGGTGAGGTGCTGGGCTTCACGGGCGCGCAGCCGTGGCCGCGCGACTGGGGGCCCCAGGGAGAGATCGAGATCGGCTGGCGGCTCGGGCGGGCGCACTGGGGCAAGGGGTACGCCACGGCGGCTGCTCTCGCCACCCTGGAGAAGGTGCGCGCGGCGGGCGTCTCCCAGGTCGTCGCCATGGTCAGAGCTGACAACGCCCGGTCCATCGCCGTGACCCGACGGCTCGGGATGGAACTGTCCGAGCACTTCCCCCACCCGGAGCTGGAGCAGCCCGCGCACTGCTACCGGCTGGCCCTCTGACGGCTTCCGGCGCCCCGGCCGACCGGCCCTCTCCCGCACGCCACCGGTCGGCTCCCGCACACCCACCTGTCGGCTCCCGCACGCCACCGGTCGGCTCCCGCACAGCGTCCGACGGCTCCGGCACACCACCCGACGGCTCCGGGCAAGCCCCCTGACAGCTTCCGAAAGGGCCCGGCGGAGGCTTACCCTTCCGGTACCGCTGGGGGTGACGTCTGTGTACATACCGCCCGAAACACCCGAAGTGCGCGTACCGCGACTGGTGGGCCTGATGGCCGTGGACGCGCGCGAGACGGCCGAGGCCAGAGGGGTGCTGCTCGTGGCACCCGACCGGCCCGACTTCCCTCACACGGTCGTCGATTACGTCGTACGCCAATTTCCGCCGGCCGGCGCCGAGGTCCCGCGAGGCGCCGTCGTGACCGTGTGGTTCGACCTCGGTGACGCCGAGGGCGGCGCGGGGGTGCGCGAGCCACGGCTGCCCCGTCCGCCGTCTGGCGGGATGCGCCGCGAACTGGACGAACCGGGCGACCCGTTCGAGGTCCTCAGGTAATCGGTGCCAATGCCGCGTGTGCCGGGGCCGCATGTGCTGGGACTGCGTGTGCCGGGACCGCATGTGCCAGGGCCCCGTATGCCGCGGCCCCGTGTGGCGCGACCCCGTGTGGCGCGGCCCTGCGTACCGCGGCCCTGCGTGCCGGGGCCTGTGTCTCGGTCAGGCCTTGAAGCCCCGGTGCAGTGCCACCACGCCGCCGGTCAGGTTGCGCCAGGCCACCTTCGACCAGCCCGCCTTGCGCAGCCGCTCGGCCAGCTCGGGCTGGTTCGGCCAGGCGCGGATGGACTCGGCGAGGTAGACATACGCCTCGGGGTTGGAGGAGACCGCGCGGGCGACCGGCGGCAGCGCGCGCATCAGGTACTCGGTGTACACCGTGCGGAACGGCGCCCAGGTGGGGTGCGAGAACTCGCAGATCACGACACGTCCGCCGGGCTTGGTCACCCGGTACAGCTCGCTCAGCGCGGTGTCGGTGTCCTGCACGTTGCGCAGCCCGAAGGAGATCGTGACCGCGTCGAAGGTGTCGTCCTTGAAGGGCAGCTTCGTAGCGTCGCCCGCCGTGAGCGGCAGCCAGGGGTTGTTCCTCTTGCCGACCCTGAGCATGCCGAGGGAGAAGTCGCAGGGCACGACGTACGCGCCGGTGCGGGCGAAGGGGAGGGACGAGGTCGCCGTACCGGCCGCCAGGTCCAGGATCTTCTGCGCGGGCCGGGCGTCGACCGCCTTCGCGACCTCCTTGCGCCACAGCCGGGCCTGGCCGAGCGACAGCACGTCGTTGGTCAGGTCGTACCGTTCCGCCACGTCGTCGAACATCGAGGCGACTTCGTGCGGCTGCTTGTCCAGGGATGCGCGGGTCACGGACCCATTGTGGCAGTACGGACTGTGGCAGTACGGACCGGGCGACTCTCCAGCGCCCGGCCCGTACGCCGGTCTTCATCCGGACGCCTTACGGCAGCTCGTACGCCCATACGCCGCTCTCCGTCCGGACGCGTCACGGCAGCTTCTCCTTCTACGCCGATCTTCATCCGGGCGCCTTGCTGCAGCCCGTACGCCGCTCTCACGTGCCCCCTGAGGGGAGCAGCTTCGGCTTCTTCTTCGCGGCCACGTCCTCGACCCAGCCGAACAGCGGGATCGCGATCCAGATCAGCACCCAGCCGATGCCGAACATGAACCACTGGCTCTCCAGTGGCAGCCACTTCTCGAAGGCGGGCACCTTCCAGAACTGATCGATCAGCGGAACCGCGAGCACCAGCGCGATCTCGTGCCAGAGGTAGATCGTCACGGCCCGCCCGTTGAAGATCGTCACCGTCCGGTCCAGCCGCTTGAAGCGGGCGAGCCAGGCGAAGTCGACGTCGTAGTACGCCTTGAAATACATCAGCAGCGTGACGAAGCCGGCCGACCAGAAGGTCTGGGCGAGCGGGATGTCGTCCATGTCGTACGACCCGGTTTCGGCCTGGTGGGTCAAGGCGTACCAGCCGCCGTAGGCCAGCGCGGCCAGCGACAGCAGGATCACCGCGGCGGGCTTCAGCCGCTGGAGCACGCCCTCACGGTGCGCGAATCCGACCAGCCAGCAGAACAGGAAGGTGGCCAGGTCCGTCAGGCCGCTGCCGAAGCGGTTGTCCGGCGGCTGCCACCCGTACTGGAAGACCACGATCGGCACGAGGGAGAGCAGCAGCACCGGGACCGGCGCCTTGCGGAACACCTTCAGGAGCACCGGCGACAGGAGGACGAACCAGAGGTATGCCCGCAGGTACCAGAGGATCTCCCAGGCCTGCATCCCCCACTGGTTGCCCGGCGGGTCGCCGACGGGCACGACCCAGAAGACGATCTGCCAGCCCGGCATCCAGCCGTGGATCAGCATCGCCAGCACGACGAAGAATCCCCAGAACCAGAAGGGCGGCAGCAGTCGCCGCATCCGGCTCTTGACCACCTTGAGCGCGGGGCGCTCCAGGGACCTGGCCATCAGGGTGCCGGCGAGCGCGAACATCACGCCCATCGACGGGAAGATCATGCTTGCCCAGGGCCAGCCGAAGGTGTGGTAGGCCACGACGCGGACGAGCGCGATGGCGCGCAGCGCGTCGAAGTAGCGGTCGCGACCGCCCCTCGGCTTCGCCTTCGTCGCGGGGTCGGAGGGCAAGCCCTCTGGCTTCCCGGCGCCGGGGCTGGGGCTGGGGTTAGGGCTGAGGCTGGGGCTGAGGTCGGGTTCCACGGCGCCGTCCGCTGTGAGATGTGCCCACCCTCCCCCGAGCTCTCGGCCTTGCTCGACCAGGGGGGACCCCCATCGCCCTGCGGGACGTTCGCCCACGGCCGTGGCTGCAACGGTGGCGGCACCGGGCTCCGGTTCCACCGGCGGCAGGGGGGCCGTGCTGTCGGGGTACCGCAGGCCCTCGTCGGCGTACCCCTGGCCGTGGTCGGGGTACGGCTGGGTGTACTGGGTGTGCTGGGTGGGCTGGGTGGGCTGGGTGGGCTGGGTGGACTGGGGATATGCCTGGCTGTACTGCTGGGGCTGCTGTCCGTAGCCGTACGGATCCTGCTGACCCCCATACCCGTAGCCGTACTCCTCTTGTCCCTGCCCCTGCCCCTGCCCGTGCCCCTGCCCGTGCCCCTGTTCCTGCCCGTGCCCCTGTTCCTGTCCGTGTCCCCGCTCGTGCCCCTGCCCCTGCCCCTGTTGTTCCGCGCCCCAGCTCATCTAGCTCACTCCTGCCGGGGTTCCGACCTCACCCGTGCGCTTGAGCTTCTGCCAGCGGAGGCGTCCGCCGGTCAGGGCCGTGACGCAGGAGTGGATCAGAACCAGGTACATCATCTGGCGGTACGCGAGTTGCTGCAGCGGCAGCATCGCGAGGTAGCGGTACTTCTCCCGGTCGAGTCGGAACGCGTAGGCCGCGCAGACGAGTTGGACGGCGAGGACACCCAGCCAGGCGAGCAGTGCCGCCTGGAAGTCCACGAAGATCATCGAATAGACGGTGAACACGTCGATGAGCGGTGCGAAGACCGGCGTGACGATCTGGAAGAGCACGACCAGGGGCATGCCCACGCGGCCGAAGCGGCCCGAAGGACCCTTGTCAGTGAGGGACTTGCGGTGCTTCCAGAGCGCCTGCATGGTGCCGTAGGACCAGCGGTACCGCTGCGACCACAGCTGCTTCAGGGAGCCCGGCGCCTCCGTCCAGGCCCTCGCGTGCTCCTGATAGACGACCCGCCAGCCCGCGCGGTGCATGGCGATGGTGATGTCCGTGTCCTCGGCGAGCGTGTCCTCGCTCATGCCGCCGACTTCAAGGACCGCGTCCCGGCGGAACGCGCCGATCGCGCCCGGGATGGTGGGCATGCAGCGCAGCAGGTCGTACATGCGACGGTCGAGGTTGAAGCCCATCACGTACTCGATGTGCTGCCAGGCGCCGATCATGGTGTTGCGGTTGCCGACCTTGGCGTTGCCCGCGACCGCGCCGATCTCCGGGTCCGCGAAGGGCTGCACGAGCTGGTGCACGGCGTCCGGTTCGAAGACGGTATCGCCGTCCATCATCACGACGATGTCGTAACTCGCGTTGCGGACACCGTTGTTGAGGGCGGCCGGCTTGCCCGCGTTCTCCTGCCGGATGACGCGGACGTTCGGCATACCGAGCGACTCGGCGATCTCGGACGTGTTGTCCTCGGAACCGTCGTCGACGACGATGATCTCGATCGGATGGGTGCTCTTCGCCAGCGACTTGAGGGTGTTGGCGATGCACTCCTTCTCGTTGTACGCGGGCACGATCACGGTCACCGGCCGGGTGACCGTCGGCCCCCAGCTGAACTTCCCGCCCTTCCCGTCCTTGCCGGCCTTGCCGCGCTTTCTGTTGCGCTGTCGGTAGTGGCGACGGGCGAGGATCAGCATCATCCCGAAACGGCCCATCACGGCGACGCCGACGACGAGGAGGAGCCAGGACAGCACCGGCACGACCCACTCGGCGACCGCGACCGCCCAGATGAGGGCCCTGCCCTCGTAGAGGGTGGCACCGGTGGCCTTGCTGTGGGCGGCCTGCTCGACGCGCTTCGAGGAGACCGCGTTACCGGCCGCCTGCCCGCCGGCCTGACCGGTCGCCACCCCACCAGCCTGCCCCGTCGCCTCCCCATCGGCCTGACCGGTCGCCACCCCACCAGCCTGACCTGTCGCCTGACCTGTCGCCTGACCTGTCGCCTGACCGGCGGTCTGCCGGCCGGCCGTCGCGCCGGCCGCCCGCTGGGCGTTCTGCGGGGCGTTCTGCCGCGCGAGTTTGGCCTCGGCGCCGCTCACGGTCGTGAACGTGTACCCCTTGGCCTTCATCTTCTTGATGTACGTGCCGAGCGCCTGCACCGTCTGCGCGCGGTTGCCGCCCGCGTCGTGCATGAGGACGACGGCGCCCTCGTTGTTCTTCGGCGTGGCCCACTGCACGATCTTCGAGACGCCGGGCCGCTTCCAGTCGTCGCTGTCGGTGTCGACGAACACGCTGGTGTAGCCCAGGTTGCCGATCTCCTTGTAGACCGGCCAGCTGTAGTTGTCGACGGCGTTGATTTCCGAGGAGTACGGGGCCCGGAACAGCGTGGTCTGGATCCCCGCGGCGCCCGCGAGGGCCAACTGGGTCTGCTTCAGCTCGCGCTGGAGCCGCGCCGTGCCCTGGTAGGAGAGGTCGACGTGGGTGAAGGTGTGGATGCCCACCTCGTTGCCCTGGTCCACCAGGTCCTTCACCACGCCCGGGTCGCGGGTGACCATCGAGCCCACCATGAAGAAGGTGGCCTCGACGTCGTTGTCCTCCAGGACCTTGAGAATCTGCGGAGTCCACGTCGGGTTGGGGCCGTCGTCGAAGGTGAGCGCGATGGTCTTCGCCGGGATGGACTGGGTTTTCGCCGTGCCGTTGTCGAACGTGAGGATGGGACCGCCGTCGAGGATCTTCTGCGGCACCTTGTCGTAGGCGGCTCCGTCACGCACCCGCGAGTCGTTGCCGATCTCGGAGCGCAGATAGCCGTCGAGCAGCATCACGCTGATGAGCCCGAGCAGGAGCAGCAGGGCGAGGATGACACGCGGTTTCTGCAGCGCCGCGGCCCTGCCGGCCGCCCGCTCCATCTTGGAGGGGGCTCGCCGACGGCCGCGCGCGGGCGTCGTAGTCATAAGGGTCGGTGCGTCCAGGTCAGTTGGAGCCGGTGGAAGCCGAGGCTGCGGCGGAGGCGGGCGCGGAGCCCGTGGGCACGCCCGACGGCGGGGTGCCGGTGGGGCTGCCGGTCGGGGCGCCGCTGGGCGCGAGGCCGCGGCCGCCCTGTGGCTGGAGGCGGTAGCCCTCGCCGGCGCCGGGAGCGGAACCGGCCCGGCCACCGCCGAAGGGGAAGAGTGAGGACGGCGTGAGCGAGGTGCCCCAGCCCATGAAGGCCATTCCGAGCACGACCGCGTAACCGAGGCAGACGACCCCGACGAGCATGCCGATTCTGCGCAGCAGACGGGCCCGGCGCCCAGAGTTGTCAACGAACACGGGACCCTCTACAGGCCCGTTGCCGCGTTTGCGGCGGCGGCCGCGCACTGGAGCGCGGTTTTCGATGGCTGACTCGGATTGCATTCCCCGGATATTAGGGCGCCTCTATGTGGCCAATTCTCTGGTTCTCATGTGAGAGACCCATGAGAAATGACCCAACCTGTCCATTCCCTGAGAGAATGCAAAAACATCCGCGCAGCTCAGGCCCGGCGCACATGTACCTTACGTCCCATTTTCACGCCCGAATCATCCCCTCTGAGCACGCTTTCCCATGCGCTTCTTCTGCGCTCGCTGCAGTCATGAATCACCGCCGGATGTGCCACCTTTGAACTCCGGAATCGCACTTTGTTTCCGTCCTGAGACAGAAATCACGAGAGCGGGTGCATGCGCAATGAGGAGTTTCCTGAAGCCGGTCGCCGGGCTCGTCTGCCTGGTGGCTCTGGCCTGTGCGGGGTGCTCTTCGGGCGGCGACGGCACGTCGGACGCGGCGCCCACCCAGACCTCGCGGACCAATACGGCGCCCGCCGATGAGGGCTCATCGTCGACCACCTCGTCGACCCCTTCGTACGCCCCGTACGTGAGCGCCACCACCGCCTCCGGCACCGACTCCACCGGATCGCCGGCGACGTACAACCTGGCCTTTGTGATCTCGGACGGCAGCAGCTGTACGCCGAAGTGGAACGGGACGTACGCCATCGGCAACTCGGCGGTGAAGTCCCGCATCTCGACCCTCAAGGAGTCCGGCGCGAGCGTGCGCGTCTCCTTCGGCGGGGCTTCCGGCAAGGAGCTGGCGGAGAGCTGCGACAGTGCGAGCGCGCTCGCCGCGGCCTACGGGGAGGCGCTCGACGCCGCCGGATCGACCCAGGCGGACTTCGACATCGAGGGCGACGCGCTGACCGACTCCGCCTCGGTCGCGCTGCGCTCCCAAGCGATCGCGCTGCTCCAGAAGGAGCGCACCGACCTCGAGGTCTCCTTCACACTGCCGGTCATGCCGTCCGGCCTCGACTCCGACAGCATCGCGCTGCTGGAGTCCGCCAACGACAACTCCGTGCAGGTCTCCACCGTCAACATCATGACGATGAACTACGGCAGTTCGTACACGGGCGACATGGGCGACTACGCCGAGACGTCCGCCAAGGCGGCCCACGACCAACTGAAGGAAGTCTTCGGGCTGTCGAGCGCGGGCGCGTGGCAAGGGCTCGCGCTCACCTCGATGATCGGCGAACAGGACGTCAAGGGCGAGACGTTCACCCTCGCGGACGCGGCCCAGGTACGGGCGTTCGCGGACGAGAACGAGATGGCCTGGGTGTCCATGTGGTCGACGTTCCGGGACCAGCAGTGTTCCAGCGACAACGCATCCGCGGACAACGCGGCGACCGACTGCAGCGGGGTGACGCAGAGTTCGGGGGCGTTCGCCGAGGCTATGGCGGGGTGACGCAGAGTTCGGGGCGTTCGCCGAGGCTATGGCGGGGTGACGCAGAGTTCGGGGCCTTCGCCAAAGCTTTGGCGGGGCACGCAGAGTTCGGGGCATTCGCCAAGGCTATGGCGGCGTGACGCAGAGTTCGGGGCATTCGCCAAGGCCTTGGCGGCTGAGCGGACGGCTGTCTACCGGCGCCGGTACACCAGTCGTCCGGCGAGGACCGTCGCCACGCAGGTCGCGGCTCCGCGAGCCGCGAGCGCTGCCTCGTCCGGCACGTCGAACACGGCGAACGTCGCGTCCACGCCCTCCGGCGGGAGCGGCAGCAGGGTCGCCTCCGCCAGGGTCCGCCCGGCGAGCGGATCGAGCGACGGCGTGCCCTCGGGCGGCGCGAACCGCTGCTCTTCGGTCAGCCCCGCGCGGGCCACGGCATCCGCCACCGCGGTCCGCCGCAGGGTGCCCGCGACGGCGACCGTGCCGTGTGCCAGCATCCGCTGCACACCACGCCGCGCGCTCGCGCCCCATCGGGCGTCGGCCATCGCGAGCGCGGCGAGTGCGCCGCCCGTGACGGGTTCCGTGCCCAGCTCGTCCGCCTCACGCGGGTCCGGGTGGTAGGCCTGCTCCAGCAGTTCGGGCCCGTACGGGTTGCACAGCCCCGGGGCCAGCAGCCCGGGCCACCGCCTGACCCGAGCCGTCGGACAGGCGGCCGCCAGCTCCTCGAACGGTCCGAGCGCCGCCAGCTCACGCCCCCGCACGAGCACCGCCCCGCCGGGGACGGACGGCCGCGAGTCCCCCGTGATCAGGAGGTCGGCGGCATGAATCGTCAGCACGGCAACGCTAGTTGGAGGCCAGCAGCTTCAGCTCGGGGTGGGCGGTGCCGCCCTCGATCGCGGTGGACGAGATGTGGGACATGACCCGCTCGTCGACCGGGTCGTTCGCCGGGTCGTCGTGGACCACGATGTGCTCGTACGTCGTCGTCCGCTGGGCGGGTACGCGGCCCGCCTTCCGGATCAGGTCGATGATCTCCATACGGTTGGAGCGGTGCTTGGCACCGGCCGAGGAGACGACGTTCTCCTCCAGCATGATCGAGCCGAGGTCGTCCGCGCCGTAGTGCAGGGAGAGCTGGCCGACCTCCTTGCCGGTGGTGAGCCAGGAGCCCTGGATATGGGCGATGTTGTCCATGAACAGCCGCGCGATGGCGATCATCCGCAGGTACTCGAAGAGCGTGGCCTGCGTACGGCCCTTCAGGTGGTTGTTCTCGGGCTGGTAGGTGTACGGGATGAAGGCGCGGAACCCGCCCGTCCGGTCCTGTACGTCACGGATCATCCGCAGGTGCTCGATGCGCTCGGCGTTGGTCTCGCCGGTGCCCATGAGCATGGTGGACGTCGACTCCACGCCCAGGTTGTGCGCGGCCTCCATGATCTCCAGCCAGCGCTCACCGCTCTCCTTCAGCGGGGCGATCGCCTTGCGCGGCCGCTCGGGGAGCAGCTCGGCTCCCGCGCCGGCGAAGGAGTCGAGCCCGGCCGCGTGAATGCGCTGGATGGCCTCCTCCACCGACACCTTGGAGATACGCGCCATGTGCTCGACCTCGGACGCGCCGAGGGAGTGGATGACGAGCTGCGGGTAGGCGGCCTTGATCGCGGCGAAGTGCTTCTCGTAGTACTCGACGCCGTAGTCCGGGTGGTGGCCGCCCTGGAACATGATCTGCGTGCCGCCGAGCTCGACGGTCTCCGCACACCGGCGCAGGATGTCGTCCAGATCCCTGGTCCAGCCCTTGTCGGTGTCCTTCGGGGCCGCGTAGAAGGCACAGAACTTGCACGCCGTGACGCACACGTTCGTGTAGTTGATGTTGCGCTCGATGATGTACGTGGCGATGTGCTCGGTCCCCGCGTACCGACGGCGGCGTACGGCGTCGGCGGCGGCGCCCAGCGCGTGCAGCGGGGCGTCGCGGTAGAGGTCGAGCGCCTCTTCCGGGGTGATCCGCCCACCCGCGGCGGCACGGTCGAGGACGGACTGAAGGTCGGCCTTCTCGGTCACCGGGAGCGTCCCTTTCGTAAGGGTTGTGGACGGACCGAACCAGCCTACGCCAGCCGGTTCCGTCACCCGACGTCAGGCCGCGCACGCCGGTCGACACGGCCCTGCTCAGGGCGCGTACGCCGTCTGATCGGGCCCTGCGCCCCCCGGCTCAGGCCGCGTACGCCCCGATCAGGAGCCCGACGTACGCCCCCGCGATCAAAAACGGCCCGAACGGGATGGACGTCTTCCGCCCGGCACGCCGCACGACGACCAGCCCCATCCCGTACAGCCCGCCGAACAGAAACCCGGCGAAGGTCCCCAGGAACACCACGCTCCACCCGTACCAGCCGAGCACCGCCCCGAGCCCGAGCGCGAGTTTCACGTCCCCGAACCCCATCCCGTTCGGGCTGATGAGGAAGAGCACGAAGTACGCGCCTCCGAGCGCGAGCGCCCCGAACAGCGCCGTCATCCAGTGCCCCGCGTGCCCGGGCGCGAACGCGGCCACGCCCAGGAGGGCGAGCGCGGCGGCGGCGAGCGGCAGCGTCAGCACATCGGGCAGCCGCTGCACCGTGAAGTCCACGACGGCCAGCAGCACCCCGAGGGGCGCGAGCAGCAGCCAGACCGCGAGCTCGGGCCGGGTACCGGTCGTGAGCGCGAGCCCGGCGCAGACGAGGGCAGTCGCGAGGGAGATGAAGAGGGTACTGGGGCCGTACGAGGCGGGAGTACGGCCGGGGACCACGCGTCCCGCGTCGCCGTGCACGGCCTCCGCCGTACGAACGGAGCCGGCGCATCGGGCACACCGGGCAAGCCCGAGCCACCCGGCCGCGACTCCGGTGATCACGTGCCCCTCCGGACACCGCTCCCGCCACGCCTCATCCGGCTCAACGGAAAACCGATACGCGGCTCGCGGGACGAGTGCCCCCGCTACGGCCCCCCACAGGGCACCTACGCCGGCCGACCAGAGCTCGAGATCCACGCGCCCACCCTAGCCAGACCATCGAAAGCCACCGCTGTGAGCTACCGCTATCGCCACCGCTGAGAGCTACCGCTATCACCACCGCTGAGAGCTACCGCTATCAACACCGCTGAGAGCTACCGCTGTGGGCAGTCGTGTTCCGCAGGGCGATGGGCGTTCCCTGCTCCAACGAAGCCGAGAGCTTGCGGGTGGGTGGGCACAGCCCGCAGCGCCGGGCCCCGGACAACGAGGTCCAGGCCCAGCGCCGGGAAGGCCGCGCTCACTCACCCGACGGCGGCCACGCCGCTCCGCCAAGCAGGCAGCAACTCATCCAGCAAAGCCTCCGTCCGCGGAGGAACCCCCCGCGCCCCACTGCGGGCGACAAGATCGGCGGCAAGCCGCTTCAGCCGGTCGGTGTCCCCCGTGGCATGCGTCGCGCGAAGCAACTCGTTCCACAGCCGCTCGTCCCCCGGGGCGGAGCCCAGCGCCGCGGTCAGCGCCTCGATCGCCTTCTCCGCCCGGTCCTTCTCCAGATGGAAGGCGGACAGCGCGAGCCCGATGTCCGCGACGAGAAGCGGAAGCTGCGCGTCGATGATCTCGTGCGTGAGCCACCCGTACCGCCCCTGCGGCCGATCGGCGAGCAGCGGCCCGCGCACCAGCACCAGCGCGTCCGTGAGCAACCGCCCGCGCACCGCACGGCTGTTGACGCCCTTGCCCTGCGTCGCCTCGTGGTAGAGCGACCGCAGCACATCCAGGTCGGACACGACCGACTTGGCGAGCGTGAGCCGCCCGGTCGCGTCGGTGCCGAGGCGGGGCGTGCCGTCGGGGTCGCTGCCCAGCCAGCCGCGCAGCCGCTCGACGAGCGCGTCGCGGACGTCCTCGGTGACACCGCGTGGCCACAGCGCGGAGGACAGCACCCGCGGGTGCACGCCCTCGCGGTGCAGGAGCAGCAGCGCCAGCGCCTCGTGCATCAGCGGGCTGCGCTCGCCGTCGGGCGTCTCCAGACCGATGATCTCGTACGGCCCCACGAGCCGCGCGTACACGGCGGGCCGCCCCTGCTCGCTGATGTCGACGAGGAACGGCGGTGTGGTCGTCGGCCCGTCCGGACTGCGCTCGGGGTCCGCCTCGGCGAACAGCTCCACGATCGCCTGCTGCTGCGCCACCGGCAGCAGCTGCGCGTCGAGTTCGAGCCCGAGCAGCGGGGCGAGCAGCTTGCCACCGCTGGTGATCTCCATCTCCCAGGCGGCGCCCGGCAGATCGCCGCTCTCGGTGCCGACGAGGTAGCCGATGCCCAACCGGCTTGCGTCGGAGGCGAGTTCGGCGAGCTTGACGGCGTCCTCGGCGGACGGTTCGGCGGCGAGCAGGACGAGGTGGGGGGCCCAACGGGTGTGCTGGGCGGGCCCGGTGCGACCGGTGAGTACGGAGTCGTGCCCGGCGGCCCCCAGCGCGCCGCGCCGCTGCCGCGTCTCCGCCTCCATGGTCTCGACGAGCGCCTCGACGTCGTCGAGGTGACGCAGCCGGTTGGGCGCGAGCGGCGTCAGATCCTGCCCGAAGCCGACGAGCGTGATCGTCATCCGGTCGGACCACCCGTTGGTCGCCAACTCGGCGGCGACCGAAGCGAAGACACCCGCGCGGTCGCGCGCGCTGCCACTGAGCGAGACGATGCCGGGAACGGACTCCAGGTTGAGCAGCAGCCGCGAGTCGTCCATGGTCCCGAGGCTGACGAGGCCGGGGTAGGGCGCGGCGGTGTCCACATTCTCGTACCGCTCCGCGTCCGTCCGCGCGAGCATCCAGAACGTCTGGTCCTGCCCGAGCTGCCACGGCGCGGGCGGCTTGCCGGCCGGCTGGGCGAGTTGCAGATGCAGATCGCCGTTGCCGCTGAGCCAGGCCGCGTAGACGGTAGGCAGCGGGCGGGACTCGGCCGCGAGCGCGGCCGCGAGTCCGCGCAACGACAGGTCCAGCAGTCTTACGCCCTCGGGGTCGGCGCCCACCAGCAGCGCGTCCTGCGCGTCCGCGGCGGACCCGGTCGGGACCGGCGGCTCCATGCCGCGCCGTCCGCCGACGGCACCGAGCGCCGACTGCCACAGCGCCTGGCGACGCCGGCGCCCGAGCGCGCCGAGCAGTCCGGCGGCGAGCAGCGGCGCGCCGACGAGGGCTTCGGGAAGCCCGAAGGAGAACCCGGACCCGCTCTCCTCGGAACCGGCCTGCTGCGGGTGCTGCTGGTCACCACCGCCCTGCTCACCGCTGGGCCGCTGCTGCGGCACGTGGATGTGCGCGGTGTCCCGGTCCCCGGTGCCCTGTTGGTAGTTGGCGCCCTGCTGATGATCCCCGGTCCTGGCGTAGTCGTGGATCTGCTGCTGGAGCTCCTCGGAGACCTTGGGTGCCTCGTCGGGCATCTCGACGAGTTCGCCGCCGTGGGCGTCGCCGGGCATCTCCAGGATCCACCCGGGCCGGATCAGGCTGGCCTCGGAGAGCTTGGACCCGTCGGGCTGCGTCCGGTCCTTGTTGAGCTGGTAGATCTCCTTGTAGCGGCGCCCGTCGCCGAGATGCCGCTGGGCAACCTCCCAGAGCGAGTCGTGGTGGCGCCCCTCGGGAGGCTGAATCCGGTAGTACTTGGTGTCCGCTTCCTTGGCCGTACCGCCGCTGACCGTGTGGGAGGCGGCGTTGGCGGCCTGTTCGGCGATCGCGGCGGCCGCGTTGGAGGCGGCCTGCTCCTGCTGCTGCCCGAACAGCCCGCCCGGGGTCTGCTGCGCGACGGCGACGCTGCCGCGCTGGTTGCCCTCCAGGTTCTGCCCGAGCTGCGAGAGCCCCGGCGTGAAGCTGGCCGCGGTGGCGCCCACGAGCAGCAGCGCGGCGACGAGCTGCCGCGCGAGCAACTGGCTGGGCCCGGCACCGGGCACCCGGTTCGGCAGGCCCACTCCCGACAGCGCGGCCTTCACCTCGACGAGCACGCAGGCGGTGAACTGGGCCCAGGCGAACCAGACGATCACGGTCAGCACGTTGATGAACGTGTTGACGGTGATCTCCTGCTGCAACCAGTCCAGCGTCGGCTTCCCGCTGGGCAGCGGCCATCCGATCTGCGTCGCCAGCGCACCCGGCACCCCGACCAGCAGCACGACCAGAGCGACGAACGCCCCGAACGCCTTCACCCAGTCCCCGAACGTCCGACGACGCCGGGGCAGCGGCTGCGGCGTCCGATTCCTCGGACCCGGCGAGCTGCCCGTCGAGCTGGAAGTGGTGCGTCGCGCCATGGCGGGTGTCCTGGGGTCGTGTGGGGAGGGAGTGGGAGTTGGGGGTGTGCTGAGCCTACCGAGATCTTAAGGAGAGAGTCGAAGGTCAGGCAGGGGAGGAGGACCTTCCATCCGCCCGATTCCTCACCACCCGCCCCCTAAGCCCGAGTTGCCCGTCGGACCTCGTCCCCCATGACGCCCAGCCTCCACACCATTCGCAACCGTCACGTCACACTTCTCACGGCCCCCACACAATCCCCCTCTGGCGCCCCCCTCCCCTTTACGGGACCCTGCTAGCTTCGTTCTCTGTTGCATACATGCCTTACACCAGGGGGAGATCGATCGTGGCCCGCCGCACCCTGACCAGCGCCGCCGCGTTCGCCACGACGGCGACCCTGCTGCTCACCGCCTGCGGCGGCAGCAACGACTCGTCGTCAGGCGACATCAAGGGGGCGGACACGGGGTCCAGTACGCCGTCGGCGTCGGCATCCGCGTCAGGGACCTCGAACGTGAAGCGTCCAGAGATCACGCTCCCCAAGAACTTCGAGTTGACCTTCCAGGACTGGACGAGCAGCGACCCCGTCGAGCAGGCAATCCTCAACGACGCCAGGGAGCAGCTCCGGGCGGGATACGCGGCGATCATCGCGAGCGAGCCCGACGGCGGGGAGGCCCTCGCCTTCTACGACACGTCATCGGGCCTCTCGCAGGACCGGCAGTGGATCAAGACCTACACGGACAAGAACCTCACGGTCTTCGGCAAACTGCCCGCTTTTGACGCCAAGACCACCCTCCTCGGCGACAACAAGACGCGGGCGGCCCTCACCTACTGCACAGACGAGAGCAAGGCGTACACGAGAGACCGCAAGACGAGCAAGGTCGAGGGAAACCCTGCAGGCACGAACCCCGAGGTGTTCTACACCGTGACGCTCCGCAAGAACGCCAAGGGCGTCTGGCAGAACGTCTCCACTCAGTCAACGAGGGGCGGTTGCCAGTCATGAGGCCCCTGCACGGAATACCTGCCCTGACGACGGCGTCACTTGCCGCGCTCTTCCTCGCCACGGCGCCGGCCGGCGCCGTGGGAGGAGGGGGTACCAACCACACCGGCGGCAAGACCGACAACAAGGGCAACGTCTCGGCGTACGCCTCCGCCACCCACTCCCAGATCAAGGTCCGTCAGGTGAAGGGCCCGACGAGCGGGAAGCGGGGGAACGTCGCACCGACGAACACGACCTGGAAGCCGCCCGCCTGCTGGTACGAGCCCGTCTTCACGCCCGAGGGGCTGAAGGCGTTCGTGGACAAGACGGACGGCAGCGGTGACGTCGGTATCCACGAGGCCTGGATCGGCAAGGGTCTCTGGACCGACCACTACCAGGACGGCAAGCCGGAGAACAACTTCGACGACGAGAACAGCACCGCCGAGGGCTACAAGAACTACAACATCGGCAAGGGCGGCTACTTCTGGCGCAGCGTTGCGCCCGACGACGCCGATCCCGACTCCTGGGACTGCGGCCGGATCATGTTCTGGGAGCCCGCCCGGCAGATCCCGAAGATCCCGCACGCGCCGACACCGGAGACGCTTGCGGGTTACGCGTACAACCAGGTCAAGGTCCCGGAGACGGAGATCGAGCTGAAGCCCGAGGGCAAGTCCACGGTCAACCTGCCCACTTGGATCTGGCTGGACAAGGGCACCTTCCAGGAGGTCACGGTCCGCGCCGAGCTCCCGAACACCGGCCTGTGGGCGGAGACCACCGCCAAGCCTGTCTCGCTGCACCTCGCACCCGGCACGGACGACGCCGAAACCTACCCCGCCTCCGGCGAGTGCAAGATCGACGACGACGGCTCCATCGGGACCCCGTACGAGAAGGGCGACTCCGACAAGACCCCGCCCTGCGGAATCACCTACCTCCACGCCACGGACGGCAAGCCGTACCAGCTGAAGGCCAGCGTCACCTGGCAGATCACCTGGGAGGGTACGGGCGGCACCGGCGGCGACCTCCCCGACGGCACCTTCGAGACGACCCAGGACATGAACGTCCAGGAGATCCAGTCGATCAACCGATAGCGCTCCGGCGACGTCGGCAAGGCCGTGGTGGACGACCTCGGATCAACGATGGCCGTTCGCCGGGGACTCGGGCCGACGTCGCGGGGGCGGTGCCCAGCCCCGTGGGAAGCCGGAATCGCTCAGCAAGAATGACGACGGCGAAACCGTCCGGGCGAAGGGGCGGGAGGTGCACTCGGCCGAGACCCTCACCAGACACCTGAACCCCAGGGGACAGCGATGCCGACCTCGGGCCACTTCGGCAGCAGTTCCACAGCTGACCCAAGGGGGGTCTGAAAGAGGTGATGGTGATCGACGGTGGGGGTAATGCAGTTCGCCTCTATCACCCCGTCGTTACTGATCTCGGGTTCACTCCGACGGTCGATGTGGGTTTCCGTATGGGCAAGGAAACGGATACCCGGGATCAGACGGAAAAGGGGGAAGGGCGGGAGGGGAACATCGGCGGTAAGACGTGCGGCGGGGAGTAAGAGCCTCTGCGCCCGGCTCCGGACTGTGCGGTCCGCTGTGCGTCAAGGATGCACTCCCTTTGCGTTCCGTTGGTTGCAGGAGCGAAATCCGGTCCAGGAGAGTAGGCGGGGCTGCCCTGAAACAGATGTGGCGGCCGGAGGAAAAGTACGCGTACGGGGGTCGGAGTGGCGGATCACGTCAAGGTGTCCACGTCGGAACTGAAGGAGATCAGCCGGTCGGTGGCGAAGCTCAAGTCGCACTTCGAGCATGCCAAGGACCTCGTCGACTCCTACGACGCCGAGATCGGTTCCGGCGAAGTCGCCTCTGCGCTCCACGACTTCGCGGACGACTGGAAGAAGAAGCGGAAGCAGCTCTGTGACGGGCTGGAGTTCCTCGGGAAGACCGCCGGTGCGGCGGCGAAGGCATACGACGGGCTTGATCAGCATCTTGCCGACGCTCTGCTGAAGTCCCGGCCGGGGGACGGTGGCAAAGCCAAGTGAGCGACGACTTCTCCGGTGTCGACTGGCAGAGCGCGCGTTACGACGACAAGAAGTTCACGCCGGGCGACCCCTACGAGGTGGCCCGGCTCGGCAAGCGCATCTCCGACACCGCCAAACTGATCCAGGAGCAGGCGACCAAGCTTCACAACCTGGTCGACGGCAACGGGTGGGACTCGGACGCCGGCCGTGAGTTCACGAAGAAGACCGCGGAAACAGTCGGGCTGCTCACCAAGTCGCACAAGCGGTACGCAGCCGCCGGTGCCGCCCTCGGCTCCTCGGTGCCCGACGAACCCATCGCCGACCAGGCGCGGGGGAATTGGGCCACCGCCCTCCACCATGCGCAGAACCTGGTTCGTACGGCACTCAAGAAGGCCAAGGCCGCGGATGCGGACGGCAGTAATTACCAGAAGCAGATCGACCAGCATCCCGGCCCTGACGACCATCCCGACAAGCAGAAGCTGAAGAGACAGAAGGACGCGGCGGACGGGGATCTGGACGCCGCCAAGAAGGACCTCCGGCACGCGCTGGAGTACCGGGACGCCCAGGCCGGTTATGCCAAGGCGGCCATTCGCGACGCCCTGGACCATGACGGGCTGAAGGATCCCAAACACCACTGGTGGGACAACTGGAAGGACTGGGTCGCGGAGATCGGGCACTGGGCCGGGGCGATCGCCGGTGTGCTCTGTGTCCTGGCCCTCCTGCTGAGCTGGGTCCCCATCCTCGGCGAAGTGCTAGGCGCGCTGGCCCTGTTGGCCTCCGTGGTCGCTCTGGTCTGCGACACGGTCTCCGCCCTGGACGGCAAGGGCACCTGGCTGGACGTCGCCATCGACGCGATCGGCGTGTTGTCCTTCGGAGCCGGGCGGATCCTGGGGACGACGGCGAAGGAGGCGGCTATTGCCGCGCGGGGGTCGTCCGCGCTGAAGCAATTCCTAACCCTGCGGGAGCTGGGTGTGAGCGCGAAAGTGGCCGCTAAAAGTGCCGAGGCGCTCACGGGAGTCAAAGCGGGCAAGATCGGCGAAGCCCTGGCGAAGGGTCCGAGCAGCCTCCTGCCGAGGATGCGGTCGATCGTCAAGGAGTCCTTGGACTTCAAGGCGTACGCCAACGACGTTCGCGTCGCCGTGACGAAGGCGGCCGAAGACGACGGAATCCTCGCCAAGGGCAAGCTGCCCAAGTTGGGCGAGCTTTCCGACTCCGCGTTCAAGGGCATGGCCCACTCGGCCAATCGCCTTTACCTGGCGAGCCAGACGCTGCCGACGGCCGCGGGCATCCTGAATCTGTCGCCCCTGGAGAGCTGGGAACCGAGCACGCTCGAGCCCAACTTCTTCGACGGTCTGAAGCACACTCCCGGTCTGGGTGCGAATGGAATCCCCTTCTACAACGGGCACCTGAAGGTTTCCGGAGGCTAGATGCCGGCCGGGGCCGGACCACCCGCGAGGCCCGTAAGGGCGAGGAGAGAATCAAGAACGTGGCAAGTGGAGACGGTCAGACCGCCGACGAACTGTTCGCGCGACTCCCGAAAGGCAAGCAACGCGCGCTCGAGGAAGTTGGGTTGGGCCTGCCGGAGCTGCGCCGGATCGCCGCGGAGGACGGCAGCGTGCGGCGCGTGCGGAACATCCTCGACTTCGACGGTGATCGCCCGAAAGAAGACAGCTCGACGGTGTGGCCGTGGATCCGGCTGCTGTTGATGGCTGTCGCGGGTGTGGTCATCTGCCTGTTGTCCACATACCTGATCAACGATTCCGCGCTACTCGTCGGTGCGGTATGTGGACTGGCCGTGATCTGGGCAGGGGTCAAGGCCCCCTCGTCGCGCGGTGGTCTCACCGTACGTTGTCTGGTCGGGGCCGCCTATGTCGTCCTGATCTGGGTGGGATCCCTGTCGGCCGACAAGTGGTATCTGCAGGTGCGCGGGCAGGAGACCACGGTCACGTACGCGAAGCCCGTGAATTTGGGGTCACACGGCGTTCGCACCCTGTACTGCCGCGTCAAGCTCCCGGACGGATCCGTCCGTCAGGTGTTCCACAACGACAAGTGGTGCACGGATACGAACATGGTCGGCACACGAGTGGACGCGGTGATCGATCCGGCAGGCCACTACCGGCCGGTCCTGGGGCACAAGTCGGACATCGGCAACGATGTTTTCGACTATCTCTGCCTGGGCGCCGCCGCTGTACTCGTTGTCGCCCCACTGGCCGCTGCGGTCATGGGCGGGGTGGCTGAGGCGCGGGGCAGTCGACGCGGGCCGGCGAACGGAACCGCGGCGTGACCGACGAGACGAACGAGACAAACACGAACATGGCTACGGCAAGCGACGCCACCAACGCCCACCCCGCACCTCCCTCCGACTACCGCCTCGCCGTCCCCGAGGGCTGGGAACGCGTCGTCCTCGAGCCCGATCGCTGGCCCCACCGCATCGACAAGCTGGTCAGCCGCAGCCTGCGACGGACCAAGGCCACCCCGCAGCTGAAGGCGGCCATCGCCGAGCGGGTCAAGTCGCAGGCGGAGGCCGCGCACGCGAACGGCGGCGTGGAGATGTACCTCGTCAACCAACTCATCGGGCAGGTGCCGGTGTCCGCCGGACTGGTCGTCACCGTCCTGCAGCCGCCGCCCGGCACCGCGCCAGGAGACCTCTCCGACATCGCCCTGTCCCTCGGGACACGCGGCACCGCCGACGACGAGGTCACCATGGCCGACCTGCCCGCCGGCCCGGCCGTACGCCACCTCTACCGCCGCCGGCCCGCGCCCGACGATCCGGACGGCAACAAGCTCCTGGTCACGCATCTGGACGTCTACCTGGCGGTACCGCACAGCGGCCAGCGCCTGCTGCTCTCCTTCTCCACACCGATGGAACCGCTGGCGGAAGCGCTGGTCACGCTCTTCGACTCCATCGCCCGCACTCTGCAATGGATGGCCTGATGCCCGCCTTCTCCGCGTCCACCGTGCGCATGCAAGCGCCGGACGACGCCGTCTCCCTGCCCGTGCGTGAACCGCTCGACCTGGACTCATGGGCCATGGACGCGGCCGGACTGCGCGTGGGCTCCGACGGGAACCGGCAGCTGATCGCGGCACTCGCCACCGAACTCCGTGGGGCCGCCGCGGACTCCCGCGAGCGCGGGCCGGTCACCGCGATGTCGTACGTCCCCGAGCCGGAGTTGGGCGAGCTGGCCCGCATCGAGCTGTCGGCCCTGGTCGCCGACGAGACATACCCCACGGTGACCGTCGAACTCCTGCTCCACTACCTGACCATGCCCACGGACATCTCGTTCCGGCCGCCCGAGGCCGAGCTGCGGACGTTGCCCGTCGGCCCGGCGGTCCGGGTGCGTCACGCGTACGTCCAGGATGCCGACCGCGACGGCACGGGCACCATCATGGAGACCTGCGCCTACGGGATCTGCCCGGACGAGAAGTGGGGCCTCGTGCTGCTCACCTCGTGGCGTGCCCTCGCGCACACCGACGCACTCTGTGACCTGACGGACCGCGTCGCCCGCACGGTCACGGTGACCTCAAGCAGCTGATGGCCTCGGCCCGCCCGCACGTCCCCCGGCCGGACCTCAGCCGACCTCGTTCTGCGCCACAGCCTGGCCGTGGACGACCACATCGCCGCCGTAGAACATTCCCGTGAAGACCGGGGAGTACGTGAGCTGGACCTCGACCTCGACCTGTTCGGCGTCGGCGGCGACGCAGTGGGTCGCCGCGATGTCCGCGCCGGACATGCCCATCTCGCGGGCGAAGGCCTTCACCCGGGCGCCGCAGTTCTGGTAGTTGATGGGGGCGGGGCCGTTCTGGTTCTGGTACAGGGCCTCGCGGTCGATGTCCTGGGCGGCGTAGCGGGCGGCCTGTTCGGCGATGTCCGCGGCGCGCTCCCGCTTGGAGATGGACATGCCGCCGTCGATGACGAAGGCGGCGAGGGAGAGGAAGACGATCGCGAAGATGATGACCGCGCCGGCACCCGAGCCCCGGTCGTCGAGCCGGGCACGGCGGGTCGACACCCAGGAACCTCGGGTCGACACCCAGGAGCCTCGTGTCGCCCCCCAGTCAGCTCTGGTCGCCACCCAGCCGGCTCTGCTCACCATCCAGGACTCTCCCGCCGACACACAGTTACCTCGGGTCGCCACCCGCCCCCGTACAGCGGAACGCAGCGTCATGCCGTCCTCCGGAACGGGTCAAGGGGCGAGCTGAAGGTGGCCGAGAGCGTCGTCGGCACGTCGAGACCGATCATCGCCAGACCCCGCACCTCGCAGCTCACCTCGACCGAGAAGAGGGTGTCGGGCACGAAGCCGGAGCTGGTCTGGTTCACGGTCACGGGGCCGGAGCAGACGTCCGCGAGATCCGCCTCCGCCGCCTTGCGCGCCTCGGCCATGGCCGTCGCGTGGTCCTTCTGGATCGAACCGGCGCGTGCCGCGTCCCGGGCCGCACCGTCGAGCGCGCCCCGCCCGTCCACCAGCTGCCCGAAGGCCACCAGCACGAGGATGAAGAGAATCATCACCGGCGCGAGGATCACGACCTCGATCGTGGACAGCCCCCGGTCGCCCTGACCGGAGACCCGGTCCCGCAGGGCGGAGAAGAAGCTCATCAGTTCTCGCCCTCCTTCACGAACCTCTCCACCGGCCCCGACGACTGCGCGTGCACCGTCAGGTCCAGGCCCGGGAAGACCGTCGGGACCTTCGCCGTGATCTCCACACCCACCGTGTGCTGCTCGGGCTGGAGCATCGTCACGTTCGGGGACAGGACGAGCTGCGGGCCGAGCTGGCGGATGTAGCTGTCGACGACGTCGCGGGCCTCGCCGCGCCATGCGCCGGGCTGTTGGTCGGCCGTGGCGCGGGCCTTGCGGGCGCCCGCCTGGGCTGCCGCCTGGGCCACGTGGTCGGCGAAGAAGTACAGCGCGAACTGCACCGTCGCGAAGATCATGAAGAAGAGCACCGGCGTGAGCAGCACGAACTCGATCGCGGTCATGCCGGAGTCGCCGCGGGCGGAGGCGGCCTCCACCCGGCGGCGCACCCAGCGACGTACGCGCACCCGTAACCCCGTAAGAGAAAGAGAAGGTTGGAAAGAGAGCTCAGCAGGTCTTGCCGGCGTCTGCACCCTTGATGCAGTTGCCCACCTTGTTGGCTCCGTCGCTCAGCGCGGCGTTGATGATCGCGGCGACCACGCCGACGATCGCGACGACGACGGCGGAGATGATGACCCACTCGACCGCGGACGCGCCCCGGTCGAGCTCGCCGGAGCGGGCGCGCTGCACCCGGCCCTGGAGGAAGGTGATCAGGAAGTCCACCCCCGGGATCCCGGTGCTGAAGTTCCGTCCGTTCATGGTGGGTTGTCCTCTCGAAAGAAGTAGGAGTAGGTGTCTGCCGCGGAGGCCACCGCGGCTTCGGCGGCCGCGGAGGCGTCAGACCTGGAACACGCGCATCGCCGCCGGGAAGATCAGGAAGACCAGGAAGCCCGCGCACAGCAGCAGCTGCGCGACCAGCATCGACTGCGATTTCTCGCCCGCGCTGCCCTCGATCTCGGAGAGCTCGCGGTGCCGCATCGTCTCGGCGCGCGAGGCGAGCGACTCGCGCACCTTCGCGCCGTCGTCCGCGACCAGCGCCAGGGAGGCCGACAGGTCCTTGAGCTCTTCCACGCCCAGCTCCTCGCCGAGCGAACCGAGCGCCTGCCACTGGCTGATGCCGGTGATCCGGGCGTCGGCGAGCGCGTTGCGGATGCGCTGCGTGGCCCAGCCGTCGGAGACCTCGGCAGCGGCCATCAGCGCCTCCGGAAGACCCCGGCCGCCGGCCAGGCTCATCGACACCAGGTCCAGATACGCGCCGATCACGCGCCGCAGGTCGCGCCGCTTGGCCGCCGCGTCCCGCCGTACCTCCACGTCCGGGAGGAAGAAGAAGACGAGCGCGAAGAGCAGCGCCAGCCAGACCGGGATGATCGGGCTGCTGCCGAAGCCGAGCGTCCAGACGACGGCGAAAAGGAACGGTCCGAAGAAGACACCGGCAGCGGCCAGCAGGACCTTCGTCGCGAGGAACTTCTCCCAACTCCGGTCCAGAACCGCCAGATCGGCCCGCAGCGAGCGCTGTTCCCAGCCCTGCTGGAGGTAGAACTCGGCGACACGGGCCCCCACTTGGGCCCGTACGCTGCCGAGCCGTCCCGCCTCCTGCTGGGCATGGTGCGCGGACTCGTACGCCGCTCCGCGCGCCCGCATCGCGTCGATGCGCGCGACCTGCGCGACCGCGCTGCGCTTCGACGGCATCAGGGCGCGTACGAGGGCGTAGATCCCGAGGCCCAGAACGGCGCCGATCAGGATCGGCATGGTCAGGTTCATCGGCGTACCGCCTCATCCCCAGAAGCCGGCGTGCGCGGACGTACGAACTGCACCGACGACTCGTCCCGCACCAGGAACCGCTCCGGCGTCTCGATGGTCGACAGCTTGCGCAGCCACCAGAATCCGAGGGCGAACAGGCCGCAGACACAGGCGAGTACGAGCTGCCCGACCGCGGTGCCGTACGGCTTGACGAAGTCGCGGTTGAAGATCGACAGGCCGAGAACGAAGGCGATGGAGACCGCGACGACGATCTGGACCGAGCGCCGGGTCGAGGCGCGCTGGGCCATCACGCGCTGCCGCATGTCGACCTCCTCGCGCGCCGACTTCGCGAGCGCGCCGAGCACCTGGCGCAGACCCGGGCCGCGCAGCCGCGCGTTGAGGATGAGCGCGGCGACGATGATGTCGGCCGAGGCGTCGTTGATCTCGTCGGCCAGGTGCTGCAAGGCCTCGGGAAGAGGTGTGCGGGAGCGCAGGCGGTCCACCAGCGCGTCGAGGTGCGGCCGCAGGACGGGTGCGGAGGCGCGCGCCGAGGCGGGGATGGCCTGCTCCAGGCCGACCGCGCCCGCGATGGTGTCGCGCAGCGACTCGGTCCAGGAGGCGAGGGCCTCGACGCGGCGCATGGCGGCCCGCTCCTCCCCGGCGCCGCCGAAGAGCTTGTCCCAGAAGAAGACGAGGATCCCGGCCGCGATACCGGCGACGGCCCAGCGAGTGAGCAGGAGGACGACGAGACCGGCGATGGCGGCGATCGAACCGCGCTGTCCGGCGAACCGGACCAGCTCACTGGCCCGTTCGCTCGCCTTCTGCTTCTCGTGCTCGGGCTTGGCGGGCAGCCCGCGCACCGCGACGGCGAACAGCGCGAGGCCGCCACCGACGGCGACACCGGACGCGAGCGCGTACAGGACGGTCGTGGAGAACAGGCCCCCCATGGAACCGAGCGAGTCGAGGGCCGCGAGAGAGGTCGAGTCATGAGTCGCCGTCAGCGCATGGCTCATGGACATCTCACGGGTCACGGACATCGCATGGCTCATGGACATCGCATGGCTCATGGTCATCTCATGGGTCATGGTCATCCCCAATTCCCGCCGCCGGGCAGCCGATAGCCCTGTGCGACGAGGTCGTCGAGGCAGGCGATCGGCGCGTGCGGGACGATCCGGCCGTCCGGGGCCTCGGCGAACACCTCGCTGGACAGCACACGTCCGTCGACGCCGTTGACCTCGCGGACGGAGGTGACCATGCGCTGAAGGCGGCCGCCGGTCTCGTAGTTGTTGCGCCGTTGGATGAAGACGACGAAGTTCACCGCGCCCGCGATGAGCATCTGGCTGGCCTCGATGGGCAGCCGCTCGTTCGCCTGGAGCGCGTAGGTGGAAATGCGGTTGAAGACCTCGCTGGAGCTGTTCGCATGGATCGTGGACAGCGAACCGTCGTTGCCCTGCGACATCGCGTTGAGCATGGTCACGATCTCGTCGCCGAGCACCTCACCGACGATGACGCGGGAGGGGTTCATACGCAGCGACCGGCGCACCAACTCGGCCATGGAGATGGTGCCTTGGCCCTCGGAGTTGGGCAGTCGCTCCTCGAACGCCACCACATTCGGGTGGAGGTCGGCGAAGGTGTCGAGCCCGAGTTCCAGGGCGCGTTCGACGGTGATGAGGCGCTCGTGCGGCGGGATCTCGTTGGCGAGGGCGCGCAGCAGCGTCGTCTTACCGGCGTTGGTGGCGCCCGCGATCATGATGTTCTTACGGGCCCGGACCGCGCAGGCGAGGAAGTGGGCGACCTCGGGCGTGATCGTCCCGTTGCCCACCAGGTCGGAGACGAAGACCTTGCCCATGCGCGCGCGACGAATGGACAGCGCGGGCCGGCGCGTCACGTCCATGACGGCGGAGAGCCGGGACCCGTCCGGCAGCCGCAGGTCGAGCTGGGGATTGGCGGAGTCGAAGGGCCGGGACGAGAGGCCGGAGTACGCACCGAGGATCTGGATGAGCTCGATCAGCTCTTCGTCGGTCTCGGCGACGGGATCCCCCTTCTCCTCCCGCCCGTCGGCGTATCCGATGAAGACCTGGTCGTACCCGTTGATGTCGATGTTCTCGACTTCGGGGTTGTCGAGCAGCGGCTGGAGACGGCCGACGCCGAAGAGCGCGGCGTGCACGGCGGCCGCGTACTGCTCCTCGGTCTCGGCGTCGAGGGGGGTGCGGCCGAAGTTGATCTCGGTCCGGGCGTAGTCCTCGAGTATCTGGGCGATGACGGCCCGCGCGTAGTGCCGCTCGTCCTCGTTGGACATCGGCGTGACACCGCGGACCTGGTCCTCGCGGCGCTGCTCGGCGATCCGGTCACCGGCGTCCTGCCGGAACCGCTTGACCAGCTGGTGGTCGACGGCGGTCATCGTCCGGCTCCCGCGGCGGGCTGACCGTGATGGCCACCGTTGGCCGGTACGGCCCAGGCGGCGCCGTACTGCTGGTACAGGTCGCCGGTCACCTTGCGGGCCGAGCGGATGAGCAGCGACTTGTCGAGCCGCCCGCGCTTGCGCCCGGCCAACTGGTCGGCGCCGGCGGGGTCGTCGGCGAGCGTGCCCACGACGCGCGCACCGGTCTGCGCCGCTACGAGCATGTCGTTGACCTGGTGGACCAGCTTGGCGGAGTCGCTCGGGTCGGCGATGAGGATGACGCCGATGAGGGGCGTGGCGAGGCTGGCGGCGCCGCGCGGGCCGCCGTGCAGCTTGGCGGAGAGGGCGGCGGCGCGGTCGCGGACGCGCGCGATGGACTCCGGCTCGGTGCGGGAGATCAGCAGCACGAGGGCGGCCTGCGAGAACATCTCGACGGCCGGGGTGTCGCCGCTGATCCGCCCGCAGTCGGCGATGACGTCGGCGGGCGCGTGCGGGGAGTCGGCGAGCTGCGCGAAGGCGCGGCCGAGGGTGGGCCACAGCCCGGCGAGCCCGGCGGCCTGCTCGGCGACACCGAGCCCGACGAGGACTTCGAGCCCACCGCTCAACGGCTGGACGTGGTCCCAGAGTTGATCGGGTACGAGGCCGCGGCGGGCGGTCGCGGCTATCGACAGCATGCCGGTGTTCGGGTTCAGCGGACCGCCGTGGGCCGCCGCGCTCCGGTACACCAGGTCGCCGCCGGCGGGGTCCGTCTCGGCGAGCAGGACTCTGCGGGGCCAGACCGCCGAGAGAGCGACCGCGGCGGTGGTGACGCCGGGGGAACCCTTGTCCGCGGCGAGGGCGATGAGCGCCATTTCTGTTTACTCACTCGCCTTTAGTTGCCGGGGACGAGAACGACGGCGACCTCGCCCGCGGAAGCGGCCTGGGTGAGGGCGGCGATGTCGGAGGAGTCGACGGTCAGCGTGACCGGCAGGTTGGTGCTGCTGATGGTGTCGCCGCTGTCGGTCTTGACGTCGCTCACGACCGCACGCTCGACCAGCAGCGAGTTGTCGCCGCTGCCCGAGGTACCCGAGGAAGAGGAACTGGAACTGCCCTTGCTCGTGCCGCTGTCATTGCCCACGAGGTACGCCGAGACGATGTCACCGGCCTTCAGATTGGCGGGGTACTGCCCCTCCTTGAGGGAGAGGCCGACCGTGGCCTTGCCCGCGGCGAGCGACGTCTTCTTCGCGAACATCTGGCCGACGACGACAGTGCCCTTGAAGAGGGTGGCCTTGGCCTGCAGGCTCTTCAGCCCCTGCCGCTGGGACCAGGGGACGTAGTCCACGCCCGAGTCCTGGGCCACCATCACCGAGGTGATCTTGCTGTCGGTGATGGACTCACCGGCCTGTACGTCGCCCGTCAGCTTGATGACCTCGATACGATCCCCGGCGCGCAGCACCAGCATGGTGGCACCGAGCGCACCGACCAGAATGAGAAGCACCGCGAGAGCGGCGAGCGCGGGTTTGCGCTCGCGAGGCGGCGTGGGAAGACGCTCACCCATCGCCGGCTGGGCCGACGTGGCGGAACGGTGGTTGCCCGCCCCCGGACGCTCTTGGATCTTCACGCAACCGCTCCCCGTACACCCAAGAAGATTTCTGCCAATTCACATGCCAATTGGGACACTTCGCCCCGGTCCGCCCGAGCCGGACGTTCCGCCCGACCTGGCCAAATAGCCAGCGCTGAAGCGAGTGTCAAGCCATGGCACCGTATCAGCCGCACATAAGCCCCTCAAGGCGCGTTCCGGATCGCCGACCTCAGGGGGCACGACGTTATCCACGGGCAACGGGGGGTGGGTGGTTCCCTGTTGGGGGTGGGGATGTGTGTGGAGACATGCCTGTGCAGGCGCGAATCCGTTGCCGGGCCGATGCCGGGCGTTCGTCACGGGGTGTGCACCAGGCCTGCACGAGGTGCTCACCGTCGGGGGTGACCAGCCTGCGCGCTGCTTCAGCCGTGAGTGTGACGCGCCCGCCCCGCAGAAGCACTTGGTCACCCGCACCCCCTCCCCCACCACCGACACAGGGAGCCCATCGGTCACCAAGGCGGACATCGACGCCCGCTGCCGTGGTCGAGGCGCAGAACGCTGAAGCGCGGCCGACTGCCGCGGGTGCGCGGTGACCGGGCGGGCAACTACCGCCCAGGCACACTCGGCCCCGAACATCTGGGGCGATGTCCGGGACCGGATGAAGGGATGCGGCAGACAGGCGGACGCCTACTTGCCGGGGAACGTCCAGATGTACGGCTCGCCGTCCTCCTCCGACCAGTGAACCTCCACGGACTTGGCGTTCGCGGGGATCAGGTAGGACTCGCACAGCACATGGCTCTCGCCCTGCTTCCAGCCCTCGATGTCGTACGGGTCCTCACAGCCGGCCGCATCGTCGGAGGCACCGAGCAGCAGTGCACCACGCTTCCCGTCGGCCCAGATCGTGGTCGAGTCGTTGGCGTCGGGGGAATCGGTGAGGGGCGCGCCGGCCTTGTGCGTGAACTTCACGTGGGCGACGGCAAGCACCATCCCCTTGGCGTCCGCCTTGTCCTGCACCAGCGCCTGCGCCTCGGCCTCCGTGCCGAGGTCGACCTTCTGCGCCGCGATGTCGTAGGTGACCTCGGCGTCGCCTTCCTTGACCTTCCCCGTGGCGCTCTCACCAGTGGCGAGCTTGCCACCCGAGGTCGCTTCGGCCGGGGGCTGGGACGCCCCGGCCGTCGACTGCGACCCCGACTGCTTCGGCTTCGCGTCCGCGTTGTCGTCCCCGCCACCGCACGCGGTCAGCGAAAGGGCAAGGACAGCGACGGGCACGGCGGCACGCAGCACGGTCTTCCTGTAAAGCACAGAAACTCCTGATAGATGTGTTCCCCTGAGCGATCCGCCAGACTAAGGGACCGCCGCACGACACAACGGAGCAAGGAACGTTTCGTCCACGCTGCTTCACACCATCCACATATCTTTGCGAACGCGCCTCGCACACGGTCGCAGCAGCAAGGTTGACCGCGGGCGCCGTACATCAACCCGAGCATGCTTCCGGGGTCAAGCGACCCTGAGTCAGACACGATCCGGGTACAGACAGCGACCGATTTGCCACACTGGATCCATAATTACCCTCCTCTTGAGTCAAGTTCAGCCTGGCGAAACCATCGGCCCCACCGATACCGTCATTGCTCTTGACTGAACATTTGTCTCACGGGGAGTCCACTGTGAAGCGCCGCTCTTTGCCCGTTGCTGCCGCGCTCACCGCGACCGCAGCCCTGCTGCTGACGGCATGCGGCAGCGGGGACAACAAGTCCAGCGACAACGACAAGATCGCCGGGGCCGACGCCGGCGCCACGAAGACATCGGCTTCGCCGAGCGCGACTGACGCGGCCAGTCGCCCCAAGGTCACCCTTCCGGACGACCTCAGCGACACCTTCGAGAGCTGGAAGACCGGCGACGCGACCAAAGACGCCGTTCTCGCGGACGTGGCCCGAAGGGTCGACGCGACGAACTACGCCATCACTGAGGGGGACGCCAAGTCGCCTGTCCTCAGCTTCTATTACAGCGGCACGGCGCTGGCCGACGCCAGGGACTGGGTCCAGTCCATCGTGAAGGACGGTTACTCGATCACTGGCGCAAACCGCTACTACAACGCCAAGATTGACGTCTTCGACGCCTCATCGGCGGGAGTCGTGTACTGCGAGGACCAGTCGAAGGCTTTCGCAAAGGACCGCAAGTCGAAGAAGGTCTACAAGACCGCGGTGACCAACAAGTCCTACGTCCTCTACACAGGACGACTCGAAAAGAGCAAGCAGGGCGTCTGGCAGACGACGAAGCTCACCTCGCAGAGGGGACACAAGTCGTGCACGCCGTAGCCGCCCGCGGCCGATTCCTCACGGTCGCGCTCCTCTCGGGAGCACTCGTCCTGGCACCTGGGACCGCCTTCGCGGACTGGCCGCCGAGCGCGGGGACCCAGGGCGACACCAAGCAGAGCGCAAGCTCCGACGCCGGCCGCCTGGTCTCGAAGGTGACGTATTCGGGCTCCGTACGCTCCGCCGGCAGCAACAGCGTCATCCGGCCGGTCAGTGACTGGACCCCGCCTGCATGTTGGTACGAGCCCCGTTCGGTCGCGGAGTTCAAGAAGTATGTCGAGTCGATGTACGAGGAAACGATCAACACCCCCGGCCAGGCCAACTACGCCAAGGCCGCGGTCGGCCAGTTTCGAGACATCTACAAGGACGGCGAGTACAAGGACTACAACGGGGACAAGGCCGACGAGGGAAACTGGTGGGTCGCGGTCCAGAACCCCGACCGCGTCGACGACCCCGCCAGCTGGGAATGCAGCAAGCTGCCGTTCTGGGTCAAGAACAACGACGATCCTGGCGTCGACCAGGCGGTCACGCCGAAGGTTCTCGCCGAAGCCGCCTATAACGCGATTCAGCTCCCGGACACCAAAGTCACCCTCGCCCCCGAGGACGCCACGAAGGTAAATCTTCCGACTTGGGCCTGGCTCGACAAGGCGAAGTTCAAGGAAGTCTCGGTGACCGCGGCACTCAACGTCGCCGGACTCAACATCCAGGCGACGACGACGGCGAAGCCCCTGTCCCTCAAACTTGAGCCGGGCACGAGAGACGCCGAGACCTACCCGGCGTCCGGCGTCTGCAAGATCAACGGCAACGACTCGATCGGTGAGCCCTACGCCAAGGGCAAGTCCGACCAGACACCGCCGTGCGGGATCAGGTACCTCCGCTCGTCGGGCAATGGAACGTACAAACTCAAGGCGACCATCACCTGGCAGATCGACTGGACCGGCACAGGTGGCGCGGGCGGCGATCTCCCTTACGGCACCTTCGGGAGAACGCAGGACATCACCGTCCAGGAGATCCAGTCCGTCAACCGGTGACGGAAGCAACCTTAGTCAGCACGGGCAGTCTCCGCCGATCACGCGATCACGGCGACTGAGGCTACGGTCGTTGGGTTGGCATGTGCACAGAGTGAAGTACGGGGGCGGACTCGCATGTCGGATCTGAAGAAGGAAGCTGCGTCGCTGCACAAGGCGGCGACCGCGTTGCGCAAGGTGGGTCATCACACGACGAAGCCGTTGCAGGAGTTCAAGGCGGAGGCGGATGACCTGGGCGCGCTCGGCAAGCTCGGCTCGCTGCTGGGCGCGACGGAGGACATACGCGAGGGCATGCACACCCTGGCCAAGCTGACCAAGCAGCTGGATGAGGAGTGGGATGCCGAGGCGAAGCTGATGGGCGACGTGTCCGACGCCTTCGACCTGCTGGATGTGCTGCTGGCCGTGGCGGCTCGCGGGAAGAAAGGCTGAGGCTCTCGTGGTCGACCTCAACCCGCTGCATTACATCAACAAGTTCAACCACATGTTCGGCGACAGTGTCGCCAGCGGTCTGGAGTTCCTGGGGATCTCCGATCCGGCGGTCGACCCGGACGGCGTGCGGGAGATCGCGAAGAAGTGGCGGCATCTGGCCACGGGCCTCGATGACGCGGCCGCCGCTGCGGGGCGGGCGTTGTCGGACGTGGAGTGGGAGGGCAAGACCGCCAAGGCCTTCCACAAGCGGGCCAAGGCGACCCGCAAGAACGCGACCGACATGGCCCACTCCCTGCGGGAGGGTGCCAAGGCGCTGGACGATTTCGCCGACAAAGCGCACGAGCTGCTCTCCGAGATCGGCGTCATCCTCGCGGAGATCGTCGAGTTCGAGATAGCGGGCCTGGCCCTGTCCGTGCTGACCGCCGGGGCGTCCGAGGTGGCCTCCAACCTGATGGCCGGCGAACGCGCCCTGAAGGTCGTCGCGTTGATCGCCCGGATCGAGGAGGAGGGCACCGCGCTGGGCACGGCCGTGCGCGCGGTGATGGAGGTCATCCGTGGCGTGGAGCGGGCGCTGAAGGCGCTCAAGGAGATCAAGGCCATCGCGGCGGTGGGCAAGATGGCCAAGGAGGGCATGGAGTTCTCCGCGTTCGCCACTGCCCTGGAGGACCCGTCGGCGTTCAAGGACCCGGAAAAGCTGGCCGGGATTTTGACCGAGGGCGCCATCATGGGTGTCGGTTTCGGCGTCCTCGCCAAGGGCCTCGGCAAGGGCCTCAAGGCTCTCAAGCCCAGTGAACTGGCCAAGCTTGGCAAGGCGTTGAAGCTGGACGGATCGGGACTGTCTCGCCTGAAGCTGCGGCCCGGCGAGTGGGAGAAGCTACCCGCCTCCATCCGGTCCCTGTTCAAAAAGTGCGTGGGCGACCCGATCGACGTGGCCACCGGCGACATGCTGCTGCAGCAAACCGACGTCCAACTGCCGGGCTCCCCGCCCCTGGTCCTGGAGCGCACCCACCTCTCCTCCTACCGCTGGGGCGGCTGGTTCGGCCCGACCTGGGCCTCCACCCTTGACCAGCGCCTGCAGGCGGACGACAACGGCATCATCTACGCCGCTCCCGACGGCGCCCGCCTGGTCTATCCGATGCCGTCCCCCGACTCTGCCGAGCCCGTCTACCCCGAGACCGGTCAGCGGTGGCCGCTGAGCTGGGACGACGAAGCGGACGGCGCGCTACGCGTGACCGACCCGGACGGCGGGCTCAGCTATCTCTTCCACAGCCCGCAAGCCACCGACGACGGTGACGCCGTCGACCTACCGCTCCAAGCGATCGTGGACCGCAACGGTCAGCGCATCACCGTCCGCTACGCCGACGACGGCACCCCGACCGAGGTCGCCCACAGCGGCGGCTATCGCATCGCTGTCGTCCGCCACCCTGACCAGCCCCGCATCGCCGCCCTGCGTCTCCTCGACCCCGAGCACCCGCATGCCGAGGGCACGCGGCTCGTTTCCTACGGCTACAGCGAGGACGGGCACCTCAGCGAGGTCACCAACTCCTCCGGTCTACCCATGCGGTTCGGCTACGACGAGGTGGGTCGGATCACCTCCTGGACCGACCGCAACGACACCTCGTATGCCTACACATACGACGAGCGTGGCCGAGCCGTCTCCACCGAGGGCAGCGATGGCTTCCTCTCCGGCACCTTCGCCTATGACGACAGCACCCGCACCACAACTGTCACCGACTCGCTGGGAAACAAGTCCCGCTACGAACACAACGAGGCACTCCGCCTTGTCCGCGAGACAGACCCCCTCGGGTTCACCACCCACCAGGAATGGGATGCCGACCATCAGCTGACCACCGTCACTGACCCGTTGGGCCACACCACCCGGTTCTCCTACGACGAGAACGGGCGAGTCGTGTCGGTCGTGCGCCCGGACGGCCCGGAAGCCACCGCCGAGTACAACCACCTCGGTCTGCCCACAACGGTGACCGGACCGGACGGTGCCGCGTGGCGCCAGGAATATGACGAGCGCGGCAACCGCGTCACCGTGACGGATCCGGCAGGAGCCAGCACCCGTTTCTCGTACGACAAGAACGGGCACCTGACGTCGGTCGCCGACACACTCGACTGCACGACTCGCGTGAGGTGCAATGCCGCCGGACTGCCGGTTGAGATTACCGACCCCCTGGGGGCGACCACCCGCTACGAGCGGGACGCCTTCGGCCGAACCACCGCCGTCACCGACGCGATCGGGGGCACCACTCGCCTGGAGTGGACGATCGAAGGCCGACCGCTCCGCCGCACCGCCCCGGACGGCACCACCGAGTCGTGGACATACGACGGCGAAGGCAATGGCATCAGCCACACCGACCCCACAGGCGCCGTGTCGCACTTCGAGTACACCCACTTCGACCTGGCCGCGGCCCGCACCGGGCCGGACGGAGTCCGCTACACCTTCACCCACGACACCGAACTGCGCCTCACCCAGGTCACCAATCCCCAGGGCCTGACCTGGCATTACGCCTACGACCCTGCTGGGCGCCTGATTTCCGAAACGGACTTCGACAACCGGACGGTGACCTACGCCTACGACCCGGCCGGCCGCCTCGAAGCCCGTACCAACGCACTCGGTCAGACCATCCGGTACGAGCGCGACGCCATCGGTCAGACCATCCTCAAGGATGCCGACGGCACAGTCACCACCTACGACTACGACGTCGTCGGCCAACTCGTCCAAGCCGTCAGCCCGGACGCGACCCTCAACGTGGAACGGGACGTCCTCGGCGCGGTGCTGTCCGAATCCGTCAATGGCCGCACCATCGCGTACGCATACGACGCCGCAGGACGGCGCACGAGGCGCACCACGCCCAGCGGTGCGACCAGCGAATGGAGTTACGACGCCGCAGGACGGCGCACAGCGCTCACCACGGTCGGGCGCACAATCGCCTTCGACCACGATCCGGCCGGGCGTGAACTGGCCCGCCGGATCGGCGACACCCTCACCCTGACCAACGCCTTCGACAGGAACGGCCACCTCACCACTCAGTCCGTCAGCGACACCACCGGACGCAGTCTCCAGCAGCGCACCTACACCTACAGGTCCGACGGCGTCCTGGTCCGTCTTGACGACCAACTCAACGGCACCCGCCGTTTTGACCTGGACGCGGCGGGCCGCGTCACCGCCGTCCACGCCGAGCAGTGGACCGAGCAGTACGCCTACGACGAGGCCGGCAACCAGACCGAGGCCTCCTGGCCGAGTACTCACCCGGGGCACGAAGCCACCGGCAGCCGCGCCTATGAGGGCACCCGCATCACCCGCGCGGGAAACGTGCGCTACGAACACGACGGGCTGGGCCGGATCACCCTGCGCCAGAAGGCTCGTCTGTCCCGCAAGCCCGACACCTGGCGCTACGGCTGGGACGCCGAAGACCGACTGACGTCTGCGATCACCCCGGACGGCACCCACTGGCGCTACTCCTACGACCCCCTCGGCCGCCGCATCGCCAAAGAGCGTCTGGCAGCGGACGGTGAGACGGTCCTGGAGCACACCGACTTCACCTGGGACGGCACGACCCTCTGCGAACAGACCACCACCGCCGCCGAGCTGCCCAACCCCGTCACCCTTACCTGGGAGCACCAGGGGCTGCGTCCGATCACCCAGACCGAACGGATGACGGCCGCAGACGCACCCCAAGAAGAGATCGACACCCGTTTCTTCGCGATCGTCACCGACCTCGTCGGTACCCCCACCGAACTCGTCGACGAGTGCGGCCACATCGCCTGGCGCACCCGGACCACGCTCTGGGGCACAACTACATGGGCGTCGGACAGCACCGGCTACACGCCACTGCGGTTTCCGGGCCAGTACTTCGACCCGGAAACGGGCCTGCACTACAACCACTTCCGCCACTACGACCCCGAGACCGCCCGCTACCTCAGCCCCGACCCGCTCGGCCTTACCCCGGCTCCCAACCCCGTCGCATACGTCCACAACCCGCACACCTGGATCGACCCTCTCGGACTGAAGTGCACCCCGCCCAGGGGGCACACCTCCCAGCCGGCATTCAAGGACGACCCGTACCACCCGGACCAGGTCGAGCAGCGGATCCTGGACATGCGCAACCTGTACGGGATCAAGGAGCCCCTTCCAAGCGGCATGATCGGGTCCAACGGCACCCAGGTGACGAGCAAGACCCTGTGGAACCACGGCCCCTACCGGATCGACGTCGAGAACCCGAACCCGGGACAGCGGGCCGGACAGCTGCACTTCCAGGACCAGAGCAATCCCACCGCGAAGTACCAGTACAATTTCGACACCGGAAAATTCGAAGGACTGCCTCGATCGGTCGAGCGAGAAGTCAGCAAGAACCAAGGCTTCCAGGCGGGTATTCGCAAGGGACTCAGGTTCTTGGGAGAAGGCTGAACATGAGGATGAACGCCAGAATGTCCGAACTCATCGGAACGGAGCCGCCGTTCGTTCGTGAGGACGACATACCCGCTGCCTTTCGCGCGATTGTGGCAGAAGGCTGGATCGTGGATGAGTGCGGGGCGCAACTGCTGAAGTCCCTTCGGGCTGGATACTCCGGTGCTACTTGCGATGAAGCCGGAGATGTCGTCCACTTCGAGGCCACAGTCAACGGCCGGGGGATGATGGACTACGACCTTCCGCAATCCGGACCCGACAGGCAGAACCAGCTCATGCGACGGTCGTTGGCCTATGCATGTGCAGCTTTGCAGGCCGCCCCCGCGAACCACGAGTGGCCTGTTCTCGGGTACGTCTCGCTGTCCGAAGGCGGTTTGGATGACGACCTCCAGACGGCTCACGTGACCTTCTGCTCCAGCCGCCCAAGCGTTCCGCGCTATGTGGAAGACCTTGATGCCTATACGCAAGAGGCCCTACTGGAAGTCTCCCGAGAGGACGCGGCGGCCCTGCTGTCAGGCAGCGAGAATTAGAATGCAATGATCAACAATGGGGAGTTCAATCGGTCCGGGCTGGCAAGGGGTACTTTCGCGCTGCATTCTGCAGGTCACAGGTGGAACGTCACACCGGTTCAAAATGCCATCCACGCGGTGCCCGGAGTGGACGTGGAGCCTGTCATTTCCATTCCAACGTCTTCCCCCTCGCCCAGGGGTGAGCTGGACCGTCAATGGCACCATCACACCTCTCGGATCTCGCTCTGCTCCGAAAGCGGTGAATTCCTCATCCTCCCTACAGCACGGGAGGGCAGCACGCCCTGGGACGCCGACGACGGGTCCGGCGGCGACCGCTCCGGTCACACATCGGCGGACAGGCACCGCCCCGCCAGTTCGTCCACCGCCAGACCGAGGGTGCCGGCCTGCGCTTCCCCCATCGGACTCCCAGCGGTCGCCACTGGGCCGGGTCCTTTCGGGACGGGGCGTTCAGGAGCGTCGGGGAAGAACATCCGGGACGTGGCGTACATCCCGTAGTAGGGGTAGAGGCACAACATGATCTCCTCGTCGGTCATCGCCGCCGTCCTGCCCTCTGGTGGCGACTTACCTGGCCGGTGTCTGGGAGAGGGACTCCGACCCGCCTGGGCGCAGAGTCACACGATCCAGCGCAGCGATTCCGCAATCGAGGTGCAGAGCCGGAGCATGGGGCCCGGGACCCCCGCTATGGGTACCGCGAACGCGAGGACGAGGTAGCCGACCCCTCCGGGCATCTGGACGTACAGGTCCAAGGTGGTCGGCGTGAGGACGCGTACCGTTTCGCCGGCCGGGAGGCCCACCGTCGATACCTCGGAGTCGCGTCCCTGCTGCCGCTCCTTCACCTCGAACGACGACACGAGGTCCTGGGGCGCCAAGGATCCGGTCCGGGGGATCAGGGAAACGATGAGCGAGGCCGGCATGATGCTGCCGTCGTCCAGCTCCGGCCTCAGGAAGAACTCCAACGCGCCGCCCCTGACACCGGCTTCAGCGGTGTTGCGCAGGGTCGCCCAGGCCTCCTGCTTCGCCTCCGCCCGTACGTTCTTTCCTTCCGCCTGCCGATCCACGAAGGTCTTCAGCTGCCCGCGCCACCGGTCCTGCGTCAGGTCGATCCGGAACCAGTCACGGGGGACCAGCAGTCGATAGTCCTTGGGCGGTGACGAGGCACCCTGCCCGGCCGTCATCCCGGCATCACCATCGGCTTACCCGCGTCATTGAACAGGCGCACGCTCTTCACGACGCCGGCGAACATGGACGAGAACACATCCCACCCCTCCGGGGTCGGCGTGCTCATCTCCAGCACCAGAACAGTCCCGTTGGTCAGCGGCACCTGGACCTGGATGAAGGACGTCCAGAACACTTCGTCCGTCCCCGACGCGGTAAGGCTGCCATCCACGCTGGCTTTCCTGTTTCCGATACAGGAAACGGCGGGACCGCACGGGAGCTCGATCTCGCTGACCTCACCGATCCCGAGGTGCCGCATCGCGGAACCTATGAAGCCGACAGGCTTAGGGCCGGCCTGACTGTCCAAATCGATCAGGCTGATGGTGACCGTGGCCGTGCAACGTGTGCCGTCCACCTCAGTGACACAGAAACCCGTGTACTGGACTCCTGCCTCCACGAACGAGTCGTAATTCGCGGCGCACATGGCGGCCCACTGCAACTGAATCTCGAACTCGGCACCCGGCAAGGCCCTCCGGGCCAACTCGATCAATTGCTCGGCTGTTTCGTCGAGATCCTCAGCGTCCAACGGGATCTCGAAGAACCCTTCTGGCATGATCCAACGGACATCAATTCCATAGCTCCCGGCCGAGCTTTGGTAATCGTTCTTGACTCTGAGATCGGTCATGGTCGGCCCTTGAGGTCGGGAAGCGTCAATTCTTCGGCATCGGGATGGAAGGTGGCCGCGAACGGATACGGGCCGTAGTGCGGGTAGTGGACAGGGATGTCCGCACCGCCCCTACGCGCGGCATGCGCAACATCCCGGTACCTCTTGGCACGCGCTCGAAGACTCTGCCGACTCCGGTCTCCCCAGTGCGACACGGCGCTGCGTACAAAGAGGGTCAGGAGGAGCAGAACAACAGCCGCCATCGCGGCAAGGTAAATCGTCTGGGCGCTGCTTGATTCCCAGTACTGGGCCACGCCGCCCCAGTACACCCCGCCACCGAACCCGATGATCGCGAGCGGGACTCCAAGAGCGAACCCCGCGTTGAACATCTTCTCCTCGTCGAGATGCCGAAGCCTCAGCATTCCCAAGACAGCTGTGTCGTCCAGGAAGTCGAAGCGCAGCTCTCGACCCGCCTGCTCCGCCAGGGACCTGGCCTCGGGGACTGCAGCAATCACTTCACCCGGCACCAGTCGAACTGGATCACCGCCCCTGCGTCCGATGAACTCCCACTCTCCCAGTTCAGTCGGCTCGTCCACGAAGTCCGTTCTCCTCTCGCTCGGTTCCCGGAAGGGGCCGGCCATCCCTCTTATGCGGCCAGAGCGGCATGGAACGGCTTCGGTGAAGGACCCGGGGAGGGGCTGGGCGTCGGAGTGGGCGCGGGCTTCTCAGGAGGAGCCTGGTATCCGGTGCGCTCCCCGTTCTCTCCGCTGAACATCCTGTGCAGCGCGCTGCCCAGGCCACCCCCCTTGATGACCGCCGTGATCTGTTTGCCGCCGATGGGGGTGAATTCCTTCGGAAGGTTGGGGATCTTGGTTTTTGCACCGATCTTGAGACCCCAGGAAAGCACTTTGTTCGTGAGGGTGACGCTGAGACCGTTGAGGAAATTATGGCCGACTCCACCAAGAGCACCGGCACCGACCGATCGTAGATTTCCGAGCTTGCCCAGACCCCGGAGTTTGGCGAGCCCCTTGAGGCCCGACAGCGCCTTGAATCCCTTGAGGGCACCCAGTCCCGGAAGAATACCGAGAGTATCGGTCCCCAGTTTCAACCAGTTGACCTTGCCACCTCGTACGGACATGTCGTACGCATGGCCGGCCAGAGCGGCCGCACTGGAGAGCACGGCGAGCGCAGCAAAGATAGGTGCGAGGAACTGCAAGGGCGGGACGAATGCGCAGATTACCGCCAGCACCGAGAGAATAGCCGAGATGTTGGAAAACGTGTCCGCCCAGTCGGCGAGCCAGTTCATGAACCCGCCCGGGTCGCGGACGGCGTCATGGTGCACCACGTTCTTGATGTGCCTGGCGGCGCGATCCCCGGCATCGTCGAAGATGTCCCTGGCATCCTTCACATCCTTGCGCGCCTGCCCGATGCCGTGCAGCGCTTCGTTTTGCTTCTTCTTCCAGCGCTCGTACTCGGGTCTTTCCGCCTCGGGAATATCGGTGACGAGGTACTTGTCCGTGAACTTCTTCACTTCCCGTTCGGCGAGGTCGTGATCGGACTTGGCATCCTGGTAGTCCGCCAGCGCTTTGTCCGCCTTCTTCTGGGCCCGGTGCAACTCGCCGGCGAATTCCTTCGACTCGCCGTCGGCAACCTTGGTGCCCAGCGCGTTGGCCGCCTCGTCGTACCGCTCGAACGCCTTCTTCAGCCGGTCACCGGCGCCGTCGGCTATCTCGTTGAAGGCGCGCCCGGCGTCACTGTCCCAGCCGTCCACGGAGGACAACGCCTTGATCGTCCTTGCCTGTTCATCGATCATCTCGGCCATCTTGCGCAATTTGCGCCCGAGTGCGGCGACTTCATTGGGATCGCCAGGAGTGGGGTCCTCGTCCCACAGCGGCGGCCAGTCGCTCGATCGCCTGCTCACTTCTTGCCCTTCCCCTTGGCACCGGAAATGGCCTTCGCCAGCTCATGGTCAATCTCTTCGTACTTCTCGGCCGCGGCCGCGGTGTACTCAGCCAGCTTCTTGATTTCCTTCGTGAGCTTCTTACGCGTCTTCTTCCACGTGCTGCCGAACTCGTCGAAGGCGTCCTTCAGACCGCCGTGCCCCAGTTCGTCGTTGTAACCGTCCGCGGGATTCCCGTGATGCTCGAACTCACGGTGGATCTTGCCGAGGGATCGTGAACAATCCTTGATCATGTCGAGGTCATATCTGGTTCTGTCAGCCATGGATCAGTTCCCCCATCATGAGATATGAGACAGTCGGGCACGCGGAACCCGCAGTAGACAAGGAAGGTGGAAGAGGTTGTCAAGCAGCACTGAGAGCACCACGCGAACCCGCCTCGGCATCACTCCGGACGCCGAAGCCTGGTGCCAGCTCGGCAAGATCCCCAAGCCTCCCTCGGACATCCATCAGGCAGCCGGGGCCGGCCCACTACGGCCTGCGTTCATCAGGCCGCTCGGCATATTCGGTGTCACGCTGGGCGCCCCGCTGATGTTCATCGCCTGGCTGTTCAGCCTGCTCGCGTCAGGCGAAGAAGCCCTGAAAGTGCTTCTGTCGACGAAGGAGGAGCAGGAGCGTGCCCGGGCAAAGCGTCTCGAACCAAAGCAGCGCGACGAGGCCATCGTCGAGCACGGTCTCGACAAGACCTTCGACGGCGACTGGAACAAGGCGGCCGGCCAGCTCCTGCTTCGCTGGTACGGCCATTCCTCCCACCACCAACGGTTCGTCGTCCTGGCCGAGGGCCGCATCGTTCTCGCAGGACCGCCCAAGCGTGTGTCCATCCGCAGGGAGAGCCTCATGCGCGTCCTAGCCGAGATTCCCGCCGGAGAGGCGGTCATTGAGGATCCCCTCCTCGGTGCGTACGACAGCGACAGACTGCGTGTCCGCTTCGTCGACGGCTCCTGGCTGACCCTGATCACGGAAGAGCGGCGCGGCGATCTCCACATGTACCTGATGCGCCACCCACAGGACAGTGAGGTCCGCGATACCGGCGCCTGAAACCACGGGTGCGATGGGGAGTGGCACACGCCCCATCGCACCCGAGCAGCACACAGACCGCCGACTTTACTAACCCTTGGTGCTCTGGGCCAGCTGGTGGTCCAGGTCCTCGTAAGCCTGCTTGGCCTTCTTCAGGAACTCGGACAGCCCATGGAGGCCATGGATGGTCTTCACGGCGCCCTTGGCGAAGTCCCGCATGGAGTCCTCGTAGGCCCCGGAGGCCTTCTGCGTGGTGAAGCCCTGCTCCACCAGCGCCTTGACCCGCTTCTCGACGGAGTTGATCTGGTCTTCCAGGTGGTGCATGTCCTTCAGAAGGTCGCCCGCGACCTTCTCCATCTCTGCATAAGTAAGGTCTGCGTCTTTGCCCTTGCCCATGACGGCTGTCCCTCCCGTTTCGGTCGCCGCAGGGCCTGCCCCCGTGGCTCTGTTGTGCGAGTCAACCGGCAGTCCACCGGCCGTCCGCACGCGCAAAGATCCTACGGGGGTGACTGTTGGGATCACATCCCTGTTGTGTGACGGAACCGTAAGCGAGTGCACATCCCGTTACGGCAGGGAAAGGCGGGGCGGCTAAGGTCACTTCCACTGTATTCAGCGTTCCGGGGGCGGCCTCTGCCCAGCGAGGAGGACGAACGTGCGCCTGAGTCTGACCGTCGTCGACCCGATCGGCGGTGCCAGCGCCGACGTGATGCTCGACGCCGATCCGGAGTCGTCGGTCGGCGACATCACCCGGGAGTTGGCGCGGCAGGTCGGTCTGGGCGACGGTGCGCAGATCATCCCTATAGGGGGTCAACGGAGCTCCGGCGGGGCGCCGCAGGCATTCGTCGACGGCTACGCCCTCGACCCGAGCGCGACCATCGTCGGATCGCCGCTTCGAGAAGGAGCCGTCGTCAGCCTTCACGATCCGGCGGGCTGCCTCCCCGGGGAGCCGACCGGTGTCGTGGAGTTCCGGGTGGTCAGCGGTCCCGCGGCCGGTGCCGTGCACCGGCTCGGTGTGGGGCGGTACGACATCGGCAGCGGCCCGTCCGCACACCTGCGCATCGACGATCCCGAACTGGCCGCGCGCGCCGCGACCTTGTCGATCGCCATAGACGGCACCTGCCAAGTCGCCCTGCACGGGGCAGACATACGGGACAACAAGGGCAAGAAGGGGGGAAAGGCCGACGGAAGTGACGAGCCCGACGCGCACGCCCCCCGTCTCGACGGCGAGGCGTTCGACGGCGGCACCTGGGCCCTCGGCACTCAACTCGCCCTCGGCAACAGCCTCCTGGAGATCACCGGGTACGCCCCGCCCAACGCGGCCCTGAAGTGGTCGGACGACGGAGCCGGGCTCGACTACAACAGGCCGCCCCGACTGCGTCCGGCGGAGCGTAAGACGGATTTCTCGCTGCCCAATCCGCCCGGGGAGTACGAAGCTCGGCCGCTGCCCTGGCTCATGGCCCTGTTCCCGCTCGTCGGTGCCGTCGTCTCGGTGGTGATCTTCGGCCGCTGGTACTACCTGATCATGGCTGTAATGAGCCCGATCATGCTCTTCGGCAACTACTTCATGGACAAGAAGCACGGCCGCAAGTCCCACTCCAAGCAGGCCAAGGAGTATAAGGAGCACAAGGAGCGGATCGAGAAGGACGCCCAGGACGCCCTGGCCACCGAACGCTCGGACCGACGCCAGGCCATCCCCGACCCGGCCGCCGTCCTGACCTTCGGCACCGGGCCCCGTACTCGGCTGTGGGAGCGAAGGCGGACCGACGCCGACCATCTGCTCGTGCGTGTCGGTACCGGGCGGGTCCCCTCCGAGGTCGTCCTCGACGACCCGGAGCAGGACGAGCACCGGCGCAAGGTCACCTGGTACATCGAGGACGCGCCCGTCGCACTGCCGCTCAAGGACCTGGGTGTCATCGGCATCGCCGGGCCCAGCGACTCCGCGCAAGCGCTGGGGCGATGGGCGGTCGCCCAGACCGCGGTCCTGCACAGCCCCATGGACGTGCAGTTCTGCGTGCTGACCGACAACGACGCACATACCCGCTGGGACTGGATGCGCTGGCTGCCGCACGCCCGGCCGTCGGGCGGCCAGGACGTCAACGTCCTGATCGGCACGGACTCCGAGACCGTGGGCACCCGCGTCGGTGAGCTCACCCAACTGCTGGACGCGCGCCAGAAGGCCCTGAAGGAGGGCAACCGCGGAAACGGTCCGGCGTTCTCCGACCCAGACATCGTGGTCGTATGGGACGGCTCGCGTCGGCTGCGCTCGCTGCCAGGTGTCGTACGGCTGCTGCGGGAAGGCCCGGCCGTCGCCATGTACGCGATCTGCCTGGACGAGGAGGAGCGGTTCCTGCCCGGCGAGTGCCAGGCCGTCGTCGTTGCCGAGCCCCGGAGCAGCGATGACAGCCCCACGGCCTCGTCGACCACGGCACCCCAACCCGCCGCCGGTGGCTTCCCGTCCTTCCACGCCTGGCACCAGTCCGCCCAGCAGCCGCAGCAAGCCACCGGACAAGCCCTTGAGCTGCGGCTGCGGGTCGAGCAGAGCGGCGCCCGGCGCAGGCTCGACGTACGGCCCGACTTCGTCTCGCCCGCCTGGTGCGCTCGCCTGTCCCGTTCGCTGTCCCCCCTGCGCGACATCAGCGGCGAGACCGAGGACTCCGCGCTGCCCGGCTCGAGCCGGCTGCTGGACGTGCTGCAGTTGGAGCCGCCGACGCGCGACGCGATCGCCGCGCGCTGGCGCATGGGCGGGCAGTCGACGATGGCGGTCATCGGTGAGTCGTACGACGGGCCCTTCGGTATCGACATCCGCAAGGACGGCCCGCACGGGCTGATCGCCGGTACAACCGGTTCGGGTAAGTCGGAGCTGCTGCAGACCATCGTGGCGGCGCTCGCGGTCGCCAACACGCCCGAGAACATGACGTTCGTGCTGGTCGACTACAAGGGCGGCTCGGCGTTCAAGGACTGTGTGAAGCTGCCGCACACCGTCGGCATGGTCACCGACCTCGACGCCCATCTCGTCGAGCGTGCCCTGGAGTCGCTCGGCGCCGAGCTCAAGCGGCGCGAGCACATTCTCGCGGCGGCTGACGCCAAGGACATCGAGGACTACCAGGACCTGGCGCGCCGGGATCCGTCCCACGCGCCCGTGCCCCGGCTCCTCATCGTCATCGACGAGTTCGCGTCCATGGTGCGCGACCTGCCCGACTTCGTCACCGGCCTGGTCAACATCGCCCAGCGAGGCCGGTCCCTCGGCATCCACCTGCTGCTCGCCACCCAGCGGCCCAGCGGTGTCGTCTCGCCCGAGATCCGCGCCAACACCAACCTGCGCATCGCGCTGCGCGTGACGGACGCCGGCGAGTCCACCGACGTCATCGACGCGCCCGAGGCCGGCCACATCTCCAAGAACACCCCTGGTCGCGCCTACGTCCGTCTGGGCCACGCCTCCCTGATCCCCTTCCAGTCCGGCCGCGTCGGAGGCCGCCGACCGGGAGCGGCCGACCCCCAGGCCCTGGCGCCGTGGGCCGGGCCGCTGTCCTGGCAGGACCTCGGGCGGGCCGCGCTGAGCAAGCCCAAGTCCGAGGCGCGCGAGGACGACGAGGTCACCGACCTCAAGGTGCTGGTGGACGCCGTGCGGGAGGCCAATCAGGCACTGGGCATTCCGGCCCAGCACTCCCCGTGGCTGCCCGCCCTGGACGAGACCCTGCTGCTGGACGACATCCCGCAGGTGCGCGGACAAGGGGCGCTGCCCGTCGCCCCGTACGGCATCGAGGACCTGCCGGCCTCCCAGGCACGCCGTCCGGTCGTCGTGGACTTCGCCACCTTCGGGCACCTGATCGTCGGCGGCGCCCCGCGCTCCGGACGCTCGCAGGTGCTGCGCACCATCGCCGGTTCACTGGCCCGTACGCACTCGGTGGCCGACCTGCACCTCTACGGCATCGACTGCGGTAACGGCGCCCTCAACGCGCTGACCCGCCTGCCGCACTGCGGCGCGGTCGTCGGACGGAACCAACTGGAGCGCATCGAACGGCTCTTCGCCCGGCTCTCCGGTGAACTCACCCGGCGCCAGGAGCTGCTCGCCGACAAGGGCTACGCCGACATCGGCGAGCAGCGGGCAGGCGTCACGGAGGACGAGCGGCTGCCGCACATCGTGTTGCTGCTGGACCGCTGGGAGGGCTGGCTGCCCACGCTCGGCGAGCACAACCACGGTGACCTGACCGACCAGCTCATGGCGATGATGCGCGAGGGCGCGAGCGTCGGCATCCACGTCATCATCACCGGTGACCGGCAGCTCCTCGTCGGGCGTATCTCCTCTCTCACCGAGGACAAGTACGGCCTGCGGCTCGCCGACCGCGGCGACTTCTCGACGCTGGACATCAACGCCCGCAAAATCCCCGAGGAGATCCCGCCGGGCCGGGCGTTCCGCAACGAGACGGCCGCCGAGACGCAGTTCGCGCTGCTCTCCGAGGACACCACGGGTCAGGGTCAGGCCGCCGCACTGGTGGCGATCGGCGAAGCGGCGGCGGCCCGCGACGCCGAAGTCCCGCGCTCCCGGCAGCCGTTCCGGGTCGACGTCCTGCCGAGCCGCATCTCCTTCGCCGATGCCTGGGCGATGCGCGCCCCGGCCACGACGGCCTCCCCGCTGTGGGCGCTCGCCGGCGTCGGCGGCGACGAACTCACCGCCTTCGGCCCCGATCTCGCCCAGGGCGTCCCGGCGTTCGTGATCGGCGGGCCGGCGAAGTCCGGTCGCAGTACGGTCCTGATGAACTTCGCCCGCTCCTACCTCTCCCGCGGGGTCCGTCTGATCGTCGCGGCCCCCCGGCAGTCCCCGCTGCGCGAACTGGAGGGCCAGGAGGGCGTGTTGAAGGTCTTCACGGGCCGCGACATCGACGAGGACGAGCTTGAGGAGGCGGTCGGCCCGGCTTCGCCCGAGCAGCCCGTCGTCGTTCTCGTCGACGACGCCGAGGTGCTGGACGACTGCGATGCGGAGGACGTCTTCAAGCGCATCCTGCAGAGCGGCACCGAGGAGGGGCTCGCGCTGGTCATCGCCGGTGACGAGGAGGAGATCTGCGACGGCTTCTCCGGGTGGCAGGTCGACGCGAAGAAGGCGCGCCGTGGCATCCTGCTGTCGCCGCAGGACACCTCTGCGGGTGAGCTGATCGGGATCCGTACGACGCGGAGCATGGTCGGCGGGCCGGTCGCGCCCGGCAAGGGCATGCTGCACCTGGGCAGCGGGGAGCACATCACGGTCACGACGCCGGTGTAGGACGCGCGACCGCCGCCCAGCGAGGAACACGTGGGGGAACGGTCAGTGGGGTCGGCCGGACCCCACTGACCGTTCTGCCGGGTGACAGGCAGCCAGGAGATCGGCGGCTGCGTGACAGGAAGCTCCTCGACCGGCGGCTCCGCGCAGGAACCTCCGCGTGTTCTTCGCTACACCGCGGGCAGCGCGTAGATCTCGTAGCCATGGGTCACCAGGAGGCGGTTGCCTTCGAGCGCGACCTGCCAGGGCTCGCCCGACTCCTTGTTGTCGTCGTACATCCAGCGGGCCTTGCCGGTCCTGGCGTCGAGCGCGACGATGCCGCCTCCGTCCAGGGGGCCCGATGCCCCGTAGAGCGTCCTCCCGGCCCGCAGGAACGTCTCCGGAGCCTCATCCGCCCCCGGGTCCTCGCAGAGCCAGATGCGCTTGCCGGTCTTGACGTTCACGGCCCAGACACCGTCGTCGTAGTCGCTCGTGTAGAGCACTCCGTCGATGACCGTCGGATTCACGAAGCCACGGCGGCCGTTGGGGGAGAGCGTCCAGCGGGTCGCGCCCGTCTCCGCGTCGACGGCTGTCAGCTTCTCGCCGGGCAGGAAGACGAGTCCGGCGGCGACCGTGGGCTGCCAGCTCCAGTCGTCGCCGACCTTCTTGGTCCAAAGCTGCTCGCCGGTGGCGGTGTCCCGAGCCGTGAGGTTGTAGCTGGAGTCCGCGTAGACCAGGTACTTGCCGGAGACGGTGCCCTGGACGTCGTAGTCCTTGGTGCCCCAGTCGCGCTTCTGCAGCCACACCTTCTTTCCGGTGGTGTGGCTGATGGCGGCGACGGCCGTGCGGTCCTTGGTGGCGCTCTGCGTGTCGCTGGAGTCGGACACCGTGACGTACACGTTCTTGTTGTCGATGGCGATCGTGTCCTGGACGGTCAGCGTCTTTCCGAGCCGGCTGCGCCACGCCTCCTCGCCGGTCGACACGTCCCGAGCGACGAGGACGCCGTCGTACTCGCCGTCGGAAAGGAACAGCTTGCCGCCGTGGAAGAGGAGTTGGGCACCGGGACGGCAGACCCCCTTCTTCGACCAGCGTGCCCTGCCCGTCTTCACGTCGTAAGCGACAAGCGGATCGCCGCTGATCAGGAGCAGGCCGTCGTGCGTGAGGAGCGCCAGGTCGGGGCTGATGCTGTCCTCCGCGACCGACTTGTGCCACAGCGGCTGCGGGGCGGTCCCCGCCGGAGGGGTCGTGAAGTTCTCCTCGGCCGGTGCGGCCCCGCCTCTCGCGCCGCCGTCGGCCCCGGTCGTGGCGTCGGAGGAGCCGCCGCCGTCCCGGGAGAGCCACCAGGCGGTGCCGCCGCCCAGCACCGCGACACCGGCGACGCCTGCCGTCAGGCCCAGGAATCGGCGGCGGGAAGGCGCGGCGGGTGCGGTCGCCGACGGGCCGAGGTGAACCGTGCCGGGGAGGGGGCTTCCCCCGCCGTAGGCGGGGGCCGGGGTGCCGCCCGGCGGAGTGCCGTAGGCCGGGGCGGGTGTGCCGTAACCGGGCGTGCCCCCGGACGGAGTGCCGTACCCGGGGGCCGGTGTCGTGCCCGGAGCGGGTGTGCCTTCCGGCATCGTCGGTGCCGGGCCGAAGACCGGCGCCTGATCGTCCGGTGCCTCCAGGTCCAGGATCCCCGCCGCATGCGTGGCGATCGTCGAAGCCACCGCCGACGGGAGCCAGTTCGTCAGTACGGTCGCCACGCCGCCCGGGGCGAGGGCCGTCACGAGTTCGCCCGGGGCGGGCCGCTGGGACGGGTCCTTCAGGAGGCAGGCGCGGATCAGGCCGAGGAGGGACTGGGGGACGCCGGTGAGGTCGGGTTCGCCGTGGACGATCTGGTAGAGCATCGCCGCGTGGGACACGGCATCGTCGCCGAAGGCGTTGCGGCCGGTCGCGGCGAAAGCCAGGACGGCACCGAGGGAGAAGACGTCGCCCGGCGTGCCGACATCCCGGCCCAGGGCCTGTTCCGGAGGCATGTAGCCGGGCGAGCCGACCACAACTCCGGTCTGGGTCATGCGGTTTCCGTCCACCGCACGCGCGATGCCGAAGTCGATGACACGGGGGCCGTCGGCGGCCAGCAGGACGTTCGAGGGCTTGAGGTCGCGGTGGATCAGGCCCGCCGCGTGGATCTCCTGGAGGGCGGCCGCCAGACCGGCCCCCAGGGCGCGGACCGTGTGTTCGGGGAGCGCGCCATGGGCGTCGACCACGTCGGTGAGGTCCGGGCCGAGCACGTACGCCGTGGCCAGCCACGGCAGCGCCGCGCCCGGGTCGGCGTCGACGACCGGGGCGGTGTAGCGGCCCGAGACCGCGCGGGCTATCTCGACCTCGTGCTCGAAGCGGCGGCGGAAGTCGCCGTCCGCCGCCAGGTCCGGGCGTACGACCTTCACCGCGACCGTGCGTCCGCCGGGCGAACGGGCCAGGTACACCCGGCCCATGCCGCCCGCACCCAGTCTTCGCAGCAGCCGGTAACTTCCCAACTCTCTTGGATCGTCGGGCTGCAGTGTCTCCATGGTCGGGCCTTCCCCGTTGTCGCCTGAACAGATTGCGGTGCGCGCGGTGCGCGTGATGGTGTTCGCTATCGCAGACACAGTAGTGACGGGTGGGGCGGGCGAGGAGGGCAGGTTCCGGTGAGTGGTTCGGCGAGGCCGAAGCGGCGTAGGGCGGCGGGGCCCTCTCTCCGGTACGCCCGCCTGCCTGGTCGGAACCCCTCGGTGCCCGGACGCCGCTGGAGGCGCACGCGGGCCTCCGGCTTCGCCTTCCTGGTGCTCCTGATCGCCGTGGGGGTCGTGATCGCGCTGGTCGCGGGGCCGCTCGCGTGGGCGGGTGACCTCTGGCACGAGGTCGCACCCGGCTGGCCGGGCGGCGGTTACGGCTTCGCCGTCTCGGCCGGACTGGCCTTCCCTGTCTCGCTGCTCCTCGTCGGGGCGCCGCTGACGCGGGTGAAGTGGAAGACGGACAAGGTCCGTTCACTTCCGTGGGTCGCACTGTCCCTGCCCGGCGCGGCACTGGCCGTCATCATCTCGGCTGTCGCCATGCAGACCTGGCATCCCAAGCGCAGTCACCGGTACGGCTTCTGCTCGTCGGCGGGCGAGTACTGCTGGATCAGCGGCCGCTACCCGTACGTCTCCCTCGTGGGCCTGGCCGCGTCCGTCGCCGGCGCGGTGCTGTTGATCGCGGCCTGCGACTGGTACGGAAAACGGCGTCGAGCAGCCGGCCCGGCGACTACTTGACCTTCGTCATCCGCGCCACCGGATCCCCCGCCTCCGCGTTGTCCGTCTCGTACTTGAGGTCGCTGCCGACGGGTGTCAGCCGTACCTCGTGCTCGCCCTTGGTGCACACGTCGCGGTTGGACTCCTTGGCCACGCTCGTGGCGACGAGCTGCTTCTTCGTCACCTTCTTCAGGATGAGTACGTCGTCGCAGATCCCGCCGATCTGGTCGGTCTGGCGGAAGGTGCCCAACTCCTTGCCCACGGCGGCCTGGTGGACGGTGACGCGGAAGGTGCCCATGGGAAGGGTGCCGTTGAGGGCCAGCGCGTCGCCCTCCCAGGTGCCGAGGTACGACGCCGGGATCGTGGACGGCTGCCCCCCGGCGTCCGGAGAGCTCGCCGTGGCCGAGGGGTGCGTGTCGCCGGCCGAACTGCCCCGGTCCTCCGACGCGTTGCCGCCACCCGGCAGCAGGTCGAACAGGAACGCCGAGCCCACCGTCACCGCCGCCAGCGCTCCCGCGACGGCTAGGGCGACCGTACAACTCATCCTGCGGCCACGGCCGTTCGTCCCGGGGGCGGAGGTCGCGGCCACGCTGACCGAGACCTTGCCCGGGTGGCGGGGAGACGATGGCACCGCGTCCCTCGGCTCCCGCTGATCCGGCTCCCGCTGATCCGGTACGGCCGGTCCGTACGCCGGCATCACGGGCGGCGGCCCGAACGCCCCGCCGGACACCGGCTCCCCTGTCCCGGACCCCGCCCCGACCCCGGAACCCACCCCCACCGAAGGACCGCTGAACCCCACCGACGCACCGCTGAGACCCGCTGAAGGACCGCTGGACCCCGCCGACGGACCGCTGAGACCCGCTGAAGGACCGCTGAACCCCACCGAAGGGCTGCTGAACCCCACCGGCCCGGACGGCGCCCCTTCCACGGTCTCGAGGTTCAGCAGCTGTACGGCACTTCGACTCACCTGCTCCACCAGGGCGCCCGGCAGCCACCCCGCCGTCACCAGCCGGGCCGCGCCCTGCGGAGCGAGCCGCGCCGCCACCTCCTGCGGGGCCGGTCGGCCGTTCGGGTCCTTGGTCAGGCACGCGGCCACCAGCTCGCGCAACTCCCCTTCGACCGCACCCAGTTGGGGTTCCTCGTGCACCACCTTGTAGAGGAGGGACGCGGAGGAGTCGCCGGGGAAGGGGGGCTCGCCCGTGGCGGCGTACACGAGGACCGCGCCCAGCGAGAAGACGTCCGCCGCCCCCGTGACCCCCTTGCCGAGGATCTGCTCGGGCGACATGTAGCCGGGTGAGCCGACGGAGACGCCGGTCGAGGTCAGTGACGCCGTCCCGTCCGAGGCCCGCGCGATGCCGAAGTCGATGAGCAGCGGGCCGTCGAGGGTGAGCAGCACGTTCGAGGGCTTGACGTCACGGTGGACCAGGCCGAGCGAGTGGACCGCGGTGAGCGCCTCGGCAAGGCCCGCGCCCAGCACGCGTACCGAATGGGCCGGAAGCGGACCGCCACCGTCCGCGACGGCGGCGGCGAGCGAGGGGCCGGCCGCGTACCCGGTGGCGACCCAGGGGACCGAGGCCTCCGGGTCCGCGTCAAGGACCGGCGCCGTCCACGCGCCGCCCACCCGCCGCGCCGCCTCGACCTCGCGGCGGAAGCGGGCGCGGAACTCCTCGTCGAGCGCGAAGTGCGGGTGCACGATCTTGACGGCGACCGTGCGGCCGCCCGCGCTGCGGCCCAGGTACACGCGTCCCATGCCGCCGGAGCCCAGCCGGCCGAGCAGCCGGTAGGGCCCCACGACCGTGGGTTCGTCGACTCCGAGCGGCTGCATGGCGCTCACAGCTCATCCCTCCCCCGTACGCACTGAACGCAGTGGACGCACTGCCCAGCAGCGTAGTGCCGTAAGCGCCGCCGCGGCCGCCCCAAGCCCGAGGACCCGCAAGGCCCGCGGCCGCCCCAAGCCCGAGGACCCGCAGGACCCGCAAGGCCCGCGGCCGCCCCCAGCCCGAGGACCCGCAAGGCCCGGCAATCCCTGCGAGGACCCGCAGGGAGCGCAGGACCCACAGGGACCACAGGGACCACAGGAACCACAGGAACCACAGAATCCCCAGGACCCGCAGAACCCACAGAACCCACAGAACCCACAGAACCGAAAGGACCCTCACGCCTCCAGCAGGCGCACGTTGACATCCCTCGGGAACCCGGTCGTCGCGCCGACCCTGCGCGCGAACTCGCGGACGGCTTCCAGCTGCGGGCGGCCGAAGCGGAAGTCGAGCGTCGTGAAGTACTGCTCCAGGACCCTCTCGTCGAAGGCCTCCCAGCGCGCCGCCTGTTCCGCGACCTTCCCCACCTCGTCCAGGGAAAGGTCCCGGGACGCGAGGAACGCCTCGTGCACCTTGCGGGTGACGGCCGGCTCGCGCTCCAGATAGTCGCGCCGGGCCGCCCACACGGCGAAGACGAACGGCAGCCCCGTCCACTCCTTCCACAGGGTGCCGAGGTCGTGCACCTCCAGACCGAACTTCGGGCCGTCGAGCAGATTGGCCCGCAGTGCCGCGTCACCGATGAGTACGGCGGCGTCGGCCTCCTGCATCATCAGGCTGAGATCCGGCGGGCACGTGTAGTACGACGGCTGGACTCCCACCCGCTCGGCCAGCAGCAGCTGCGCGAGCCGGACGGACGTACGAGACGTCGAGCCGAGCGCGACCCTGGCGCCGTCCAGCCGGTCCAGCGGGACCTGGGAGACGATCACGCAGGACATCACCGGACCGTCGCAGCCGACCGCGATGTCGGGGAAGGCGACCAGCTCATCGGCGTGCCTGAGGAACTCCACGAGCGTGATGGGCCCGATGTCGAGGTCACCTCGCACCAGCTGCTCGCTGAGCTTCTCGGGGGTGTCCTTGGTGAGCTCGAAGTCGAGGAGCGTGCCCGTTCTCGCGAGCCCCCAGTAGAGGGGCAGGCAGTTCAGGAACTGGATGTGGCCGACGCGCGGCCGGTTGCGAGAATTGTCCACATCGCGAGGCTAGCCCCCATGCGGTACCGTGCAGGCTCCAGGGTCCCGGAGTGGTTTTGGAAACGATCCCGACCCCCTGTGTCAACCCTTGCGACACCGCTACGTCAACCCATCCCCGACGGGGTTCAAACATTCGGGTGACGTGATCTTGCCCTCTATTGCTTTCGGCTGCCTGCGTGCTAGGCTCGCCGCAAGTTGCAGTTTGGTTTCCCTTGCAGTACAGAGCCTGCGGAGCATGTGACCGCGGGCTCTCGTCGTTTTCAGATGAATGCAGTTGTTTACACGCAGTTGTTTACACCTTGCAGGTTCTGGAGCAGGGCAACCCTTTGGGCCCAAGGAGGGCTTATGGCTACCGGAACCGTGAAGTGGTTCAACGCCGAAAAGGGCTTTGGTTTCATCGCCCAGGAAGGCGGCGGCCCGGACGTCTTCGTCCACTACTCCGCGATCAACGCGAGCGGCTTCCGCTCTCTCGAGGAGAACCAGTCGGTCTCCTTCGACGTGACGCAGGGGCCGAAGGGCCCGCAGGCGGAGAACGTCACCCCGCTCTAAGCCTTCGGCTCCATGAGCCCAAAGCTTTGATCCGGAACGAATAGCAGTACCCAAGGAGCCCCACGCCAGCCGGTCGTGGGGCTCCTGCCTTTGCGTTCACATGCGCTGCATGACGAGCACGAACGTCGACTGCCCATCATGGAGAACATGTGTTCGACTCACCGAACACCCGTCGTGCGGGACCCCGAGCTCCTCGATCGGGACCCCGAACTCCCCGATCGGGATGCTGGTGGGCGGGCTAGCCGGCCCGCTTCGCGTACAGGGTCTCGATCTCCTTGCTGAAGTCCTTCTCGATCGCGGCCCTCCTGAGCTTCATGGAGGGGGTGAGGTGGCCGGCCTCCTCGGTGAAGTCCACGGGGAGGACGGTGAAGCGGCGGATGGACTCGGGGCGGGAGACGAGTTTGTTGGCCTCGTCGACGGCGCGTTGCAGGACGGACAGCAGTTCGGGGTCGTCCAGGAGGAGTTCGGCGGGAACCGCGTGCTTGCCGTTCATCTGACGCCAGTGGGTGATGCCCTCGGGGTCGAGGGTGATGAGGGCGGAGACGTACGGGCGGCGGTCGCCGACCACCATGCACTGGGCGATCAGAGGGTGGGAACGGAGCCAGTTCTCCAGCGGGGCCGGGGCGACGTTCTTGCCGCCCGCGGTGATCAGGATTTCCTTCTTGCGGCCGGTGATGGTGAGGTAGCCGCCGTCGTCCAGCTCGCCTATGTCGCCGGTCGCGAACCAGCCGTCCGGCGAGGCGTCGACCACGCCGCCCGCACACGGATCCCAGTACCCGCGGAACACCTGCCCGCCGCTCAGCAGCACCTCGCCGTCGGCCGCGATCCGCACCCGGGTGCCCGGCAGGGGCCGGCCCACCGTGCCGAGCCGGGGTTTCCGCGGCGGGGTGACGGTCGCGGCGGCGGTGGACTCCGTCAGCCCGTACCCCTCGAAGATCTCGATGCCGGCGCCCGCGTAGAAGGCGGCGAGACGGCGGCCGAGCGGGGAGCCGCCGCAGATCGCGTAACGGACCCTGCCGCCCAGGGCGTTGCGGATACGGCGGTAGACGAGCGGGTCGTAGAGGGCGCGGGCCGCGCGGAGGCTGCGGCTCGGACCGGGGCCGGTGCCGTGCTGCCGGGCCTCGACCGCCTCGCCGTACTTCGTCGCGATGCCCGCCGCGCGGTCGAAGGACGAGCCGCGGCCCATCCGTTCGGCCGTCGCGCGGCCGGTGTTGAAGACCTTCTCCAGGACGTACGGGATGGCCAGGAGGAAGGTCGGTCTGAAGGAGGCCAGGTCCGCGAGCAGGTCCTCTGTCTGGAGGCTGGGCGCGTGGCCCAGCTTCACCCGGGCGCGCAGACAGGCGACCGCGACCATCCGGCCGAAGACGTGCGAGAGGGGGAGGAAGAGGAGCGTGGAGGCCGGGTCCTGGGCGCGGGACTTGAAGATCGGGTAGAGGAGTTCGATCGCGTTGTCGATCTCGGCGAAGAAGTTGCCGTGCGTGAGGGCGCAGCCCTTGGGGCGGCCGGTCGTGCCCGAGGTGTAGATGAGGGTGGCGAGGGTGTCGGGGCCGAGCACCCCGCGTCGTACGGCGACTTCCTGGTCCGGGACGTCCTGCCCGAGTTCCGCGAGACGCTCCACGTGGCCCTTCTCGAAGACCCACATATGGCGGAGGTCGGGGATGCGGTCGCGCTCGGGGCCGAGCATGGCCGCCTGCGCCACGGACTCCACGGCGAGCGCGACGGCGCCCGAGTTCTGGAGGATCCAGCGGACCTGGAAGACGGAGGAGGTGGGGTAGACGGGGACGGTGACGAGGCCGGCGGCCCAGGCGGCGAAGTCGAGGAGCGTCCACTCGTACGTCGTGCGCGCCATGATGGCGATACGGTCGCCCGGGACCAGGCCCTCCGCGATCAGTCCCTTCGCCACCGCGTGCACCTGCGCGGCGAACTCCGCCGCGGTCACGTCCGTCCAGCCGCCGTCCGGTGTCCTCCTGCTGAGGACCGCCTCCTGCGGGGCCGCGGTCGCGTTGTCGAACGGGATGTCCGCCAGGGAGCCGTGCGTCACCGGTGCGACGAGCGGGGGGACGGCCACTTCGCGCACCACGCCGTCCAGCCGCCTGATCTCGGGCTCCGTGGAGGGAGGTTCGGGGGTGTACGGGCTGGACACGGGGCGGCTCCTTGTGGGCGCGGGCAGTCTCGCGGGCGCGAACCCTCATACGGCCCTGGGGGGTGGGGAGTTCACCGGGGAGGGACGGGGCGGCGGCAACCGGGGTGAGACCGGGATCCTACGGCGCCCGAGTGTGGGGTTTGTGGGGCTTTGGGGCGGGCGCGGTGCGAGTTACCCCGGGTATCGGGGGGTTTCCTTCACCCCTCCCCCCTTGCCCTCCCGGCGCTCTCGGCCGCCCTCGATCAGGGCTCCGGGAGACTCATCTCGACCTGCCCCTCACCTTTGGCTTCGATCCGAGTCGGCAAGGGCTTACCTACGGTAACCTTACTCCAGAGTAAGCAGCGGGGTAAGCAGGCAGGATCAGCAATCCGAGGGGCAGGGAGCCGCACATGGCCGACCGCTATCCGAGCTTCGCCGGCAGCGCGCCCGGCCGGTTCCTGACCGGGCGGCCCGGGCTGCCGCGACCGGCGGCGCTCAAGCGCCGGTCAGCCGAACAGCCCGCGCCGGCAGGCGACTTGCTCCACCTCACGGCAGGCAGGTCGGACCTCGACTTGCTCCACCTCACGGCAGGCAAGTCGGACCTCGACCTCGCGCCCCGGCCGGCCCGCACGGCATTGCGCCCGGGCCACACCCCGGAGAAGACCGCCGTCGTCCTCGACGTCTGCGGCCAGAGTCTGCTGGGGGCGTAGTGGCCGACACCCTCGCGAGCTCCCCCGCGCTCGGCCCGCTCCTCGCCCGCGGCGCCCTCCGCTCCCCGTTCAAGCGCCCCCGCCCGGACGCCCCCGCCCCACCGACCCGGCTCGTCCTCCCGGGCGTGCGTGTCGACCTCGCGCGGCTGGCCGCCTACGAGCGGGTGTGCGGGTTCGCGACGGGGGCGGAGGCGCTGCCCGTCACCTATCCGCACGTTCTCGGATTTCCGCTGGCCATGCGGATCATGACGGCCCGTTCGTTCCCGCTGCCGCTGCTCGGCCTTGTCCATACCTCGATCGAGATCACTCGGCGGAGAGAGCTCGCGGCCATGTCGGCGTACGAACTCACCGTGTACGTGGCGGGCTTGGCGCCGCACCGGCGGGGCACGGAGGCGACCGTCGTGACCGAGGCGCGGGCCGACGGCGGCCTCGTATGGGATTCGCGGAGCACGTACCTCGCACGGCACCGCCGCAAGGACCGGAACGAGGGCCCGGCCGACGCCGGGACGCCCCACGCCGGCCCGGCCGAGGCACCCGCCGCCCCGGAGAGCTCCCCGCGCCGGCCCCGCCCGCTCCCCGCCCTCGCCGAGTGGCGTCTCGCCGCGGACGTCGGGCGGCGTTACGGGGCCGCTTCCGGGGACCGTAACCCCATTCACCTGCACCCCCTCACCGCCCGGCTCTTCGGCTTCCCCCGTGCCATCGCCCACGGCATGTGGACCGTCGCCCGCTGTCTCGCCGAGTACGGACCCCGGGACGCGGTGACCGTGCGCGCCGAGTTCAGGGCACCGGTGCTGCTGCCGGGCACGGTCACGTATGCCGCCGAGGCGGGCGACTTCGAACTCCGTGGGGGTGACCGCGTCCATCTGACCGGGCGAGTGCGGCCCCTGCCCGCGCACAGCGGCCGACCGGGAAACGGGTGAACAGCGGGCGAACAGATCATGGCGCCCGGTCCCTCCCGGGGGTGTACATGCTCGACAACTCGCAGGTCAGGCAGCCAAGTTGAGAAGGTTCTCACAGTCCACCCCCAGCCCGCCAAGGTCCCTTCAAGCAGGCGCTCATCCCACCCTCAGACACCCTTCCTAGCCTCGGCTCACCCCGCCGCACCCCCGCCAGGAAGGGCTCCTGAGCCATGCCCCTCAGACGAATCGCCGTCATCGCCGACTCGGACACCCGCTGGAAGTGGGGCGCCTCGGTGGCCCGGCAGATCGCTCCCGAGCACGCGCTCGACGCCGTCTTCCCGCGCACCCGGGCCACCCCGACGGAGCGCCAGCTCGCGGAGATCGGGATCGAGCCCGACACCCGTCGCGACGTCACGGCGGCCGAGCTGGTGGACGACGAGGAGCTGGCCGGGGCCGACGTCGTCGTCATGGCCACCGCCGGCGGTACGACGCTGGCGCTCACCCACAGCCTGGGGATCGCCTGGCGGACACGGGAGCGGCGGCCCGTCACCGTCACCGGATACGTCGGAGTCGTCTACGAGAAGATGGTCGACGGGCTGCTCACCCGCGCCGGCACCGATCTCGTGCTCGCCAACAGCGCGTACGACGCCGACCGGTTCCGCGCCGCCTTCGCGAGCGTCGGTGTCGATCCGGACGCGGTGGTGGAGTGCGCGCTGCCCTTCCTCGGCGGCGATCCGTACGCGCCCTCCCCGGACCGGCCCTTCACGCTCACCTTCGCCGTCCAGCCGTCCGTGCCCAAGGGCCGGGAGTCCCGGCTGAAGGTGCTGGAGCGCGCGGCCGCGCACGCCCGGCTCCATCCCGACCGGCTCGTCCTGATGAAGTTGCGCAGTCTCCCCGGCGAGCACACGACCCATGCCGAGGCCGACCCGTACCAGGTGCTCATCGAGGAGCTGGCCGAGGACGCCCCGCCCAACCTCCGGCTCGTCTACGGCAACATGGGCGAAGTCCTCGACCGCACCGACCTGTTGGTGACTGTCAGCTCCACGGCCGCGCTGGAGTCGATGCACCGGAACATCCCGACCGCGATCCTCACCGACTTCGGGGTCCGCGAGGCGCACGGCAACCACTACTTCGTGCATTCCGGCTGCCTCGCCTCCTGGGACGACCTGGACGCGGGCGCGCTGCCGCGGCCCGAGCCGGGGTGGGCGGCGCGGCAGGGGATCGGCAAGACCGATCCGTACGCCGCCGCGCGGGCCCGGCTCGCGGCGCTGCGGGCCGGCGGTCCGCTGCCGCCGCTGCGGCCGTACTACTCGCCGCAGCGTGCCGGGGTCTATCTCTCCGGGATCCTTGAGCGCAACGGGCTGGACGTCCGGGGGAGGCCGTTGCCCGTCCCCCTGGGCGGGGGCGGAGCGGGCCCGCTCCGGGCGGTCGTCCGCCGGGCCGCCCGCAGCGGCGCCAAGTCCCTCTACCGCGTGGGCCGCGAGAGGGTCGCCCCCACCCTCCGCCGCTGGGGCCAGGCCTGACCCGAGGGTTTTTCACCCCCTCCGCCCCTTCCCTGTCCCCTGCCTGGGGGCTGCCGCCCCCGGCCCCCCAGACCCGCTTCGGCCTGAATGGCCTCGTCCTCGAACGCCGGACGGGCTGGGGCGGGGGCTACGGCGGTGACCACGGCCGGCCCTCCATGAGGTTGCCGAGGCCGGCCCAGGCGAAGTTCATCAGGGTCGCGGCGGCCTGCTTGGCAAAGACGCCCGGGGTGACGTTGGCCCAGGCCGCGAGGGACTCGGCGGCACCGACCAGCGCCTCCGCGAGCCCGGCGACCTCACGCTCGGGGAGGGACGGGTCACGGTGCGCCTCGCGCGCGGCGACGACGATCAACTGCGTGACGAACGCGACGAGTTCCTCACGCATCGCGGAGACCTCGGCCGCGAACGGCTCGCCGTGCGTACGGGCCTGGAGGTGCAGGACCGACCAGCCGTCGGGGTTCTCGGCGGTGTGCGAGAAGAACGCCCGCAGCCCTTCCCAGAGTTGCCGGTCGGCGGCCAGCCCGGGCCGCACGCCCGCCCGGACGGCGGCGGTGAGCGCCTTGGCCTCACGCCGGATGCAGGCGGTGAAGAGGTCTTCCTTCGAGTTCAGGTACAGATACACCAACGGCTTGGACACGCCCGCCAGATCGGCGATCTCGTCCATCGACGCGGCCCGGTAGCCCCGCTGCCCGAAGGTCCGTACGGCGGCGTCCAGCATCTGCTGTTCACGCACCGCACGCGGCATCCGCTTGTTCTTCACAGCACCCATGCGGGCAAGCGTACGATCGCCTGCCGCCGGGCCGGGCCGTGAGGCGCGCGAGGAGGGTTACGAGGTCTGGCCCTGCGCGCCACCGCGGGCCGCCTCGTCCACGGCGGCGTCCTCCTGGCTGCGGTTGCTCTCCAGGTTGGCCTTGATGCGGTCCACGCGCGCGACGACCTGCGCCGAGGCGCGGTCGCGCTCCTTGCGCAGCGCGATGAAGCTGATCGGTGCGGAGATCAGCAGGGAGAGCAGGACGACCCACATGTAGTTGGAGTCGCCGAGTCCGCGCGGGGCGATACCGGAGTAGACGAGGCCCCAGACGACCACGAGGCAGCCCGCGAAGATACCAAGGCGCATCAGTGTGTAGCGGCCCATGTCAATCCACTCTTCCGTTTCGAACCGTTTCGAACGTTCCCAAAGGGCACCGTCCAGTGAAGCACGCCCGGGCGGCGATCTTGGAGGCGGGCCTCAGCCACGGAGGGCAAGAGGCAGCAGCATGGTGATGTCGTCCCGGTCGTCGCCGGGCCCGACGCGGATCGCGTCGGGCACGCGGCCGACCTCCTTGTAGCCGCACGAGGCGTAGAACCGTTCCAGCCCCTCGCCGCCCCGGCAGGTGAGCCGTATCGCCTCGATCCCCTCGAAGGAACCGGCGGCCTCCTCGGCCGCGGCGAGCAGATCGCGCCCGTATCCCTTGCCCTGGTGTCTCGGATGGACCATGACCGTGTAGAGCCACACCCAGTGCTTCATCAGGCGGTGCGTGTTGAAGCTGAGGAACGCGGTGGCCGCGACGGCGCCCTCGTCGTCGAGTGCCACGAGCAGCCGGGTGCGTCCCTCCGTCATCGCCGCCAGGTGCTTGAGCCACTCGGGACGTATGTCCTCGACGGTCACGGGCGGTATGAAGCCGACCGAGCCGCCCGCGTTGGAGACGTCCGTCCACAGCGTGAGCACGCCGTCGCGGAGCTCCGGACCGACGGGCGGGTCCAGTAGAAAGGTGAGTGACATCGCGCGCTCGCTCAGACCCGCATCGGCTGAGGCGACTCCCGGCGCGCCGGGTCGGGGCCGTCGTACTCGCGGATGATCTCGTACCGCGTGTTCCGCTCGACCGGCCGGAAGCCGGCGTCGCGGATCAGGTCGAGCAGGTCCTCGCGGGTCAGCTTGTTCGGCGTGCCGTAGTTGTCGGCGTCGTGCGTGATCTTGTACTCGACGACCGAGCCGTCCATGTCGTCGGCGCCGTGCTGGAGCGCGAGCTGCGCGGTCTGCACGCCGTGCATGACCCAGAAGACCTTGACGTGCGGGACGTTGTCGAACAGGAGACGGGAGACCGCGAAGGTCTTCAGGGCCTCCGCGCCCGTGGCCATCTGGGTGCGCGCCTGGAGGCGGTTGCGGACCTTGCCGTCCTTCATGTCCACGAAGTCGTGCTGGTAGCGCAGCGGGATGAAGACCTGGAAGCCGCCGGTCTCGTCCTGGAGCTCACGGAGCCTGAGCACGTGGTCCACGCGGTGACGGGGCTCCTCGATGTGCCCGTACAGCATCGTGCACGGGGTCTTGAGACCCTTCTCGTGCGCGAGGCGGTGGATGCGCGACCAGTCCTCCCAGTGGGTGCGGTGGTCGACGATGTGCTGTCGGACCTCCCAGTCGAAGATCTCGGCGCCGCCGCCGGTGAGCGACTCCAGGCCCGCGTCGATCAGCTCGTCGAGGATCTCCGAGGCACTGAGCCCGGAGATCGTCTCGAAGTGGTGGATCTCCGTCGCCGTGAAGGCCTTCAGCGAGACGTTCGGAAGCGCCTTCTTCAGCTCGCTCAGCGAGCGCGGGTAGTAGCGCCACGGGAGGTTCGGGTGCAGGCCGTTGACGATGTGCAGCTCGGTGAGGTTCTCGCCCTCCATCGTCTTGGCGAGGCGGACGGCCTCCTCGATGCGCATCGTGTACGCGTCCTTCTCGCCCGGCTTGCGCTGGAAGGAGCAGTAGGCGCAGGACGCGGTGCACACGTTCGTCATGTTGAGGTGACGGTTGACGTTGAAGTGGACCACGTCGCCGTTCTTGCGGGTGCGCACCTCGTGGGCGAGACCGCCGAGCCATGCCAGGTCGTCCGACTCGTACAGCGCGATGCCGTCCTCGCGGGTCAGCCGCTCACCGGCCCGGACCTTGTCCTCCAGCTCGCGCTTGAGCCCGACATCCATGCGATTACCTCTCCCTGTGACGAACCCTGACAACCGTACTCCCCCGCTCTCCGGCGGCATCGGCCCCCACCAGGCGCTTCGCGCCCTACTCCTCTTCCGGCAGTGCGCCGACCCGGTTCTCCCACTTCGTGGAGAGCACGATCGTCGTCCGCGTACGGGAGACGCCCTTCGTCCCCGACAGCCGCCGGATGGTCTTCTCCAGGCCGTCCACGTCGCTCGCCCGCACCTTGAGCATGAACGAGTCGTCGCCCGCGATGAACCAGCAGTCCTCGATCTCGCCGAGGTCGCGCATCCGGCGCGCCACGTCCTCGTGGTCGGCCGCGTCGGAGAGCGAGATGCCGATCAGGGCGGTCACGCCGAGGCCGAGCGAGGCCGAGTCGACCGTCGCGCGGTAGCCGGTGATGACGCCGGCCGCCTCCAGCCGGTTGATGCGGTCGGTGACGCTGGGTCCCGACAGACCGACGAGGCGCCCCAACTCCGCATAGGAGGCCCGGCCGTTCTCCCTCAGGGCCTGGATGAGCTGCCTGTCCACCGCGTCCATGCGATCGAAGCCTTCCACTGAAAAAGTCTGGAGAGTTCCTGAAAGTGAAGTGCGGGTACTGCGAGTTGCTCAGGTGGTGCCGGTGGTTCAGGTCGTGCCGCGCGAGCCGCCGCCCAGCTCGCCCTCCCACCGGCGGTACAGGCCGTGCTCGACGCCCGCCGCGTCGAGGACCCGCCCGGCGACGAAGTCCACCAGGTCCTGGATGTGCGTGGCCCCCGCGTAGAACGCCGGTGAGGCGGGCAGTACGGTCGCGCCCGCGTCGTCCAGGGAGACCAGGTGCCGCAGCGTCTGCCCGTTCAGCGGGGTCTCGCGGACGGCGACGACCAGCGTGCGCCCTTCCTTGAGCGTGACGCTCGCGGCCCGCTGCAACAGGTCCTTCGACAGCCCGAGGGCGACTCCGGCGACGCACGCGGTGGAGGCGGGCACGATGAGCATGCCCTTCGTGGGGTACGAGCCCGAGGACGGGCCGGCCGCCAGGTCACCGGCGCTCCAGTGACGTACGGCGTCGAGACGTCCCTCGAAGGCGTCGAAGGTGCCCGGCTTGCCGTCGGCGCCCCGCGCCAGCCACTCCCGCAGGTCGCCCCGCCAGTGGGCGTCGCGGAAGGTCAGGCCGGTCTCGTCGAGCAGGGTGAGCCGCGAGGCCCTGCTGACGACCAGGTCGACGCTCTCCCCGGCCGCCAGAAGCGCACGCAGCACCGCGGCCGCGTACGGCGTACCGGAGGCACCCGACACCCCCACGATCCAAGGCCGGCGCTGCGTCTGTCCTGGCTTCATGGTGTCGAGCCTATCCGGCCACCGCCGGGATTCAGACCGTGAGCCCGCGCACCAGCAGATCGAGCAGCGCGCAGACGAACAGGGCGATGCCGATGAATCCGTTGACGCTGAAGAAGGCGCGGTTCAGGCGGGACAGGTCGTGCGGCTTGACGATGGAGTGCTCGTAGAGGAAGGCGCCCGCGACGATCACCAGGCCGAGCCAGAAGAAGGCCCCGGCGCCGGTGCTCGCGCCGTACCAGACGAAGAGGGCGGTCGTGACGGTGTGGCAGCCGCGCGCGCCCCAGATCGCGGCCGGGATGCCGAAGCGCGCGGGCACCGACAGCACGCCGATCTCGCGGTCCGTCTCGACGTCCTGGCAGGCGTAGATCAGGTCGAAGCCGCCGATCCAGACGCCCACCGCGAGACCGAGGACGACGGCGTCCCAGGACCACTCACCGCTGATCGCCAGCCAGCCGCCGACCGGGCCCATCGCCTGGGCGAGACCGAGGATGGCCTGCGGGAAGTTCGTGAACCGCTTGCCGTACGGGTAGACGACCATCGGGATGACCGCGATGGGGGCCAGGGCGAGGCACAGCGGGTTCAGGAGCGCGGCGGCGCCGAGGAAGAACACCAGGGCGACCAGCGCGCCCGTCCAGGCGTGCTTCACCGACATGGCGCCGGTGACCAGCTCACGGTGGGCCGTACGGGGATTGCGGGCGTCGATCTCACGGTCGATGATCCGGTTCGCGGCCATCGCGAAGGTGCGCAGGCCGACCATCGCGACGGTGACGAGGAGCAGCCGGACCCAGTGGATGTTCTTGTCCCACTGGAACATCGCGGTGAGGGCGGCGATGTACGCGAAGGGCAGCGCGAAGACCGAGTGCTCGATCATCACGAGTCGGAGGAAGGCCTTGGTGCGCCCCGGCTGCGGGATCGCGGCTGATGCGCTGGTCACGAGAGTCCGTACTCCTTCCACCGGCGGTCGACCTTCGCCGCCGTCTCCGGGTCGGAGAGGACCATCTCGGGCCAGCCCCCGTCCCGGGTGTAGCCCTCCTCGGGCCACTTCCTGGTCGCGTCGATGCCTGCCTTGCCGCCCCAGAACTGCTGGTAGGAGGCGTGGTCGAGATGGTCGACCGGGCCTTCGACGACCGTGAGATCGCGGCCGTAGTCGGTGTTCCCGAGCGCCCGCCAGGCGACCTCGTGCAGATCGTGCACGTCGCAGTCCGCGTCGACGACCACGATGAGTTTCGTGAGGGACATCATGTGTGCCCCCCAGACGGCGTGCATCACCTTCTGGGCGTGCTTGGGGTACTTCTTGTCGATCGCGACGATCGCGCAGTTGTGGAAACCGCCCGCCTCGGGCAGGTGGTAGTCCACGATGTCCGGCACGATGATCTTCAGCAGGGGGAGGAAGAACCGCTCCGTCGCCCGGCCGAGGGGTCCGTCCTCCGTCGGAGGCCGGCCCACGACGATCGACTGGAGCAGTGGCCGCTTCCGCATGGTGACGCAGTCGATCGTGAGCGCCGGGAAGAGCTCCTGCGGCGTGTAGAACCCGGTGTGGTCGCCGAACGGCCCCTCGGGCAGCATCTCGCCCGGCTCCAGCCACCCCTCCAGCACGACCTCGGCCTGCGCCGGCACCTGGAGCGGCACGGTCTTGCAGTCGACCATCTCGATCCGCTTGCCCTGGAGGAACCCGGCGAAGAGGTACTCGTCGATGTCACCGGGCAGCGGGGCGGTGGAGGCGTAGGTCACGGCGGGGGGGCAGCCGAAGGCGATCGCGACGGGCAGTCGCTCTCCCCTCCGCGCCGCGACCTGGTAGTGGTTGCGGCTGTCCTTGTGGATCTGCCAGTGCATGCCGATGGTGCGCTTGTCGTGGCGCTGGAGGCGGTAGAGCCCGAGATTGCGGATGCCGGACTCGGGGTCCTTGGTGTGGGTGAGCCCGAGGTTGAAGAAGGAGCCGCCGTCCTGGGGCCAGGTGAAGAGGGCGGGCAGCGCGTCGAGATCGACGTCGTCACCGCGCAGCACCACCTCCTGCACCGGCGCGTTGTCGGATTTCACCTTCTTCGGCGGCACGTGGGTCATCGCGCCGAGCTTCCCGAAGGCCTCGCGCACGCCCACGAATCCGTGCGGCAGCTCGGGCTTGAGCAGCCCGCCGATCTTCTCGGAGATCTCGCCGTACGACTTCAGGCCGAGGGCCTTCAGCAGCCGCCGGTCGGTCCCGAAGACGTTCATGGCGAGCGGCATCGCGGACCCGCGCACGTTCTCGAAGAGCAGCGCGGGCCCGCCCGCCTTCTGCACCCGGTCGACGATCTCCCCGACCTCCAGACACGGGTCCACCTCGGCCTTGATGCGCTTGAGGTCACCCTCGCGCTCCAGCGCCCTGAGCAGGGAGCGAAGATCGTCGTAAGCCATGTGTCCAAGTATCTGCCACCGGCTACCCTGTGCCCGTCACCGGGGCCCTGTGCCGCCCCGCCGTCGCTCACTGGGGGAACGTTCGGCCATGCTCAGGTATCTGCCGTTTCTGCTGGTCCTGGCGCTGTGGATCTACGCCTTCATCGACTGTCTGAACACGCCGGAGGAAGAGGTCCGGGGCCTGCCCAAGGTGGTGTGGGTCATCATCATCCTGCTCTTCGGCGAGGTGCTGGTCGGCCCGGTCGCCTGGCTGGTCGCCGGCCGCGACCGGCGCGGGCCCGCGGGCGGCTCCACCCCCTCCGAGTGGCACCGCAACCACCGCACCCCGTACGTCGCGCCCGACGACAACCCCGAGTTCCTCAACTCCCTCAAGGCCGAGAACCGCAAGGACGAGGCCCTCCTGAAGGACTGGGAGGCCGACCTGCGCCGCCGCGAGGAGGAACTGCGCCGGCGGGAGCGGGGCGAGAACGGCGGCGAGTGACGGTGTAATGGAGGCGCGGGCGGGAGCCTGTCGGATCTGCGGAGGGGCGTGCGCTGATGGAACTGCGGCTGCTGGTCACCTTCGAGAAGGTCGCGACCGTGCTGAGCTTCACCCGGGCCGCGGCCGAGCTGAAGTACGCCCAGTCCAGTGTGACCAGCCAGATCCGCGCCCTGGAGACCTCCCTCGGTACGGAGCTCTTCGACCGGCTCGGCAGCCGCATCCGCCTGACCGAGGCGGGCGAACGGCTCCTCCCCTACGCCCGGCGGATCATCGACCTGGGCGAGGAGGCGCGCGCGGCGGTCGTCGGCGCCGAGGAACCGGCCGGTCCGCTCGCCGTCGGCACCATGGAGTCGCTGACGTCGTACCGCCTGCCGCCCCTGCTGGAGTTCTTCCACCACCGCTATCCGAAGGTACGGCTGTCGTTGCGCACGACCATCGGCGACGAGACCCGGCAGGCGCTGCGCCAGGGGACGTACGACCTCGGATTCCTGATGGAGGAGGAGACGGAGCACGTCGGCCTCGAGTCCGAGGTGCTGGCCGTGGAACCGCTGGCGCTGGTGGCGGCGCCCCGGGATCCGCTGTCCGGGAGACCCGTCGTGACGGCCGATCTCGTACGCCGGCCCCTGCTCGCCACCGAACCCGGCTGCGCCTACCGGGACCTGTTCGAGCGGGAGCTCGCCTCCCATGCCTCCGTGGACTTCATGGAGTTCGGCACGATCGAGGCCACCAAACGCGCGGCGGCGGCCGGTCTCGGGATCTCGCTGCTGCCCGAGGTGACGGTCGCCGCCGAACTCGCGGACGGGACGCTGGAACGGCTGCTGTGGGAGCCGCCGTTCACGCTTCGCACCCAGCTGGCGTGGCGGTCCGGGAAGCGGCTTCCAGCGGCTGCGCGGCTGTTCGTGGAGCAGGCGCGGCGGCTGGTGTCCGAGGACTCCTCGGCAGGGTGACCTTCAGGCTCGCGAGGACGATCAGCGGAACGCCGAGCGCCTGCACGAGGCCGATGTGGTGGCCGTACACCGCCCAGTCCATGACCATCGCGACGGCCGGGTAGACGAAGGCGAGCACGGCGATCTTCGCGGTCGGGAGCTTGGCGTAGGCGGCGTACAGGAGGACGTACATCACCCCGGTGTGGATGACCCCCAGGCCGACCAGCCAGCCCCAGTCGGCACCCTCCCCGCGCATCGCGCCGAAGTCGGCGAAGGGCAGCAACAGCGGTATCCCGACGAGGACTTGGACGAAGGCGATGAGGTGCGGGCGGACGCCCGTCACGCGCTTGGTGACCACGGTGGACAGGCCGTAGAGGAGCGCGGCGAGGAGAGCCTGGCCGACGCCGACGACGTACGAGCCGCCGCTCGTGAAGTCGCCGGGTGTGATGCCCGAGACGAGGATCAGCCCCGCGAAGGCGACGGCCACCCAGCCGACCTTCGCGGCCGTCAGCCGCTCACGGAACAGGAGCGCGCCCAGCAGCACCACGTAGAACGGCTGCGTGTGGTAGACGACCGTGGCGACGGAGATCGACGTGTTCTCGTACGACTGGAAGAGCAGCAGCCAGTTGAAGACGATGAACACACCGCCGAGGACGGTCAGGCCCAGGGTGCGCGGGGTGAAGCCGTGGCCGCGCAGCCAGCCGCGGGCGACGACGTACGAGCCCAGCGCGAGGGCGCCGAACAGGACGCGGAAGAAAACGACGTTGAAGGGCGAGGCGCCCGACTCGACGACGAAGACGCCGAGGGTGCCGGAGAGCATCATGGCGGTCGTCAGCTGGGCCGCGCCCTTGTTCTCTGAGGTCATGCCGACGAAGCTACGAGCGGGAGGCGCGGGCGGTCCACGGGCCAGTGGGGCGTCCTGCCGATGGGGGGCATCGCCACCGTCGATAGGGCGTGCTGTCCCCGGTCGGTCAGCGCAGGGACGACGTGAACGCGGCCCAGGCGGAGCGGGTGACGACGAGGACCGGGCCGTCAGGGTTCTTGCTGTCCCGGACGGGGACGATGCCGGGGATAGCGGGGGCTATTTCGATGCAGTCGCCGCCGTTGGATCCGCTGTAGCTGCTCTTGATCCACGTCGCCGCGTTCAGGTTGTCCTTGTCCATGGTGGCCGTAACCTTCCATCAATTCGCTGACCAGAGCGGCGGACTCGGGGGCCGACAAAGCGTCCGCCCTGAGCACATCATAGGTCTGGCTGTGGCGCGCGTAGGCGGCTGGATCGTCGTTGAAATGGCCCCGGTCGAGCGATTCGGAATAGACCCACTCATGCCCGTCGGGCAGCCTGATCAGGGACATGGAAGCATTGGGCCGGTCAAGCCCTGGACGGTCGGCACGGACCACCTGAATACGGATGTTGGGACGCCGACCCACGGTCAGCAGATGGGCGCATTGGTCACGCATGACAGAAGGACTGCCCACCACGTTACGCAGACAGCTCTCGTCCAGTACGGCGACGTACAACGGGCCCTCAGCACCCAGGAAGCGCCGCTGGCGGCTCATTCGTGCCCGAACCCTCTCCTCGACCTCGCCGCCACTCGTGACCGGCGAGAACAGCGCCCGCGCATAGTCCTCCGTCTGCAACAGCCCCGGAATGACGCGCTCTTGATATGCCCGCACCGCCACCGCCACCGCGTCCATCTCGGCCCTGCGCCGGAACCAGTCCGGATGCTCCACCTGCGGATACCAGTCGATCCGCCCCCACAGCCGCCCCAACACCCCACCTGTGACGAGCAGTTCGTCGCACTTCTTCGCGAACGTGTCCTGGGGAACCCGGGCACCCGCCTCAACGCGGGCCACATGTGAACGGTCGCAAGGGATCTCGCGTGCCAGCCCCTCCTGAGTGAACAGCGCGGCCTCGCGGAAGTGCCGTAACACCTCGCCGAACAGCGCCGCGTTACTGACCGCCGATCCCGCCTCGGCATTGCGTCGCGTCACAGCCTCCCCCTCCGTGCCAATGGGCCAGTCGCACGCGTCGAGCGTTGATACCGACCGTTCCCCCGGGCGAGGCTTGGTACACCCAGAGTGACGAAGAGTGTGCGGAGTGAGCATGACCGAGCAGTGGGAGACGGGGACGTTGGTCTACGACCCGCAGGCGCGCAAGGTGGGCGAGTACCGGGACAAGGCGGGCCCGTACGCGATGCTGCGCCCCGTGGGCGGCGGCCGGGAGTGGCAGGCGGACCCGGCGCTGATCCGCCCGGCGACGCCCGAGGAACGGCTCAGCGCCGAGGTGAAGGCGGTCAACCATCGTTCGGGGACGCCGCTGTGACGAAGCGTCAGGGGGATGACGTGACCCGCCCGCCCGAGCCGGTTCCCGGTTGCCCGGCGTGCGCGGAACTCGCCGTGCGGCGGGACGACGCCCGCGTCCGGCGCGACGGCACCGAGGAGACCGACGCGAACGTGCTGCTGCGCCGCCACCTCAGGGCGCAGCACGGCGCACCGGTGCGCCGCCGGATCTTCCGGTACGTCCCGTACACGATCGTGCAGGACGCGACGGCGGAGCCGGAGTACGCGGCGCGGTGCGTCTCGGGGGACGAGGCCGACTGCGGTGCCGGATCAGGCCCGCGCAGCGACCCGGCGGAGGTCGAGGAGTGGCAGCGCAGGCACACCCAGGAGACCCGGCACACGCGTTACCGCCGTGACTTCGCGGACTACGCGGTCATGGAGCCCCCGCGCTGAGCGCTCGGTCTCAGCGCTCCCGGTCCTCGCGCAGCACGAGCGCGAGCAGCCCCGGGAAGCGGGCGTCGAACTCCTCGCGGCGGAGGCGGTTGACGCGTTTGGGCCCCTCGTCGCGCTGCTCGACGAGGCCGGCGCCGCGCAGCACGGTGAAGTGGTGACTGCGGGCCGCCTTGCCGACGGGCACGTCGAAGCTGCCGCAGCTGCGCGTCCACTCGGGGGATCCCGCCAACTCCCGTACCAGGGCGATCCGTACGGGATCGGCGAGGGCCGCGAGCGCCGTCTGCACGGGGACGTCGTCGGGGTGGGTGTGCTCGGGAGCCGCCCGATGGCTGGTGCGCTCCGTCACGCCGGCCTCCCTGGGTCCCTTGCGTCCGCCTGTGCGTCCGCTTGTGTGTCTGCTTGTGTGTCCGCTTGCAGAGTGTTCGATGAAAACCATACACTCCCGAGTGTTCGCTTTTCATTGAACAGTCGAGCGGTCGGTAAGGGTGGGTGCCATGCGCGCGGTGGAATTCCAGGAGTTGGGCGGTCCCGAGGTTCTCCAGGTCGTGGAGGCGAAGGTTCCCGAGCCGGGCCCGGGGCAGGTGAGCATCGACGTGGCCTACGTCGGCGTGAACTTCGCCGACCTGAAGGCACGCTCGGAGGGCTACCGCGTACCAGGTCTTCCCTTCCGCCCCGGACTTGAGGTCTCCGGCCGGGTCCGGGCCATCGGCGCGGATGTCGAAGGGCTGGAGGCCGGTCAGGAGGTCGCCGCCCTGACGGAGGGCGGGGCCTATGCGGACATCGTGGTGGCCGAAGCGGTGACCGTCTTCCCGCTCCCGGAGGGCGTCGGTCTGCGCACCGGTGCCACGCTCCCGACCGTCCTGCCGACGGCGTACGCCCTCCTGCACACCGTGGGCCGGCTCCAGCCCGGCGAGACGGTCCTGGTGCAGGGCGCGGCGGGCGGAGTCGGCACGGTGGTGGGGCAGTTGGCGAGGTCGGCGGGGGCCGGGACGGTGTACGGCGTCGTGTCGGCGGCACCCAAGGCCGAGTACGCCCTCGGCCACGGTTACGACGAGGTCTTCGTGGGCTCCTCCTTCGTGGACGAGGTCAGGGCCGCGACGGACGGCCGCGGAGTGAACCTGGCCCTGGACCCGGTCGGCGGGGAGACCCTGCGCGGCAGCCTCGCCTCCCTGTCCCCCTTCGGCCGCCTGGTCTCGTTCGGCAACGCGAGCTCGGCGGAGCCGTGGACGGTCGGGCAGCCGGAGCTCTACCCGACAGGTCTGTCGGTCGCCGGCTTCTCCATCCTCGGCCTGGCCAGGACGGCACCGGGCGAGCTGCGCGCGATCGCCGAGCGGGCGTTCCGGACGGTGGTCGAGGGAGTCGTGTCCCTCCCGGTGACCGCGGAGTTCGGGCTCGAGGAGGCGGCGGAGGCGCATCGCCTGATGGGGAGCCGGAGCAGCACGGGGAAGTTGCTGCTGCGAGTGGGTCAGCGGTGAGGTCCTGGTGACCGCGGTCTCCTCGACGAGTGCGCCCGAGGCCGGGGCCTGTCCGGCGGATCATGCCTGACGGGCCCTAGTGTTTCCGGCCATGACCTCCCGCCAGGACACCACCCGGGCGTCGTACGACATCGTCGCCGTCGACTACGCCGCGCTGCTCAAGGACGAGTTGGGGAACAAGCCCCTGGACCGGGCCATGCTGGCCGCCTTCGCGGAGCAGGTGCGGGCCGGTGGGGGCGGGGAGGTCGCGGACCTCGGCTGCGGGCCGGGACGGGTGACCGCCCACTTGGAGGGGCTCGGCCTGGACGCGTACGGGATCGACCTTTCCCCGGAGATGGTGGCGGTGGCCCGGCGCGACCATCCGCGTCTGCGGTTCGAGGTCGGCTCGATGAACGACCTCGCCATCAAGGACGACTCGCTCGCGGGGGCCCTGGCCTGGTACTCCACCGTGCACACCCCGCTGGATGAACTCCCGCTGTTCTTCCGGGAGTTCCACCGCGTGCTGGCGCCCGGCGGTCACCTGCTGATCGCCTTCAAGGTGGGCGACGAACGGGTGCGTCTGAAGCACGCGTACGGCCATGACCTGGACCTCGACGTGCACCGCTTCCCGCCCGAGCGCGTCGCCGGACTGCTGCGCGCGGCCGGGCTCGTCGAGGTCGCCCGCCTCGTTCGCGAGGCCGACGCCCGCGAGAAGACCCCGCAGGCCTTCCTCCTCGCCCGGAAACCGGAGACGACATCGCGGTGAGCTGAACTCCGCGCGGCGGCCGTGCTCGTAGGCGCGCGGACCGCACGGACAGGTCGTGACGTAAGTCGAGGGTGTTCATACCTTCGTCGGCCGTCCGTAGACCGACGGCGGACGGCAGGCCGCGGCACCGCTTCCCAGACTGAGGTCATGACGACGACGGGAGGCGCGATGCAGGGGATCAGCCGGGCTCGGTTCCTGGGGACGGCCGCGGCGGTCGGGGGCGCGGCGCTGCTGCCCGCGGGCCGGGCGGAGGCGACGGCCCCGCGGCCCGGACCGCCGAACGCGAGCCCAGAACCGACGACCGCGAACCCAGGACCGACGAACGGGACTCCTCCCGGGCTGACGCACCGGGGTGTGGTGTACGAGGTCGGCGCCGGGGAGACGCCGGCGACGGCCTGGAGCCCACGGCGGATGCGCGCGGACCTGCGCGCCATCACGCACGACCTGCACGCCGGCGCCGTCAAGGTGACCGGTGACGGCGTGGAACGGCTCACCGCGACCGCTGCCGAAGCGGCCGGGCTCGGCCTGAACGTCTGGCTCGAACCGACCCTCGGGGACGTGCCCGAGCACGAGATCCTCGACCATCTCGCGGAGACGGGCCGGTTCGCCGAGCGGATGCGGCGGCAGGGCGCCGGGGTGCACCTCAGCGTCGGCTGCGAGTTCGTGCTGTACGTCCCCGGCATCGTGCCCGGCGCCAACGCCCAGGAGCGCGTCGAGAACCTGCTCAAGGGCAACTTCGACCCCGTACGGGTCGCCCGCGGTCTGCGCCGGTTCACCGCGAAGGCGGCGGCGGTCGGCCGGTCCGTCTTCCACGGACGGCTGACGTACGCCGCCGCGCAGGACGAGGACGTCGACTGGGGGCTCTTCGACCTGGTCGGCATCGACTACTACTCGTACTTCCGGCGGCGTGCGGACCACGTACGCGAGCTCGCCGCCTTCCGCCGGTTCGGGAAGCCGGTCGCGATCATGGAGTTCGGGTGCTGCACCTTCAAGGGCGCCCCGGAGAAGGGCGGCATGGGCTGGGACGTCGTCGACCACACGAAGGAGCCGCCCGAGATCAAGGGCGGCCTGGTGCGGAGCGAGCGCACCCAGGCCGTGTATCTGACGGACGTGCTGTCGGTGTTCGAGTCGATGGGGCTGTACTCGGCGATGGCGTACACCTTCGTCACCCCCGACGCCCCGCACCGTCCCCGCGACCCGCGCCACGACCTCGACATGGCGAGCTACAGCATCGTGAAGGCGATCGAGGACCGCCGTCCCGGCGCCCCGGCCGCGTCCTCCGGCTGGCACTGGGAGCCGAAGGAGTCCTTCCACGCGCTGGCCCGGCAGTACGGTCGGGCCCGCTGCTGAGCCTGCCCGAGGGGGCTTTGCACACGTTGCCCTCGCGCTCCGGCCACTGGAGAGTGGAGTCATGGAGCGCAGGGAGCGCAGGGAGCAGGGACAGCCACCGGCACAGGCACGCGCATGGCTCGCCACCGCCGTCGCGGAGGCCCGCACCGGGCTCGCCGAGGGCGGCATCCCGATCGGGGCCGCGCTGTACGGCGCGGACGGCACCCTGCTGGGCCGCGGCCACAACCGCCGCGTCCAGGACGGCGACCCGTCGACGCACGCCGAGACGGCCGCCTTCCGCGCCGCCGGACGGCAGCGCACCTACCGGGGCACGACCATGGTGACCACCCTCTCCCCCTGCTGGTACTGCAGCGGTCTGGTCCGCCAGTTCGGCATCTCCCGGGTCGTGATCGGGGAGGCCGAGACCTTCCACGGGGGCCACGACTGGCTGGCGGAACACGGTGTGGAGATCGTGCTCCTCGACGACCCCGAGTGCGCCACGCTGATGCGCGACTTCATCGAGAACAACCCGGCACTGTGGAACGAGGACATCGGTGAGTGAGCCCAAGACCCCGCCCGGCCCCCGCATCCCCACCGTCGACCTGCGCCCCTGGCTCTCCGGGGACCCGGAGGCCCGCGCGGACATCGCCCGTACCGTCGACCGGGCCCTTCAGAGCGCCGGCTTCCTCCTGGTGACCGGACACGGCGTGGACGCGACCCTGCGCACCCGCATCCGCGAGGCCGCCCGCGCCTTCTTCACCCTGCCCGCCGAGGCGAAGCAGCCGTACGCCGCCCGGGTCGGCGGCCGCGGCTGGCTCGGCCCGGGCGCCGAGGCCAACGGCTACTCGGAGGGTACCCAGACCCCGCCGGACCTCAAGGAGTCCCTCACCTTCGCGACGCACGAGCCCTTCACGGACCCGGAGACCAACGCGGAGTGGTACGCGCCGAACGTCTGGCCCGCCGAAGTGCCCGAGCTGCGGAAACTCTGCGAGGAGTACCTGGCGCGGATGGGCGGGCTGGAGAACCACCTCCTCGCGCTCCTGGGCGAGGCCCTCGGCCTGGAGCCGGACTTCTTCACCAAGCACATGGACCATCCGACGTACGGCTTCAACATCAACTGGTACCCGGGGACGGAGATCATCGGCGAGCCCCGGCCGGGCCAGTTCCGCATCGGCCCGCACACCGACTTCGGCACGGTCACGATCCTCGACCGGCAGGCCGGCAAGGGCGGACTGCAGGTCTTCACGGATGACGGCGGCTGGGAGGACGCGCCGTACGACCCGGCGGCGTTCACCATCAACATCGGCGATCTGATGGCCCGTTGGACCGGCGACCGCTGGCGCTCCGGCCGCCACCGCGTCCTGCCGCCGCCCGCCGACGCACCCGCCGAGGAGCTGATGTCGCTCGTCTACTTCGGCGAGTGCACACCGGGGACGGTCGTGGAGTCCGTGCCCGCGCCCGTGGGCCGGGTCGCGTACGAGCCCGTGGACTCGCATGTCTACCTGCGCCAGAAGCTGGACTCGATCACTGTGGGGTAGCACGCGGAAACTTTTCGTAACCCAACGGACACCAGGCGCTCTATCCCGAATCAAGTCCCCCTTTTTACACTGGTGTTGATAGACCTCACAGCAGCACATCGGATCAGATCGGACCGCCCCGGGGGGAGATGCGGTGCACACAGGGCTGCACGGCCGGGGGGCGCTGTTCGACACCGATCCGCCCGGTCTCGCTCCGAGGCTCGTCGGCCTGCGTCCGTACCAGCTCCGCTCGTCGGCGCCGGAGCACCCCGGGGAGCTGCCGTTCGTGGTGTTCGCGGGCGGCCGGGGCCTCGGCAAGAGCGCCGTGCTGCGCGAGCTGTACGACGCCTATCGCGGGCACACCCCGGTCGCGCTGGTCGACGGCGAGGATCCGAAGTTCGCGGTCCCGCCGCCGGAGCGGCCGGCGGAGTCCTGGTCCCCGGTGGCACAGGCGCTCACCACCGTCGCGGAGCAGCTCGCCGAGCCGGTGACGGGCGCCGGGCGGATCGGTTTTCCCCGGCTGGCGTCCGGGCTGCTGGCCGTCGCGGCGGGCGGCTGGAGCAACCGTGACGTGCCGCGCATCCGGCAGGAGGCCGAGCGGATCCTGCTGCTGAACGAGACGGGATCATGGCTGTCCGGGTTCGCGGGCCGCTGGGTCAGCAAGGTCGTGGCCAAGCTCATCGCCTCGATGAGCGGGACGGGCCCCGTCATCGCACCGATCATCGAGGCCACCCTGGAGGCGTTCGCCGAGGGGATCGGCCCCACGCACCGCCGGCTGCGCCGGGCCGCCACCTGGTACCGCGACTATCCGAACGCGGGCGGCAACCCGAAACTCGGGCTGATCCTGCTCTCCGGCCACTTCCGGGCGGGCGGCGACTCCCGCAAGCACGCCGAGCGCTATCTCGTACGGGCCCTGCTGGCCGACCTCGACGACGCGTACGCGGGGCTGATGCAGCGCTCGCACCGGCTGGGCCGCCCGGTCGTACTCATCGACAACGTGCAGGAGCCCGCGGGCCTCGGCCTCATGGAGCCGGTGCTGCGCGACCGCAACGACGGCATCGCCGACCAGGTCGTCTTCTTCACGGCTCTACGCGGGTACACCCACCCGGCGCTGCGCAACGCGGGCCGCCACGCCCTGCCCGAGCTCGCCCGGCAGACCGACTGGGAACCGGGCTCCTCGCCGTCCTCCCGCGCGCTGCTCGTCTCGCTGCCGCCGCTGACGCCGGACGACACGCTGCACCTCCTGGGCGCCGCCACCCACGGCCCGGAGGTGCCGCCGCACCTCCCGCACGCCACCCACCGGCTCACCGGGGGCAGCCCCCTCGGCATCACCCTGCTCGCCGAGTCCGCGCGGCAGAACCTTCCCCAAGGCGCGACCTCCCTGGGCAAGTTGCTCACCACCGACGTCACCGTCCACGAGGACCACGACGGCCACCCCACCTACCAGGAACTCCTCGCCCGGCTCGTGCCCGGCGGCCGTCTCGACGAGCTGACCTTGCTCGCGGCGGCCCACGACCACACGTCGGCGTGCGTGCTCGCCGAGGCCCAGCTCCCGGACGACTTCGGCGCCTCGGGCGTCCTCGGCCTGGAGGAGCGGCTCGCTCAGGAGGGCTGGGCGCCGGCCGACGGACAGTTCGTGGGCGATCCGTTCCTGCGCGCGCTGCTCCTGCTGCGGCTGCACCACGGCGACGCGGATCACGAGCGGTGGCGGGCCGCCCACCGGACGCTCATCGACCACTACGGCGACGACGGCCCACCCGAGAGCGCCCGCTACCGGCTGCATCACGAACTGGCCCTGGGGAAAGCCGATTTCGCGGTGGCGCATCTGCGCGACACCTTCCCGCGCACCGACACCCGCGCCTGGCTGTCCACGCTGGTCTTCATCGCCTCCGCGCCGTACTACCACGCGCACGACCCCGACGGACGTGACTTCGACGGTCACGACCACCGGGCGTCGGTCGCGCTCGGCCACACGGACGCGGAGCAGCGCCCGCCGGACGGCGTGGACGCCGTACTCCATCTGCGGGTGCGCCGACTCCTGCACGCGGTCTGGCAGTTGACCGATCCGCTGGTGCTGCCGGACCCGAAGGTGACCGACCGGCTGCGGTTCGAGCTGGAGCAGCTGTCGAATCTGCTGCCCGCGGGCAACGCACTGCTGTGGCGGGCCTCCCGGGACTGGCCGTCGGACGCCCTCGCGGGCCGCCCCTTCCGCATCCCGGGCGACGACGAGGACGGGGTTCAGTAATGGCGCAGGACAGGGGCTGGTGATGGCACGCTTGTGGAGATGGCTGCGTGAGGACGTCTGGGAGATACGTTTTCGCCGGTACGTCGCCGTGACGCTCGCGGCCGTCCTCGTCGCCCTCGGCGTGTGGGGCGGCATGACGGCCACCAAGGTGGACCGCTCCTGCGCACCGGGGGTGGTCCAGCCGAAGGGCAGCGACGAGTGCGTGGGCGTCTCGTGGACGACGTACGCCTTCGGACGTCCTCAGTTCGCCGAGACGGTGCAGGCCATCAACCGCGAGAACCACCACCTGCAGCCCGGGAGTTACGTCACCGTCGCGCTGCTCGAACCCTTCACCGCGACCGACGCCGACAACCTGGGCGATGTGCTGCACGAGCTCCAGGGCGCCTATCTGGCCCAGTACCAGGCCAACCACGACACCAACGGCCTGAAGCCGAAGATCCGGCTGGTGCTGGCCAACCCGGGTGCCACCGGGGCCTATTGGCAGCAGACCGTCGACCAGCTGAAGCGCATGACGAAGACACCCGACCGGCTGCGCGCGGTGACCGGGGTCGGCCTGAGCACCGACAACAACAAGAAGGCCGTCAAGGAGCTGACCCGCCGCGGGATCCCGGTGATAGGGAGCTCGATCACGGCCGACGACCTCGCCAACGGCCAGGACGGCAAGGACCCCTACCCCGGGCTCGCCCGGGTCTCCCCCACCAACACCGACGAGGCCCGCGCCCTCGCCTCCTTCGCCAAGGTGTCGGCCACCAGCGCCTTCCTGGTCTACGACCGCACGGGCGACCCGTACACACGCACCCTCCAGAAGTCCTTCGAGAAGATGCTCAAGGGGTCGCGGTACGAGGCCCAGCCGTTCACCCCGCCCGCCGACCGCAGCAAGGAGGGCAGCACCGCCAACGTCTTCGCGCAGATCACCACCATCCTGTGCACCACGCCGAAGAGCACCGACACCATCCTCTTCGCGGGCCGGCACACCCAACTGCGGCAGTTCATCAACGCGTTGGGCGCCCGTGGCTGCGTCGACCGCCGCTTCACGGTGCTCACCGGCGACGAGGGCTCGTATCTGGCCGGCGACAAGGACCTCGACCCGCGCGCCCTCAAGGACCCCTTGCTGACCGTCCGTTACACGGCGCTCGCCCACCCGGACGCCTGGCTGAGCGACACCGCGAAGACCGGCGGCAGCGCGGCCGACGCCAAGGTGCTCCAGGAGCTGCTGGACAGCGCGGGGCGGGAACCGGTCGGCCCGATCGGCAAGGCCGCCCTGTACGACGGCCAGCTGATCATCGCGTACGACGCGACGCGGCTGGCCGTGCACGGCATCCGCGGGGCGTCGCCGACCGGGCAGATCCCGGCCCTCGCGGACGTGGGGCTCCAGTGGCCGCAGGTGAAGGGCGGACAGCTGCGGGTCAACGGGGCGAGCGGCTGGATCTGCCTGGACGCCCACGGCAACCCGTACGACAAGGCCGTACCGATCGTGGAACTGACCCCCGAGAGCCGCACGCGCTTCGTGAAGATCGCCTGGCCGGAGGGAAAGCCTCCGGCACGGGAGTGCCTGCCGCCGTCCTAGCCTCCGCCTGCGCCTTCCCCTTCCCCTTCACCTGAGGCTTCGCCCTCGCCTGCCCCCTCGCCCTCGCCCTCGCCCTCGCCCTCGAGGGCCTTGAGCAGGCGCTCGAAGCGGGCGCGCCACGGGGGCTCCCGCTCTCCCTCGACCTCATGGGTGAAGCGGACCGTGGTCCCGTCCGGCGTCCCGGGCTCCAGATGGAAACGGACCCGCCCGTGCCCCTCCAGGCTGTACTCGGCGACCCGCTCCACATCCCAGGCGGTGATCCGCCCGCTGCCCAGCCCGCGCAGGGTGACGTCCCCGCCGAGCCGGGGCTCGAGGACGTCGGCGGCGGCCAGCCACCCCCGCAGGCCTTCGGGGGTGGCCAGTGCCGTCCAGACTTCCGCCACAGGCTGGGGAAGCCGCAGCAGGTAGTGGAGGACCCGCGCGTCGCCCCGGTGCTCGGTGTCGCCCTCGTCAATCGATGGCCGGTCGATGGGTCGGATCATGAGACCAGGGTGGCCCGTGGGCGCGCGTTCCGCACCCCTTAGGGCCGCTGACCTGCCTTGTCGACGACCGTGCGGTTCAGGATGGCGCTGGTGCCGGTGATCTGTCCCTTCTTGAAGCCGCTGGGCAGATCCTCGACGGCGATCACCCGCTCGCCGAGGTATTCCTTGGTCTTCGTGTCGAAGATCAGCTCCTCGCGCTCCCCACCGTCCTCACGCGCAACCCCCACCCCACGCCGCCCCGCCGCGTCCACGGCGTCCAGCGTTTCCTCATAGTTTGTGACGTGCTCGGAGTCGTATCCACACCTTCCCCCTGTCCGTACGACGGAGGCCGGTTCCCGTGACTCAGGTCACGGGAACCGGCCTCGGCCGTACGGATGGTGGCGTCAGACGCCGGCGTAGGAGTGCTTGCCGCCCACGAAGATGTTGACCCCGTAGTAGTTGAACAGCCAGCAGCCGAAGGCGATCAGCGCGATGTAGGCGGCCTTGCGGCCCTTCCAGCCGGCCGTCGCGCGGGCGTGCAGGTAGCAGGCGTAGGCGACCCAGGTGATGAACGCCCAGGTCTCCTTGGGGTCCCAGCCCCAGTAGCGGCCCCATGCGTCGCCCGCCCAGATGGCGCCCGCGATGATCGTGAAGGTCCACAGCGGGAAGACGGCGGCGTTCACGCGGTAGGAGAACTTGTCGAGCGAGGCCGAGGCGGGCAGCCGCTCCATGACGGAGGTCGCGAAGCGGCCGGGCTGACCGCCGCTCGCGAGCTTGTTCTCGTACGAGTCCTTGAAGAGGTAGAGCAGCGTGCCGACGGCGCCCACGTAGAAGACGGCACCGCAGATGATCGCGGTCGAGACGTGGATGTAGAGCCAGTACGAGTGCAGCGCGGGAACCAATTGGTCGCTCGCGGTGTACAAGACAGTGACGGCGAGACCGAGATCGAGGAGGACCGTGGTGACCAGGGGGAGGCCGAGCCAGCGGACGTTCTTCTTCAGCACGAGCAGCGTGAGGAAGACCCCGACGGCCACGGTGGAGAAGGTGATGTTGAACTCGTACATGTTGCCCCACGGCGCCCGCTGCACCGACAGAGCGCGGGCGACCACACCGGCCGCCTCCACGGCCCAGGCGAGCACGGTGAGGGACACGGCGATACGCCCGTAGAGGTCGCCCTGCTCGTCCCCGCCGTGCGCGCCGGGCCCGTCGGGCACGTCACGCGCGCCGATCGCGGACCGGGTGACGACCTGCGGCCGCTCCAGGACGCTGGTGCCGCCCGCCGACTTCACGGTGACCGCGGGAGCCGCGGACTTGGCCTTCCCGGCCTGCTCCGTCGTGGAGGTGAGCGCGGCGGCCGTGCGGGCCACCTTGCTGCGACTGCCGAAGAGCCACTCGGCGATGTACGCGAAGAAGGCCAGTGTGTAGACGGCCATCGCGGAGTAGACCAGCGTGTTGCTGATATTGGCGAGGTGTTCGTTGGTGGCGGTGGCGAGAGTCACTTCTCAGCCCCTTCGGCAGGTACGGGGGGTTCGACGTCGGGGTGCGTTTCGTCTGCTGCGTCTTCGTCCACGTCGGTCTTGGTGGGCGCCTGTTCGTGCACGAGCGCGGCCAGGTCGCCGAGTTCCTCGGGAAGCTTCGCGGACTCGCTGCGGCCCAGGCCCGCCATCTCGACGACGGTGACACCGTCGGCGCCGGTGGTGGCCCGGACCCAGACGCGACGGCGCTGGATGAACAGCGACCCGGCGAGACCGAAGATCGCGGCGAAGGCTCCGGCCAGCGCCCAGTCGCTGCCGGGCTGCTGGGTGACCTGGAAGCCGGCCCACTCCTTGATCTCCTTGTCGAAGGTGATCGAGCCGGCGCCGTTCGGCAGCGTCATGGTCTCGCCGGGCAGCAGCCTCTTCTTGAGGATGTTGCCCTTCGAATCCTTGAACTGCTTCATCTGGGAGGTGTCGAGTTGGTACACGTTCTGCGGGATGCCCGAGTTGACCCCGAGGCTGCCGTGGAAGCCGGACACCGCGAGCACGGGGAAGTCGAGCGCGGGGAACTGGGAGAACATCGTGCCCTTGCCCGCACCCGCGAAGGTCGGCACGAAGAAGGCGGAGAAGCCGAGCTGTTCGCTCCGCCCCTGCCCGTTCCGGTAGCCGTCCATGACCTTGATCGCGCCCTGCGAGGTGACGTTCGAGTCCAGCGGCAGCATCGGCACCGCCTGGTGGAAGACGACCTTGCCCTTGCCGTCCCGGACGGTGACGACGGGCGCGTAGCCGTGGCTGACCAGGTAGACCTTCGAGTCGCCGATCTTCAGCGGCTCGTTGACCCTGACAGTGGTCCTCTTCTCCTTGCCGTAGGCGCCCACGCTGTAGGTGATGTCCGCCTGGTACGTGCGCGGGGTGCCCTTGTTCGGCCCGGTCCGCTCGTACGTGCCGGTGAACTTCTTGAGGTCGAAGCTGAACGGCGTGAGGTCGTCGTTGCTGAAGAGGTTGCCCGACTTGAAGTCGTCGTACTGGAGGAGGGTGTTGGAGAACCCGTCGCCCTCGACGATCAGCTTGTTGCCCTCGGACTTGAAGAGCTGGCCCCAGGCGAAGGCGACCAGCATGACGATCAGCGCGATGTGGAAGAGCAGGTTGCCGGTCTCGCGCAGATAGCCCTTCTCGGCGGCGACCGCGTCCCCGGCGACATGCGCGCGGAACCGGCGCCGCTTGAGCACCTTGAGGGCGGCCTCGCGGACCTGCTCGGGCTCGGCCGCGGTGCGCCAGGTCGCGTACGCGGGAAGCCGGGTCAGCCGCTTCGGCGCGCCCGGCGGACGACCGCGCAGCTGCCCCACGAACTGGCAGGTGCGGGGCACGATGCAGCCGATGAGCGAGACGAAGAGCAGGATGTAGATCGCCGAGAACCACACGGAGCTGTAGACGTGGAACAGCCCGAGCCTGTCGTAGACCGGCCCCAGCAGGCTGTGCGCGTCCTTGAAGTCCGCCACCTTCTGCGCGTCGGTCCCGGACTGCGGGATGAGCGATCCGGGGATCGCCCCGAGCGACAGCAGGAAGAGCAGGATCAGCGCGACCCGCATGGACGTCAGCTGCCGCCAGAACCAGCGGGCCCAGCCGATGACCTCCCGGGCGGTCCAGGTCAGCCATCCGGCGGCCCCGGGGCCCCGCACCCCGCCGAAGGAGCCGGGCATCGCCGTCTCCACCGGGGCGGTGGACAGCTGGGACCCGGCTTCGCCGAGTTCGCCGTCGGCGGCCACGCCGATGTGGCGCTTGGCGGCCACCGGATCGGGCGTCCTGGCGGTCTCGGGCGTCTCGCCGGTGTCAGTGGTGCTCATGGGTCAGATCCCTACCGTGAAGCCGTCGGACCAGGTTTGCATCTGCTGCACGATGCTGTCCCACGCACCGGTGAGCAGCAGCAGTCCGGTCGCGATCATCATGCCGCCGCCGATCCGCATCACCCACGTGTAGTGGCGCTTGACCCAGGTGAAGGCGCCGAGCGCCTTGCGGAAAGCGACCGCGGTGAGGACGAAGGGGATGCCGAGACCGAGGCAGTACGCGACGGTCAGTATGGCGCCTCGGCCGGCGCCCGCCTGGGTCATCGCGAGGCCCTGCACGGCGGCGAGGGTCGGGCCGAGGCAGGGGGTCCAGCCGATCGCGAAGAGCGCGCCGAGTATCGGAGCGCCCACCAGACCGCTCACCGGCCGCTTGTGGAAGCGGAATTCGCGCTGGGTGAGCCAGGGCATCAGACCCATGAAGAAGACGCCCATGAGGATCATGATTCCGCCGAGCACCTTGGACAGGAGGGCCTGGTGGTCGTGCAGGGTCGCGCCGAAGTACCCGAAGAGCGCGCCGCCGGAGACGAACACGACGGTGAAACCGAGCACGAACAGGCTCGCGCCCGCGGTCATCCGTCCCCGTCTGGCGTCCGCCAGATCCGTGCCGCTGACCCCGGTGACATACGAGAGGTAGCCGGGCACCAGCGGCAGGACGCACGGCGAGAAGAAGGAGACGAGTCCGCCGAGCACGGCGATCGGCAGGGCGACCAGCAGGGCGCCGCTGTAGACCGTCTCGTTCCTGCCGGTGGTCTCGGCCAGGGTCATGGCGAGAAGGGACACGTCAGGTCACTTCTCCGCGAGGACGGGGGCGAGCATCTTGCGCAGGCTGTCTTCGCTGAGGGCCTGGAGCGTCCGGGCCGCGACCTTCCCGTCCCGGTCGATGATGAGCGTGGAGGGGATCAACTGCGGGTTGAGCGTGCCCTTCTTGAAGCGGAGCATCAGCTTGCCCGTCGGGTCGTACAGGCTCGGGTAGGTGACCCCGAATTCCTTCTCGAACGCCACGGCCGGCCCGGTGTCGCTGTCGCGGGTGTTGATCCCGACGAACTGCACGCCCTGGCCCTTGGTGTCCTGGTACACCGTCTCCAGGTTCTTGGCCTCGGCGCGGCACGGCCCGCACCAGGATCCCCAGACGTTGAGGACGACGACCTTGCCCTTGTAGTCGCGGACGTCGAGCTGCCGGCCGTCGATGGTCTTGCCCGAGAGGTCGGGGACGTCGGACCGGTGGCCCTTGGCCGCGGTGTCGACACCGTTCTTGCCGGCGACGAAGTTGGTGTTGCCCGCTCCCCCGGAGGTACCCCCGGAGCCACAGGCGGACAGGACGAGCGCCGCGACGGCGGCCCCGGCGGTGAACAGGGCGGCGCGGCTACGGGTGCGGTTCGGGCGCTGGTCGGCACGGCAGGCGGCACTCATGTGAAAAGTTTCGCATGCCCGTTTCGGGGATCTTCCGCACCCCCCTTGCGGACGGAAACCCGCATATCAGGCGGCCTGTCCACCCAGGTAGGACTTCCAGCCGCCGGCCGGCTGCTGCCCCACGTCCAGCGACTGGAGCTTGGCGAGCACCTCGGGCTTCTGCACATCCAGCCAGTCGGTGAACTGCCGGAAGGACACGAGCCGTACGTCCGCACCCTCCTCCTTCTCGCGCGCGATGTGCTTGAACGCCTCTTCCACGGCGTCCATGTAGATGCCGCCGTTCCACTCCTCGAAGTGGTTGCCTATGAAGAAGGGTGCGCGATTTGTCTTGTATGCCCGCTTGAAACCGGCGATGTAGGACTGGGCCGCCTGGGTGCGCCAGGCCGGGTAGTTGTACGAGGGCGCCCTGGTCGTGTTGACCGACTGGTTGGCGAGGATGTTGTAGTCCATCGAGAGCACCTCGAACCTGTGCCCCGGGAACGGCATCGCCTGCAACGGGAAGTCCCACAGCCCCTGGTTCTTCTGCGGCCAGCGCTGGCGGCCGCCGGGCGAGGAGGCGTCGTAACGCCAGCCGAGCTCCTTGGCGGTGGGCAGCAGGTTGTTCTGGCCGAGCAGACAGGGGGTGCGGCCGCCGACGAGTTCCTTCTCGTAGTCGAAGGGCAGCGCGGGCAGATCGGTCCAGCCCGTGTTGGTCCGCCACTCCTTGACGAAGGACTTCGCCTGATCTATCTCGCTGCGCCACTGCGCGGACGTCCAGTTGGCGACCGTGCCGGAGCCGGCGCAGAAGTGGCCGTTGAAGTGGGTGCCGATCTCGTGGCCGTCGAGCCAGGCCCGGCGGACGAGCTTCAGCGTCGACCTGATGTGCTCGTCGGTGAGATAGCCGATGTCCGAGGCGCCCCGGGGGTTGTTGGGCGGCAGGTACATGCGCTTCTTCGACTCGGGGAGCAGATACAGCCCCGAGAGAAAGAACGTCATGTGGGCGTCGTGGTCCTTGGCGAGTTCGAGAAAGCGGTCGAAGAGACCGGTCCCGACCTCTCCGGCACCGTCCCAGGAGAAGATCACGAACTGCGGAGGGGTCTCGCCCGGCTCCAGCGGCTCGGGCGACTTCGGCTGGTTCAGCTGCTTGCCGGTGAAGGATGTGGAGCCGTCACCGATGGGACGTGCGGTGGCCTTGGGCACGCCGGGCCGCCCGCTCTTGGAACCGCCGCCCCGGCTCGGCCCGTCTAGCTGTGCGGTACCGCACGCGGCAAGTCCCAGCGCGGCCGTGGCACCTGCCCCGAGGCCGATCATTCCCCTCCGGCTGATGTCCCGCATGCGGTCCCCATCTCATCGCGCCCTCTCAGCTGGCTCCCAGCTGGCACCTAGTGAGAGGGCGCGGCGAAGATAGCGGTTCCGCCAAACCGACGCATATTCATCTGATTTTGCGAAGAAGCGCTCATATGGAATGAATCCATACGCTTGGTGACGGGGCGTACGCCTTGCAGGCAGCCGTACGCACTCCCCCGAGGACCGGCCGCCAGGCCCGGCCGGTCAGCCCCAACAGCCCGTCGGAGCCGTCACGCTCCGAATGCCTTGTCCTTCCCCTTCACCGGCTTGGCGCCCGCGAGGAGATGGGCCGGGACGAGATCGCGGGCGGGCTCGGTATAGCCCACGGACACGATCTTGTCGCCGCGGTAGGTGAAGGTCGTGAGGGACGCCAGCGTGCACTGCCGCTTGCGCGGGTCGTGCCACAACCGCCGCTTCTCCACGTAGCTGCGCACGATCCAGATCGGCAACTGATGGCTGACCAGCACCGCTTCATGCCCGCGGGCGGCGTCCTTGGCGGCGTCCAGCGCCCCCATCATGCGGACGACCTGGTCGACGTACGGCTCACCCCACGACGGCTTGAAGGGGTTGACGAGGTGCTTCCAGTTCTCCGGCCGCCGCAGCGCGCCGTCGCCGACTCCGAAGGTCTTGCCCTGGAAGACGTTCTCGGCCTCGACGAGCCGCCCGTCGGTCGCCAGGTCCAGCCCGTGCGCCTTGGCGATCGGGGTGGCGGTCTCCTGCGCCCGCTCCAGCGGCGAGGCGACGACATAGGTGACGTCGCGCGAGGTGAGGTGGTCGGCGACCCGGTCGGCCATCTGCCGCCCGAGCTCGGAGAGGTGGTAGCCGGGCAACCGCCCGTACAGCACCCCGTCGGGGTTGGCGACCTCGCCGTGCCGCATCAGGTGGACGACGGTGATGTCCTGGTCGCCGTTGATGTTGTCGCTCATGCGCCGGCCTCCGCCGCTGCCCGCGCCGCCGCCGGAAGGGCGTCGGCGATCCGCTGAACCGCCTGCTCGTCATGGGCCGTGGACACGAACCACGACTCGAAGGAGGACGGCGGCAGATACACGCCCTGCGCCAGCATCGCGTGGAAGAACGCCGTGTACCGGAAGGACTCCTGTGCCTTGGCGTCCTCGTAGTCGCGCACCTCGCGCCCGGTGAAGAAGACGGAGAACATGTTGGAGGCGTGCTGCAGCCGGTGCGCCACGCCCTCCTTGGTGAGCGCCTCGGTCACCAGCGCCCGGATCCGCTCCGACACCGCGTCGACCTTCTCGTACGCGGCGTCGTCGAGCAGCCGCAGCTGGGCGAGCCCGGCGGCGGTGGCGACGGGGTTACCGGACAGCGTGCCCGCCTGGTACACCGGCCCTGCGGGGGCGAGGTGCGCCATGACGTCCTGCCGGCCACCGAAGGCGGCGGCGGGGAAGCCACCGCCCATGACCTTGCCGAAGGTCATGAGATCCGGACGTACACCATCGATCCCGTACCAACCGGCCTTGCTGGTACGGAAGCCCGTCATGACCTCGTCGGAGATGAACAGGGCGCCGTTCTTCGCGCAGGCGTCCTTGAGCCCCTGGTTGAACCCGGGCCTCGGCGGCACGACCCCCATGTTCCCGGGCGAGGCCTCGGTGATCACACAGGCGATCTCGCCGGGGTGCGCGTGGAAGGCGGCGTGCACGGCTTCGAGATCGTTGTAGGGGAGGACGATGGTGTCGCCGGCCTGGGCCCCGGTGACACCGGGAGTGTCGGGCAGCGCGAAGGTCGCCAGCCCGCTCCCCGCCGCGGCGAGCAGCGAATCGACATGCCCGTGGTAGCAGCCGGCGAACTTGATCACCTTGGCCCGCCGGGTGAAGCCGCGGGCGAGACGGATGGCGGACATGGTCGCCTCGGTGCCGCTGGAGACGAGCCGGACCTGCTCGACGGGCTCGACGCGCGCGACGATCTCCTCGGCGAGAGCGACCTCGCCCTCACCCGGCGTACCGAAGGACGTACCGCGGGAGACGGCCTCCTGGACGGCGGCGATGACCTCGGGGTGGGAGTGTCCGAGGATCATCGGCCCCCAGGAACAGACGAGGTCGACGTATTCACGGCCGTCGGCGTCGGTCAGGTACGGACCGGTGCCGGACACCATGAACCGGGGCGTACCGCCCACGGCGCGGAAGGCGCGCACAGGAGAGTTCACGCCGCCGGGTGTGACGGCCGCCGCACGGTCGAACAGCGACTGCGAGACTGGGGCTTCGTAGGGATAAGGCAGTTCGGTCATGACCTGCGACGTCTCCGACTCCGGGGGGCTAGTGACCTCCTCAGGGTAGGCCAGCGGCCCGGGACGGCCGTGAGCGGAGAGCGGAGGGCCGGTGAACGCGGGATCCCGACGCCACGTACGGCTCCTCGTACGGAAGATCCCGGCCATCGCGGGGTCCGGTGGAGCCGATCCCGGGTACGACGACCGGGCGTCGCCCCCGGCCATCTGCGAAACTGGGGCCTGGTACGGACAGCTCACATGAATCAGGGTGTTCAGAGGTCGCGTAGATCCTGCGGACAGGTGTTTCAGCGCACGTTTCGGCGTGCGGCCGTGGGGGAGGTCACTGTCACGATGATCGGGTTGCGTGGCGGGGGTCGCGCGCCTTAGAAAAGCAGTCGGGTGGAGATATGCATCGCGGTGGCGGACTGGGCGAGGGGACCGATGACCTCGGTCCTCGGCGTGCCCGGCGGGGAAGGCACCGACGCGAGGCGGAGGAAGCGGCCGAGACCCGGGCTGGGCAGACACAAGGATCGCAGGCTGGTGACGCCGAGCGGCTCGACCGCACGGTCGAGCGACTGCGGGCGGGGAGCGGGAATGGTGGCCGGGTGGGGGTGACGTACAAATACTTCGGCGCGCCGGACGGAGCGACGGCGGCCCGCGTCCCGATCTCGATGCGCCCCGAGGAGCTCGGCGGCGACGAACTCGGCATGAACGGCATGTTCACCAAGATCAAGCCGGAGACGATGGCCGCGATGGTCCTCACCGGCATCGAGGGCGTCCCCCTCCACAAGGTGCCCCCGCTGGAGCTGGTCGTCCTGCACCCCGACTACGCCGTGGTCAAGCTCCCCATGACCGTCGTCGACCCCCTCCGCGGCATCGGCGAGGAGGCCGTCGGCGCGGCCGCCTTCATCTGGTCCACGGTCCCCGACCGCGGCGGCCCCCGCGACGCCTTCAACGTCTACCAGCTGCTCCACGAGTGGCAGGATTTCAGCCATCGTCTGCACGAGGCGGGGCACCAGCCCTATTGTCTTGTTTGGCCGTGATCTGGGGTTTCACTGGTTGCGGGCGGGGTCTTCGGGCCTCGCCCTTTTCGGTGCGGGGGAGGGGCCGTCACGCGGCCAGGGCACATTGAGGGCCCATGGGTTTCGCTGGGGGCGCTGATGTGCCCTGGGCGCCGGGCCGGTCGTCCTCGTCCTCTGCCTCGGCTTCTCCCTCGGCTTCTGTGAAGGCGTCGTCGATCGCCTTGCGGGTGCGGGTCTCGCTGGACGGCAGCAGGTGCGTGTACGTCCGCAGCGTGAAACCCGGGTCCGAGTGCCCGAGATACTCGGAGAGCGCCTTGATGCTCTCCCCTGCGTCCAGGAGCGCGGAGGCGTAGGCGTGCCGGAGAGCGTGCATGCCATCCTCCGGGGCCGCTTGGAGGTACCTCGCTCCGCGCTCGCGAGGAGGTATGACGCCAGCAGCGGCAAGGGCGCGTTTCCAGTCGCCCATGTTGAAGACGCTGCGGTTGTAGGCCCGCCCCTTTTTATCGACGAAGAGGAGGCGGAAGGACTTCGGCTCACCATCCGGCTTGCCCCAGGGCAGGGTGGCCTCGACCGGCGGGAACTCCTTCATGTGAGCCTTGAGGACCGAGGCGAGCTGAAAGCGCATCCTCAACGACCCCGCCTGGGACGCACTCGCCACCGTGCTCGCCGAGGCAGAAGCGGCAGGACACAACGCGGCCACCGTCCTCGATCGAGCGCTCGGCCAGCGCACCCTGGACGACGCCCACAGCCCCGCCCGCGCCCTGACTTGGCGCATCCGCCGCCTCGGCGAACGCCACGCCCCGGGTCCGCAAGCAGAGGCAGCCAGGGCTCGCAGCGTCACACAACGCCAGGCAGCTCCTGTCCAACCGGGGGCAGCCCCTCCAGCGCCGCAGCCACCACCAGGACGGCGGCGCTGATTACGGCCGCGCGGACACCTTGGGAGTGAGCAGATCCAGCGCCTCTTCCCAGCGGTAACGGTCGGCCCCGCCGCCGGCCTTCGGTCGATGCGGCTCGTACGAGCCGATCAGGACGCCCATCTCGCGCAGTCGCTCCAGGCTCTCCCGGTATGCGGGATGGGCGGCCTGGGCCGAGTTCACGTACGGCAGGACGGCGGTGGGGACGCCCATGCCGTACGCCTCGCACAGGATGCCCAGGGCAAGGGTGTCGGAGATCCCTGCCGCCCACTTGTTGACCGTGTTGAAGGTGGCCGGCGCCACCGCGATGGCGTCCGCGGGCGGCAGCGGACGAGGATCGCCGGGCGAGCGCCAGGCAGAGCGGATCGGGTAGCCGGTCTGGGCCTCGACCGCCTCCGTGTCGATGAAACCCAGGCCCTGCGGAGTGGCCACCACGCCGACGTCCCAGTTTGCCTCTTGAGCGGCCGTGATCAGCTTGCCGACGTCGCCGGCGACCCCGGCCGCGCACACTACGACGTACAGGAACGGCTTCTTGCCCGGCACCTGCGGCTCGGTCACGTGAAGCCCCCCAAAAGCCGATGGTCTCGTTGGGCCGCCAGCAGGGCAGCCAGGGCTTCCGGCCCGATCCGGCTCAGCGCCCAGAGGCTGCTGATGTGGCGGCCCCACCGCCAGAGTGGGTCGCCCGTGTCTGCAGGGGTGTGGAAGGACAGCACCTGGATGTCGTGGGCATCGAACGCCTGAGTGTCGAGGTAGCGCCAGCCGCCCGTGCCGCAGAGGTAGTGGGTGCTGCTGGTGGCCGCAGCGAGGTCGGCGAGTCTCTCTGACCGGCCCGACCGGGTCGGAATCGCGCTGCTGCGCAGTATCTCGCCGCTCCAGCCCAACGCGGCGAGCAGGGCGACCGTCGACGCCTCGGCAACGTCGGATACATGGTCGGTGTCCTCGAACTGATCGAGAACCGCGTCCAGGACGTCGCGCACCGCGGGCCAGTAGCGGCTGCGGCCGTAGTACTGGCGTGTCAACAGGCTGACGGTGCGACGGGATTGGCCGGGTTCGGCGAGCCGTGCCTGGTCGATCGGTGTCGGGCGCCCGTGAGGAAGGCGGGTCGGGAGCGTGAGCCACTGCTGCCGAGCGGGCTCGTCCAGGGCCGCCAGACGAGCCCGGTGCTGGTAGTCGCGCCGGGCGAACTGGACGTTGTCGAGGACGATCCACCGGTCTGCGGCGTACAGCTTCGCCACCGTGGACAGCCGCGGGAACAGGTTCGGTTGGTGGATCGCGCACACCCCGCCCGGCGAACCGGCGTGGGACGGGTCAGGTGCCGATGAGGCGGCTATCGAATCCGTCGCGCAGAAGGCGCTCGTAAGCGTCATACACATCCCCCGGTACGCCCTGCTCGACGGCGAAGCCGAGCTTCGGGTACTCGATCACCCGTTGCAGGTCGCCAACGAGCATGTCGACGACGAGCTTCTCGTCGCCGATGGACTTGATGTAGTCGTCCAACTCCAGTGGCTCGGAGGCGCAGACGACGTCCGCCTCAGGCCACAGCTGGCGGCACGTCGCGTACGAGCGGCGCTCCATGTACGGCTTGGAGATCAGCAGCAGCGACTCCACCGCGATGCCGGCCTCGGCCAGCAGCTCGCGGGAGAACGTGATGTTCTGACCAGTGTTGGCTGCCTTCGGCTCGACCAGGATCGCTTCGTCCGGCATACCCAGGCTCAGCGCATGCTCGCGGTAGTGCACCGCCTCGCCGCGCGGGAAACGGGCGCGGGTGGTGGGGCTGTTGCCGCCGCTGAACACCACAACCGGGAAGAGGCCCACCCGGTACAGATCGGCGGCCGCGGTAGCCACCCCGAGGTCGTGGCTACCCAGGCCGATCGCCGCCGAGCAGGGCCGCTGCTCGTGGCCCATCTGGTGGTAGTTCCAGATCAGCGTCGCGTCGTGGAACTGCTCGTCGGTGATCTGGCGCTGCTCGTGCTCCGGCACTGGCACTCCCTGGCTCATCCCTGCTGGTCCTTGCGGATGCCCTCGATGCTGCGCAGCTGGTGGCTCAGCCCGTACTGCCGGGCCACGTGTGCCGCCTGATCGAGGACGGACAGCCCATCATTCCGGGTCGCCGCATCTGACAGAAGGATGTGCCCGTACGCGGTGTCCAACCGCACCCGCTGCATCGGGGAGTCGACCGTGCCGGTCGTGCGCGCGATGCCGAGGTAGTGCAGGGCCTGCTTCAGGTCGCCGGCGCCGCGGTGGGCAAGGGCAAGCTTCTGGTGGGCGACCGACCAGTCCTCCGGCTCGCCAAGGTCCTCGAAGTAGCGAGTGGCCTCGACCATGACGCCGGTCGCGTACTCGTTGTCGCCCTCCTTGCTCAGCGCCGTACCCACCCAGAGCCGGGCCCTGGCGCGGTCGCGCAGGCTCAAGCGCTCGTCCTCGGCGAGGAGTTCGTAGTGGCGGGCGGAGGATTCCAGCTGGCCCGACATCTCCTGGACGACAGCGAGGGACAGCTCGATCTGGGCCACCCGGCGCGGGATGTCGAGCTCGGTGAACATGCCGCGAGCGGTCAGATAGGAGTGCCGGGCTGAGAGTGGGCCAAGGATCGCGCCCTGATCGCGCTGGAGGTCGCCAAGAAGCACGAGGGAACGGCCGTACAAATAGAGGCCCTTGTCGTCCAGTTGGTGGGGTGCACGGCTGCCCAGGCCGACCTGCGGGATCCCCGGGCCGTCCTCGACCACCCCGAGGTGCGCGAGGCCATCGACTTCGGCCGGCCGGTGGTGCTGCTGCTGGTGGCCGTCGTGCACTTCCTCTCCGACGCGGACGACCCGGACGGCATCGTCGCCACCCTGCGCGACGCGCTGCCCACCGGTTCCTACCTCGTCCTGTCGCACGCCACGGGCGACATCCACGAGGACCGGCGCGAGGACGCGGCCTCCGTCTACAACAGGGCCACCGCCACCCTGAACCTCCGCTCCCACGCCCGGGTCCTGGACTTCTTCGGCGACTTCACCCTCGTCGAACCGGGCCTGGTCCAGGTCCCGGACTGGCGGCCCGACGAGCCCCCGAAGCGGGACGCTCCGCCGATCGGCATCTACGGCGGAGTGGCCCGCAAGAACGGCCGGTGATCCCGCCGGCCCGCACCATGGCCTCCGGGGGCGTGGGCCACACCGCACCATGGCCTCCGGGGCCGTGGGCCACACCGCACCATGGCCTCCGGGGGCGTGGGCCACACCCGCACCATGGCCTCCGGTGGCGTCGTCCGCACGTATCCGGCGGCCTGCGCCTGGACCGGCTCAGAACCCCAGCCGGTACGGCAGCACGCACACGACGACATCGGTGCGGGAGCGGAGCACGGCGGCCAGCAGGAGGCCGCGCTGGTTCTGGAGGATCTGGTGGCGGCGGTGGACAGGTTCCACTTCCGGGATGAGGACGGCGATCTGGTGGCCGGACCGGGCGGCGCGTTCCACGTACTCGACGATCGGCTGGACCAGTGAGCGCTGCGGGCTGTCGATGATGTCCAGGCGTACGCCCGGGTCCCAGCGGGCCCACGTCTCCTCCAGAGCGCGGGCCTTGGCGGGGTTTCCGTGCACGGCGACCGCGACGACCTCGTCGCCGAGGGCGCGGGCGGCCGTCAGGGCGTGCTGGGTGAGTCTGCTGACCTCGCCGACCGGCACGATGACGAGGGAGCCGGTGACGCGCGGGGGCGGCGGGATCTCCCCGAGGCCCAGCTCCCGGCCGACCGCCGTGTAGTACCGCTGAATGCGGGCGAACAGCAGCATCAGCAGTGGGATGGTGGCGACCACCACCCAGGCGCCTGCCAGGAACTTGGTGGTCAGCAGGACCAGGCCGGCCACCGTGGTCAGCACCGCACCGGTTCCGTTCAGCACGGCGCGCCGCAGCCAGCCGGGCGGACGCTCCCGTGCCCAGTGCCGTACGAGCCCGATCTGGCTGATGGTGAAGCCGATGAACACGCCGATCGCGAACAGCGGGATCATGCGGTGGGTGTCGGCGTTCACCGCGATCAGCAGCACCGCGGCCAGCAGGGCGAGGGCGACAACTCCCCAGCGGTACACGGGCCGTTCCGTACGCAGCCCGAACAGATGCGGCAGCCGGTGGTCCTTGGCGAGCAGGCTCATCAGGACGGGCAGCCCGCCGAAGCTGGTGTTGGCGGCGAAGGCGAGCGCGAGGGTGACGATGAGATTCGTCGCGTAGTACGGCCATCCCGTCCCGTACGAGCCCGCCGTGAGCTGCGCGAGTACGGTCACGCCGCCGCGCGGGGCCACATGGTCGCGGCGGATCAGCAGGGCCAGGCCGATCAGCATCACCCCGAGCAGCGCGCCCAGCATCAGCTCGGTCCGCTGGGCCCGCTTGACGCGCGGCTCACGGAACGAGGGCACCCCGTTGGCGATGGCCTCGACGCCGGTGAGCGCGGAGCAGCCGGAGGAGAACGCCTTGAGAAGGAGGAAGACGCCCAGGGCCTCGGTAGCGTGCACCGGCTGCGGATGGCCCACGACCGCGACGGGGTGGGCCCGCACCAGCCCCAGTACGACGATGCCGAGGATGCTCGCGATGAACAGCACCGTCGGCAGCATCAGCACCCGGGCGCTCTCGGCCACGCCCCGCAGGTTCACCGCCGTGAGCAGCGCGAGCCCGATGAGGCAGATGCCGAGGAGGTGCGAGCCGAGAGAGGGGAAGGCGGAGGCGAGACTGGCGGCGCCGGCCGCCAGGCTGACGGCCACGGTCAGCACGTAGTCGACGACGAGACTGGCCGCCGCGAGCAGACTGACGGTCGGCCCGAGGTCCTTCTTGGCGACGGCGTACGCGCCACCGCCGTCCGGGTGCACGGCGATCACCTGCCCGTACGACACGACGAGCACCGCCAGCAGCGCGGCGATGACCAGCGTGACGGGGAGCGTCGCGCTCAGCGCGCCCGTCCCGGCGGCGACCAGCACCAGCACGATCGCCTCGGGCCCGTACGCGACCGAGCTCAACGCGTCCAGCGACAGCGCGGCCAGCCCTTCGAGACTGGTGAGGTGGTACTTGTCGCCCTCCCCGTGCCGCAACGGGACTCTCGGCCGCAGTTCGCGGCGGGCCAGGCCGTACGCCATCGGGGACCTCGGGGGTGGGGGGCTGTTGGGGGTCAGTGTGACCGGCCCCCGCCGCGCCGGGCGGCAAGGACGCGCCCGGGCGGGGGCGCGCCGGGACACGGTGACTCCCCCTGCCCCAGCCGGTCCTGACGCCCTCTCGTGTGCGCAGTCGTGTTGCCACCGATCGGGTTATACGTACGGCGTGGCGCGGGCCGGACGGCGGCTGCTGAGCTACTGCGAAACTCCAGGTCAGAAGTCATCCAGGTGGCCCCCGCGCAGGCTCCGGCAGGGCGGGAGGGCGACCGGGGGCGTGCGCCAGGTGCGCGGCTCGAGTGGTGAGCGGCGCGGGACGGATTGACGGTGGATCACGTCGGGACCGGGTTCCCCACACGCTGACGCGGGGTCAGCTGCCCGGCTGCGACGGAAGGACTCCGACGATGCGATCTGCCCGCATGCTCCTCGCTACCGCGACGGCCACCGCCGCCCTCGCGATCGGCGCTCCTGGCGCCTATGCCGCCACAGCGGGCGACTGGAGCGACGATGACTCTTCCTACAGCAAGGAGCAGGACAAGGAAAGCAACGACGACAAGCCGGGCGGTCAGATGCACACGGCTGGCGGTGCGCTGACCCTCGTGAACAGTGACGACTGGAGCAAGAGCGACGACGAGAAGAAGGACGACTCCGGCTCCGACCACGGCAGCGGCAGCGGCTCCGACGAACACAGCAAGGACGACTCCAGCTCCAGCCACGGCAAAGACGACTCCGGCTCCGACCACGGCAAGGACGACTCCGGGTCCGACCACGGCAGCGGCTCCGACGACGACTCCGGCTCCGACCGCGGCAGGCCGAGCGGCGGCATGCACACCGGCGGCGGCGCCCTGACCCTCGTGAACAGTGACGACTGGAGCAAGAGCGACGACGAGAAGAAGGACGACTCCGGCTCCGACCACGGCAGCGGCAGCGGCAGCGGCTCCGACGAACACAGCAAGGACGACTCCGGGTCCAGCCACGGCAAGGACGATTCCGGCTCCAGCCACAGCAAGGACGACTCCGGCTCCGACCACGGCGACAACTCCGACGACGACTCCGGCTCCGACCGCGGCAGGCCCAGCGGCGGCGTGCACACCGGCGGCGGTGCGCTGACCCTCGCGAACGGAGACGACTGGAACAAGGACGACGAGAAGTTCGACCCGGAGACCTACAAGGACAAGGACTCCTCGGACTCCGACCGCGGTGGCAAGGACGACTCCGACGACAACTCCGACGACGACTCCGAGCGCGACAAGCCGAGCGGCGGTGTCCACACGGGTGGCGGGGCGCTGGCCACGCCGGGTGTCACGGCCGGTGGGCTGGCGGTGCTCGGGGTCGCCGCGGCCGGCGGCTACGCGCTGCGCCGCAGGAACACGGGGGGAGGTGTGTCGTGACCCATGCCTGACGACATACAGCCCGGGCCGCCGCCGTGCCCCTCGCGGCGGCCCGGCCGGACCTTCTCCCGCCGCTGCCCTTCTGACGCTGTGCCCGTTTTGTGCTGTGTCCGCTCTGCTGCCCTGTCCTAGTGAGGTGGTACCCCATGGCAGCCAGATTGCCTTCCCCCGCCGAGACCACGTCCGGGCCCTCCGCGCCGTCCGGGCTGACCGGGCTGTCCGGGCCTCCCGGTCAGGGCTCCCGGCCTCGCGTGCCGCTGTTCGTGTGGTGCCTTGGAATCGTCTTCCTGGCGATGAGTCTGTTCGGCAGCCACGACAAGACGGTGGACGGCTCCGCCAAGCCCGGTACCGCGGCGGCGCCGGCGTCGTCGCCGGGCGCGCACGCCCCGGGCAAGGCGGGGAAGCCGCTGCCGCATTCCAGGCCGACGCGGCTGCTCATCCCGAAGATCGACGTGGACGCCCCGTTCACCGCTCTCGCCATCGGCTCGTCGGGCAGGCTCCAGCCTCCGCCGGCCGGCGACACCAACCTGGTCGGCTGGTACGCCAAGGGCGTGTCTCCGGGGGAGGCCGGTACGGCGATCATCGCCGGGCACGTCGACACGGCGACGTCCGCGGCCGTGTTCGCGGGCCTCAGCGACCTGGAGAAGGGGGACAAGTTCAAGGTCAAAAGGGCCGACGGGCGTACCGCCACGTTCGTGGTCGACAGCGCCGAGACCTTCGAGAAGGACGACTTCCCCGACAAACGCGTCTACGCCGACACCCCCAACGCCCAGGTCCGGCTGATCACCTGTGCCGGCGACTACGACCACAGTGCGAAGGACTACACCGAGAACCTGGTGGTCTTCGCGCACCTCGTCTGACCACCGGTCAGCGTGTGTGCGGCAGGCCGTGCTCGCGCAGCGGGCCGATCCCCCAGCCGTGGCTCTCGCAGGTGTCGAGGATGCGGGGCAGCGCGGCGAGCGTGGTGCGCCAGGAACCGGGGGCGGAGGTGCAGTCGGAGTCGTGCAGCAGAACGGTGCCGCCGCCGGTCAGGTCCCGGGTGACGGTGCGGTGGACCGAGTCCGGGGTGGCCCGTTTGCGCCAGTCCTCGCCCCAGGCGGTCCACAGGACGGGGGTCAGCCCGAGGCGGCGGCAGGCGAGGTGGGCGGAGGTGTTCATCACCCCGTACGGGGGCCGGAACAGCGTGGGCGGCCGGCCGGTGACCTCGGTGACGGCGTCGCGGGCGCGCGCGAGGTCGTCGTACGTGGCGCGGGGGCCGCGCAGCAGCAGCGGGCGGTGGTGCCAGCCGTGGATGCCCGTCTCGTGCCCCTCGGCGGCCAGTTCCTTGGCCAGGCCCGGTGCGCGGTTCAGCATCGAGCCGAGCAGGAAGAAGGTGGCGCGGATGCCGCGGGCGTCCAGCAGCCGCAGGAAGTGCGGGGTGGACAGCGGGTCGGGGCCGTCGTCGAAGGTGAGGGCGATGTGATCCGGCCGGCCGCGTCCGGCGAGCCGGGGCATGGTCCGGTTGCGGAGCGGGCCGAAGGTGGAGACCACGGGTGCGGCGTGGGCGACGGCGAGTGCGGGCAGGGCACCCGCCCCGGCCCACCGCGCGGCGCGCGCGAGCTGGTCCGCCCTCATCGGTCGTCGTCCTCCAAGTAGTGGGTGAGCGCTCCGAGGTGGTGGGCCGGCGCGTCGCCGTAGGCGTCGGCGAGCGGCGCGCCGATGCCCAGCGAGACGGTGGCCGCGACGGCGGCCAGCATGAGAGTCGTCCGGCGCCGGGTCCGCCGGGTCCGCCGGGTCGAGGGGCGGGGCCGGGCGACGGCCGACGCGCCGAGCCCGGTTGCCGCCGACTCAGTGAGCACCGGCGCGGCGGACCCCGCGGCGGGGCGAGCCGGCATGACACGCCGCAACACGGCGTGAAGGCCCGGCTCCACGCGCCCGTTACCTACCGGGAGACCCGGCTCGGCACGCCGGTTACCTGTCGGGAGACCCGGCTCCACGCGCCGGTAACCTGCCGGGAGACCCGGCTCGGCACGCCGATTACCTACCGGGAGACCCGGCTCCGCGTGCCGTGCGGCGGCCGGAAGACCCGGTATCGCGCGGCGCACGGCAGCCCGTCGGCGCACCTGATCGGGCACTACGCGGGCCGCAGGGCCCGGCGCCCCGGACGGTACGGCGCCCGGGAGGCCCGGCGCCCCGGGCCGTACGGCAGCCGTGAGCCCCGGCCCCTCGGAGGGCACCGCAACCGTACGACCCCACGCCCTCGCTCTCGCTCTCGCCTTCGCCCGTACGACGGACGGCGGGCGTCCGGCCACGGCGGCGACGGTCTGGGCGGGCCCGGCCGCGGCGGAGGCGTACAGGGCCAGACCGGCCGCGCGTTGGGTCTCGCGGCGCGGGCCGTGCAGGAGTTCGGCCAGGATCGGTGCCAGGTGGTCGGGTTCGCGGATCCAGGGGGCCAGGCCCGCCTCCTCCAGCGCTGCGGCGTTGGTGTGGCCGTGGCCGGGGATGCAGCGGTAGCTGACGACCGGGAGTCCGCTGGCGAGCGCCTCCAGGGAGGTGAGCCCGCCGGCGTTCTGGACGAGGACGTCGCAGGCGTGCATGAGGCCGGGCATGTCGTCGACCCACTCGTGGACGTGGGTGATGCCGTCCGCGCGGAGCCGTTCGGCGAGGGCGTGGTTGCGGCCGCACACCACGACGGGCTCGGCGACTCCGGTGTCGCGGATCTCGGCGGCGGCCTCCCGCACCGGTCCCACCCCCCACGAGCCGGCGACGAGCAGGGCCAGCGGCGCGGCCTCGGGCAGAGCGAAACGGGCGCGGGCGGCGCGCCGGTCGGCCTCGGTGGCGGGGGTGAAGCGCGGGTCGGTCAGGGGCCCGGTCACGGTGACGCCCACGGCCCCCTGCTCGTGCGCCTGGGCGGCGGGTACCGCGTGCGCGGCGAGGTGCGCGTCGATGCCGGGCGCGACCCAGAGGGAGTGGACGGAGAAGTCCGTGAGGTAGGTCAGGGCCGGTATCGCGAGCCGGCCGCGCAGCCGCAGCGCGCCGAGGACCTGGCTGGCTCCGGGGTACGTCGACACGACCGCGCGGGTGTCGGCGGTGACGGTGGCGAGAGTGCGGCGGCGCGCCCCGCGCAGCAGGACCCGTACGGCGGGGCTGGGACGGCGGTCGTGCTCGGTGGCGGCGTAGAGGCGCTGGTAGCCCGCGGGGACCCAGGTCAGCAGGCGGTGGTAGGAGGCGCAGAGCAGCTTGCCCGTGCCGGCGGGGAGGAGGTCGAGGAAGTCGTGCCGGTCGACGTGGAAGCCCAAGGCCGCGAGGTGGCGGGTGAGTTCCGTCGCGGCGCCGTCGTGCCCGGCGCCCATGCCGGCGGATATGACGGTGATCCGCCGCGGTCGCGGTCCGCCGATATCCACCGCGGACGGCACACCCGGCTGTCCGTCCGCCGGATTGTCGAGGTACGGCACAGCAGATCAGCCTCCGAGGTGGTACGGGAGTGACACGAGCGCGGCGAAGCAGGACGGGCAGACAGGACGGAGCAGGTCAGGTCAGGACAGGTCAGGAGAGGACAGAGCAGGTCAGGGCGAGGCAAGGCGTGGTGACGCGGGGCGGTCGCGGCAGGCGTGCGGGGTTGCCGCGGCTCCTGGGGCCCGCCCGGGAGTTCGGAGTCGGTCTCCGGGATCCCGGCGCCCGCCCTGGGGGACGGAGCTTTCCCCCCGGCACACGCGCATGGCAGACTCGGACCACGGCAGCATTTACACCGCCGTAGAAGTTCTACACGACTGTAGAAGACGGGCGAGGGAACGGCAAACAAACGATGAGTGGCGACATCCAGGGGCGGGGCCCGAAGCGGGCCAACGGCGAGCGGGAGAACGAGATCCTCGGCCTGCTCCAGCGTGCCGAGGGCGCGCTGACCCCGGGCGAGGTCACCGAACGACTCGGCGGCGAGCTGACGTACAGCAGCGTGGTCACCATCCTCACCCGCATGCACACCAAGCAGCTGCTCAACCGCACCCGGCGCGGCCGGGCCTACGCCTACTCCCCCGTCACCGACGACCCCGGCTTCGCCGCCCGCCGGATGCGCACCGTGCTGGAGGAGCGCCCCGACCGCGCGGCGGTGCTGGCCCGCTTCGCCGACGGCCTGTCCGACACGGACGCGGACCTGCTGCGCCAACTGCTGGGACCCGACGCGGACAGCGACCGGCCGCTGGGACCCGACGCGGACAGCGACCGGCTGCTCGGACCCGACGCGGGCAGCGACCGGCTGCTCGGACCCGACGCGGGCAGCGACCGGTAGAGGGGCCGGCCCGGATGCGCATCTACGTCTATCTCCCGCTGCTGCTGTCCGTGATCGCGCCGCTCGGCGCCCGCCCGCTCTCCGAACGCTGTGAACCCCGCCTGGCCACCTGGCTGCTCACCGCCTCCGCGCTGATACTCGGCACGGCGACCACCATCTCCCTGGGCCTGCTGGCCATCACCGGGCTGACCGGCATCCCGTTCCTCGCCGGGCTCGGCCACTGGTCGGCCAGCACCGCCCGGTTCTACGACCCCGCAGAACCGCCCGTCGCCCTGCTGGCCGGGCTGCTGCTCGGCGGCGCGCTGGTCACCGCGGCCCGCATGCTCTGGCGGCGCGCCCGTTCCCTCGCCGCCGCCGTCTGGGAGGCCGCGTGCATGCCCGCCCACAACGGGCTGGTCATCGTCGAGGACGAGGCGCCCGACGCGTACGCGCTGCCCGGACTGCCGGGCCGCGTTGTCGTCTCCACGGGGATGCTGCGCACGCTGGACGAGACCGAGCACGACATCCTGCTCGCCCACGAGCGCGCCCATCTCGCCGCCCACCACTACCTCTTCGTCGCCTTCGCCGGGCTCGGCGCCGCCGCCAATCCGCTGCTGCGCCCCCTCGCGACCGCCGTCAGCTACACCGTGGAACGCTGGGCCGACGAGCAGGCGGTCCGCGCCACCGGCGATCGCGTCCGCGTCGCCCGCGCGGTCGGCAAGGCCGCCCTGGCCGCCCACGGCACGGCTCCGCGCCTCTCCGCCACCCCGCTCCTGGGCATCCTCGGCCGCCGCAACCCGCTCGCCGGCGCGGGACCGGTCCCGCGTCGCGTCGCCGCCCTCCTCGCCCCGCCGCTCGCCCGGCGCCCCGAACTCGTCCTCGCCACCACGGCGGTCCTCGCCCTCACCGTCCTGTCCACCGTCGCCGCCACCCACGACCTCCACGCCTTCCTGGAAGTGGCAGGCGTCGCCCACCACGAGCACCATCACCTCGACATGGACGGCCCGCACCACATCGCCCTGCCCGCCCGCTGACCCGGTACGGGACGCCGGCGTGCGGCGGCTCACCCGCTTCTCCTCCACCGGGATTTCTTCCACCGGCTTTTCCGCCACGCACTTTTCCTCCACCGGGATCGTCCACAGGGATTTCGTCCACCGGGATTTCGTCCACAGGGATTTCCCAGCGTTCGTCCCGGCGTCTCCCACGCGGCGTCCTTAGCGTGCGAGTCGCCCGTGCGTCCCGTCTCAGTCAAGTGCGGGCAGGTCCCGGGCTCCCACAGTGGAGGAGCCCGGGGCCTTCCGGTCAAGGGCCGGCACGGACCGTCGAGGCCCCCGCACAGGCCCCCGCACAGGCCCCCCGCATGGGCGGCTCTCAGCGAACCCCCAGGTTTCTGCAAGCCGCCCCTCATGAACACCGGGGAGAGTCGGCACCATGGCCGACCACTCCACGCCCAAGCACCGGCTCCTCGTCGTGGAGGACGAGGCGAGTATCCGCGCCCTGCTGGAGTCCACGCTGCGGCTCACCGGCTTCGAGGTGAGCAGCGCGGACTCCGGTGCGGCCGCCCTGCGGGAGGTCGAGCGGTTCGGACCCGATCTGGTCCTGCTCGACGTGATGCTGCCGGACCTGGACGGTTTCGAGGTGACCCGGTCGATGCGGGCGGGCGGCATCACCACCCCCGTGCTGTTCCTGACCGCGCGCATCGACGTGTCCGACCGCATCGCCGGGCTGCGGTCCGGCGGGGACGACTACGTCACCAAGCCGTTCAGCATCGAGGAGGTGCTGCTGCGGATCCGGGCGATCCTGCGCCGTACCGGCGCGGAGGAGTCGCCGTCCGGCGAGGCGGGCGAGAACATCCTGCTCTTCGCCGACCTCCGGCTCGACGAGGACGCGCACGAGGTGCACCGCGCGGACCGGTATGTGCCGCTCTCCCCCACCGAGTTCCAGCTGCTCGGCTATCTCATGGCCAACGCCAACCGGGTGCTGAGCAGGACGCAGATCGTGCAGCACGTGTGGGGCTACGACTTCGCGGGCGACTCACGCATCGTCGAGACGTACGTGAAGTATCTGCGCAAGAAGATCGACTGCGTCGGGCCGCCGCTCATCCACACCGTCCGCGGGATCGGCTACTGCCTGCGGCTGCCCCGCGATCACGGCCAGCACGCCCAGGCCGCCGACCGGTGAAGCGGCGTTTCCCGCCACGCCGGGCGACGCGCACGGGGCCGCACGGGGCACCCCGCACAGGGCCGCGCGCGGCACCGCGCACGGGGCCACGCCGCACACCGCGCACGGGGCCGCGCCGCCCCACCTCCCTGCGGCGCCGTCTCGTCCTCGGCATCAGCGTCGTCGCCACCGCCGCCGTGCTGGCCGCCGAGGTCGTCGGCTTCGTCGTGCTGCGGTCCTGGCTGATGGACAGCCTCGACAACCAGCTCACCGGCTTCCGCACACCCCAGAAGGCGTACGGCGACGCGGTGAGCGGACACGGGTTCCCGAGCAGGTTCACCACCCCCGGCTCCCTGCCCTCCGACTTCCGGGTCTCCTTCTACGACTCCGACGGCCGCCTCCTGGCCGCCACGCTCGGCGACCCGCAACCCTCGGCGCCCGCTCTGTCCTCCTCCGCCGACGGCCTCGGCCTGACGCCGGGACGGCCCACCACCGTCTCCGCCACGTCGGGCGGCGGGCACTGGCGGGTCGTCCTGCGCGGCGGTCCCGACGGTATGAAGGCGGTCGTCGCCCTGCCCATGGACACCGTGGACGGCGCCACCTCCAAGATCCTCCTGGTGGACGGCGTCCTGCTCGCCCTGACCATCGCCTGCGTCGTGCTGCTCGGCCGCTGGGTCGTCCGGCTCGGGCTGCTTCCCCTGACCCGGATGGAGCGCACGGCCGAGGACATCACCGACGGCAATCTCGACCTGCGGCTGCCCGACACCGACGGGCGCACCGAGACCGGGCGGCTCGGCCGGGTCCTGAACACCATGCTCGAACGGCTCCAGGGCGCCCTGCGCGAACGCGAGACCTCCGAGGCCAGACTGCGCCGCTTCGTCGCCGACGCCGGCCACGAACTGCGCACCCCGCTGACCACGATCCAGGGCTTCGCCGAACTCGCCCTGCGCCACGAGCACCAGTCCGCCGAGGGCCGGCGGGAGGCGAACCGGCTGATCGCCCAGAACGCCGAACGCATGGGCCTGCTCGTCGACGACCTGCAACTGCTCGCGCAACTCGACCAGGAGCCGTCCTACCGCCGGGACCCCGTCGACCTGCTCTCGCTGGCCGCCGACGCGGTGAGCGCCGCCGCCCTGGGCGCTCCGGGCCGCCCGATCGGTCTGGAGCCCCTCTGCAAAGGCACGTCCACGGGCGCGTCCACGGGCGCGTCCACGGGGATGTCCACGGGGACGGAGGAGCTGGAGCTGGTGGAGACCGTCGGCGATCCCCACCGGCTGCGGCAGGTCGTCGAGAACCTGCTGTCCAACGCGCGGACGCACACCCCCGCGGACACCCCCGTCCATGTACGCGTCGGAACGGGCCTCACCGGTCCGGACACCGGTGGCGTGGACCGCCCGGGCCGTACCAGCGCGACGCCACCGCTTCCGTACGGCATCCCCGTCAGCGTGCTGGAGATCGCCGACGAAGGGCCGGGCCTGGAACCCGAGGACGCCCAGCGCGTCTTCGAACGCTTCTACCGGGTGGACCGCTCCCGCTCCCGCAGCCAGGGCGGCAGCGGGCTCGGGCTCGCCATCGCCGCCGCGATCGCGCGGGGCCACGGCGGCCGCCTGGAACTGGACACCGCCCCCGGAGAGGGCTGCACGTTCCGCCTGCTCATGCCTCGAAGCGGTAGCCCATGCCGGGCTCGGTGACGAGGTAGCGGGGGTGGGAGGGATCCGCTTCCAGTTTGCGCCTGAGCTGGGCCATGTAGACCCGCAGATAGTTGGTCTTGTTGCTGTAGGGGACGCCCCACACCTCCTCGAGGAGCCGGCGCTGCGTGACGAGGCGGCCCGGGTTGCAGACCAGGATCTCCAGCAGATGCCACTCGGTCGGGGTGAGGCGTACGTCGTGCCCGGCGCGGGTGGCCTTCTTGGCGGCCAGGTCGACGGTGAAGTCGTCGGTGGTGACGAGAACGGTCTCGGGGGCGACCGGCAGGGCGTCCGTACGGCGGACGGCGGCGCGCAGCCGGGCCAGTAGCTCGTTCATGCTGAACGGCTTCGTGATGTAGTCGTCGGCGCCCGCGTCGAGCGCGGCGACCTTCTCGTCGGAGGCCCGGCGCACGGACAGCACCAGGATCGGCACACGGGTCCAGCCGCGCGGGGCCTTGATGACGTCCCGTCCATGTCGGGCAGCCCCAGGTCCAGTACGAGCACGTCGGGCCGGCGCGCGCGGCGGCGAGCCGCAGCGCCGTGGCGCCGTCGGGGGCCGCGTCGACTCCGTACCCGCAGGCCTGCATGTTGATCACGAGCGCACGTACCAGCTGTGGATCGTCCTCGACCACCAGCAACCGAGTCATCGGTGTGCGCCTTTCCTGTCGTACGGGAGGCCGGTGAGCGAGCAGCAGCAACCGGCTTCATGGCTGCGGGAGTCGGCGGGCACGAGGGTGGTCCTCGGCCGCCAACTCCCGCGTGGTGCGCGCAAGGCCATCAGCTCTTCGCCACGAGTGCCTTGAGCGCGATGTTGAGTTCGAGGACGTTGACGCGAGGCTCACCGATGAAGCCGAGGGTACGGCCGTCGGTGTGCTCGTCGACCAGCTTCTGCACCTGGGCGACGGGGAGGTCGTTCTTCTCCGCGATGCGGTGGACCTGGATGTCCGCGTAGGCCGGGGAGATGTCCGGGTCCAGGCCGGAGCCGGAGGACGTCACCGCGTCGGCGGGGACCTCGGAGGGCTTGACCTTGTAGTCGGCGGTCGAGTTGTCCTTGACGACCGCGGCCTTGGCGTCCTTGACCCACTTGATCAGCTCGGCGTTGTCCCCGGCACGGTTGGTGGCGCCGGACAGGATCAGCGTGTACTGCGTGTTGACCGAGTTCACACCCAGCCCGTTCGCCGGACGGCCCTGGAACCACTTCAGGTCGGGCTCCGGGGTCTCCTGACCCTTCTTCAGCGGCAGGTTGTAGGACTGGCCGATCAGCGAGGAGCCGACGACCGTACCGTTCGCCCTGATCTCCGAGCCGTTCGCCTTGTCCGGGAACAGGCCCTGGGTGACGCCGGTGACGGCGAGCGGGTAGAGGACACCGCAGACGACGGTGAGGACGAGCAGGGCCCGCAGGCCGGCCCAGAGCAACCGGGCAGTGTTCGTAACCGAGTTGTTCATGGTGATCTCAGCACGCTTTCAAAAAATTACAGCCCGGGGATGAGGGAGATGATCAGGTCGATGATCTTGATGCCGATGAAGGGCGCGACGAGGCCGCCGAGGCCGTAGATCCCGAGGTTGCGGCGGAGCATCCTGTCCGCGCTGACCGGCCGGTACTGCACACCCCGCAGGGCGAGCGGCACCAGCGCGATGATGATCAGCGCGTTGAAGATGACCGCCGAGAGGATCGCGGAGTCGGGCGAGGACAGGTGCATGATGTTGAGCTTGTCCAGGCCCGGGTAGACCGCCGCGAACAGCGCCGGGATGATCGCGAAGTACTTCGCGACGTCGTTGGCGATGGAGAACGTCGTGAGCGCGCCCCGGGTGATCAGCAGTTGCTTGCCGATCTCCACGATCTCGATGAGCTTGGTGGGGTTGGAGTCCAGGTCCACCATGTTCCCGGCCTCCTTGGCGGCCGAGGTACCGGTGTTCATCGCCACGCCGACGTCGGCCTGGGCGAGCGCGGGCGCGTCGTTCGTGCCGTCACCGGTCATCGCGACGAGTTTGCCGCCCGCCTGCTCCCGCTTGATCAGCGCCATCTTGTCCTCGGGAGTCGCCTCCGCGAGGAAGTCGTCGACGCCCGCCTCATCGGCGATCGCCTTGGCCGTCAGCGGGTTGTCGCCCGTGATCATGACGGTCTTGATGCCCATGCGGCGCAGCTCGTCGAACCGCTCCCGCATGCCCTCCTTGACGACGTCCTTGAGGTGGATGACGCCCAGCACCCGGGCGCCTTCCGTGTCGTCGACGGCCACGAGGAGCGGGGTACCGCCCGCCTCGGAGATCCGGTTGGCCAGGGTGTCGGCGTCCTCGGACACCTCGCCGCCCTGCTCCCGGACCCAGGCGATGACCGAACCGGCCGCGCCCTTGCGGATCCTGCGTCCGTCGACGTCCACACCCGACATCCGGGTCTGGGCGGTGAAGGCGATCCACTCGGCGCCCGCGAGCTCGCCCTGGTGGCGCGCGCGCAGTCCGTACTTCTCCTTCGCCAGTACGACGATGGAGCGGCCCTCGGGCGTCTCGTCGGCCAGCGAGGAGAGCTGGGCGGCGTCGGCCGCCTCGGCCTCGGTGGTGCCGGTCACCGGCACGAACTCGGAGGCCTGACGGTTGCCGAGGGTGATGGTGCCCGTCTTGTCGAGCAGCAGGGTGGAGACGTCACCGGCGGCCTCGACGGCACGGCCGGACATCGCCAGTACGTTGCGCTGGACCAGCCGGTCCATGCCCGCGATACCGATCGCGGAGAGCAGCGCGCCGATCGTCGTCGGGATCAGACAGACCAGGAGGGCCACCAGCACGACCAGGGTCAGATGCGTGCCCGCGTAGTCCGCGAAGGGAGGCAGCGTGGCCACCGCGAGCAGGAAGACGATCGTGAGCGACGCGAGAAGGATGTTCAGCGCGATCTCGTTGGGTGTCTTCTGCCGTGCGGCGCCCTCGACGAGGGCGATCATGCGGTCGATGAAGGTCTCGCCCGGCTTGGTCGTGATCTTGATGACGATCCGGTCGGAGAGGACCTTCGTGCCGCCGGTGACGGCCGAGCGGTCGCCGCCGGACTCGCGGATGACCGGGGCCGACTCACCGGTGATGGCCGACTCGTCCACGGACGCCACGCCCTCGACGACGTCACCGTCGCCCGGGATGATGTCGCCCGCCTCGCAGACGACCAGGTCGCCGACGCGCAGCTCGGTGCCGGGCACCTGCTCCTCGCGGTCTTTGGCCAGACGGCGGGCGACCGTGTCGGTCTTGGCCCTGCGCAGGGTCTCCGCCTGCGCCTTGCCGCGTCCCTCGGCCACCGCCTCCGCCAGGTTGGCGAAGATCACGGTCAGCCACAGCCAGGCGCTGATCGCCCAGCCGAACCAGTCGCCCGGGTCATTGAAGGAGAAGACCGTCGTCAGCACCGAGCCGACGAGGACCACGAACATCACGGGGGACTTGATCATCACCCGCGGGTCGAGCTTGCGGAAGGCGTCCGGCAGCGACTTCAGCAGCTGCTTCGGGTCGAAGAGACCCGCGCCGACACGTCCTTCGTCCTTGTGGCCGGTCGGCACCTCGCTGTGCGGCGCCCGGGTCGCAGTGGCTGTGGACATCGAGTCCTCTTGGTTCTCTGAGCGGGTCTTCTCTGTACGAGTGGTCATGACGCCAGCCCCTCGGCCAGCGGACCCAGTGCCAGGGCGGGGAAGTAGGTCAGACCGGTGATGATCAGGATCGCGCCCACGAGGAGACCCGTGAACAGCGGCTTCTCGGTCCGCAGGGTGCCCGCGGTCGCCGGGACCGGCTTCTGCTCGGCGAGCGAGCCGGCCAGCGCCAGCACGAAGATCATCGGCGCGAAGCGGCCGAGCAGCATCGCGATGCCGATGGTGGTGTTGAACCACTGCGTGTCCGCGTTCAGACCCGCGAAGGCGGAGCCGTTGTTGTTGGCAGCGGACGTGTAGGCGTAGAGGATCTCGGAGAATCCGTGCGCCCCGCTGTTGGTCATCGAGTGGCCCGGGGTGGGCAGGGCCATCGCCACGGCGGTGAAGACGAGCACCAGGGCCGGGGTGATCAGGATGTAGCAGGCCGCCAGCTTGATCTCGCGGGTGCCGATCTTCTTGCCCAGGTACTCGGGTGTACGGCCGACCATCAGACCGGCGATGAACACCGCGATGATCGCCATGATCAGCATCCCGTAGAGGCCGGAGCCGGTACCACCGGGTGCGATCTCGCCGAGCTGCATACCCAGCATGGTGATGCCGCCACCGAGGCCGGTGAACGAGGAGTGGAAGGAGTCCACCGCACCGGTCGAGGTCAGCGTGGTCGCCACGGCGAAGATCGACGAGGCACCGACGCCGAAGCGGTCCTCCTTGCCCTCCATCGCCCCGCCGGCGATCTGGAACGCCGGGCCGTGGTGGGCGAACTCGGTCCACATCATCAGGGCGGTGAAGCCGATCCAGATGGTGACCATCGTGGCGAGGATCGCGTACCCCTGGCGCAGCGAGCCGACCATCCGGCCGAAGGTGCGGGTCAGGGAGAACGGGATGACCAGGAGCAGGAAGATCTCGAAGAGGTTCGAGAACGGGGTGGGGTTCTCGAAGGGGTGCGCGCTGTTGGCGTTGAAGTAACCGCCGCCGTTCGTGCCCACCTCCTTGATGGCCTCCTGCGAGGCGACCGCGCCGCCGTTCCACTGCTGCGAGCCGCCCATGAACTGGCCGACGGCGTGGATCCCGGAGAAGTTCTGGATGGCGCCGCAGGCGACCAGGACGATCGCGGCGACGACGGAGAGCGGCAGCAGGATACGGATCGTGCCGCGCACCAGGTCGGCCCAGAAGTTGCCGAGCTCACCGGTGCGAGCGCGTGAGAAGCCGCGTACGAGGGCCACCGCGACGGCGATACCGACCGAGGCGGAGAGGAAGTTCTGCACCGCCAGGCCGCCTGTCTGCACGACGTGGCCCATGGCCTGCTCGCCGTAGTACGACTGCCAGTTGGTGTTCGTCACGAAGGACGCGGCGGTGTTGAACGCCTGGTCCGGGTCGATCGAGGAGAAGCCGAGCGAGCCGGGCAGCGAGCCCTGGACGCGCTGAAGCACGTACAGGAAGAGCACGCTGACGGCGGAGAAGGCGAGGACGCCACGCAGGTACGCGGGCCAGCGCATCTCGGTGTTCGGGTTGGCGCCGATGCCCTTGTAGATCCACTTCTCGACACGCAGGTGCTTGTCGGAGGAGTAGACCTTGGCCATGTAGTCGCCGAGGGGACGGTAGGCGAGTGCCACTGCCGCTATGAGGGCGAGCATCTGGAGCACACCGGCGAGGACGGGGCTCATAGCGGCGCTCAGAACCTCTCCGGGAAGACGAGGGCGAGGATGAGATAGCCCAGCAGGGCGACGGCCACGATCAGGCCGACGATGTTCTCGGCGGTCACAGCTTCGTCACCCCCTTGGCGACGAGGGCCACCAGCGCGAACACCGCGATCGTGGTGACGACGAAGGCCACGTCGGCCATCGTGAGCTCCTAGCTGAGGTTCGGATCGAACGGACGATTAGAGGAAAGCGCCTCTCTGGCCGGATTCAGCCGTCGTTGACGGCTCCCTTACGGGGCGCGGTGCGCCTTTGACGCATCTCTGACGGGCCGCTGCGGAACCCCGCCTCGGGACAGGCTCGGGACAGGCTCAGGACAGCCGGAAGCGCAGCCTGCAGATGACCGCGTCCGTGTCCTTCCCCAAGCCGAACGAGTGGGACTCCGGGGTTGGCGCTCGCCGGTATCCGGGGGTTCCTCGTCGCCGGGGGCGGCGCCCGGGGCGGCGGTCAGGACGGACTTGGGGCATGGGCTCCTTCACTCGCGCACAGCACGACACGAAGAGAGCCGCGTACGCGGGGAGGCGGTGCCCGTGCCTCATTCATCCCCCTCAGCCAACTCCCCGGCACCCCGCCCCGGTACGGATCTTGACGACACCCTGGTGCCGCTCACCTGGACGTTGACACCGCCTTGACGGGCCCTGTCCGGACGGGGTCTCCTCATCACCCGTGGGTTCGCGTTCCCGCCGGCCGGTGCGGTTCTCAGAACCGGACCGGCAGACCGACCGGGTAGGTGCCGTCGCCCGCGAACCCGACGCGTTGGGCGATGCGCTCGATCCGCGGCCGCAGCGCGGCTGTCCGGCGCGGCGCGAAGGCCCGCATCACATGCGTCCGCAGCCGGGTGTGCTCTGTGCGCTGCTCCGCATCGTCCGGGGAGGCCGGATCAGCACGGTTTCACGGCGGTTTCACGGCCTCGGGGGTGCGTGGCCGGCCGGTCTTGACGCAGTCTTGATGCGTTCGGCCCAGCTGTCCGTGGGCCCGGGAATCACTCTCTGCATAGGCTGGTTCCGCCGTGTCCTCGATGGCCGGAAACGCTCGAAGAGCCGCACGTCAGGAGCACGCCGATGGCCGCCGCCGACCACGACGCCCGCCCGAGCCGCCTGCGTGCGTGGATGCTGGAGGGCCTGTCCGACATGGCCAAGGTCCCGCAGGGACCGCACGCCCCGCCCGAGCCCGCGCACAAGGGCCAGCGGTGGTGGCGGGTGATGTGCCTGACCGGCGTCGACTACTTCTCCACCCTCGGCTACCAGCCGGGCATCGCCGCCCTGGCGGCAGGGCTGCTGTCCCCCGTGGCCACCATCGTGCTGGTCATCGTCACCCTGGCGGGCGCACTGCCCGTCTACCGGCGGGTGGCCGAGGAGAGCCCGCGCGGCGCGGGGTCGATCGCCATGCTGGAACGACTGCTCTCCTTCTGGCAGGGCAAGCTGTTCGTCCTCACCCTGCTGGGCTTCGCCGCCACCGACTTCCTGATCACCATCACCCTTTCGGCCGCGGACGCCTCCACCCACCTGGTGGAGAACCCCCACCTCAACGCGACCCTGCACAACCAGCAGATGCTGATCACCCTGATCTTCGTCGCCCTGCTGGGCGCGGTCTTCCTCAAGGGCTTCCTGGAGGCGATCGGCGTCGCGGTCGTCCTGGTGGGGATCTACCTGGCGCTGAACGCCGTGGTCGTGGTCGCCGGCCTCTGGCACGTGGCCACCGCCGGGCACGTGGTCGCCGACTGGTCGGCCGGCCTCACCGCCGAGCACGGAAACGCCCTCGCCATGGTCGGCGTGGCCCTGCTGGTCTTCCCCAAGCTCGCCCTCGGCCTCTCCGGCTTCGAGACCGGCGTGGCGGTCATGCCGCATGTCGAGGGCGAGTCCGGCGACACCGAGGAGAAGCCGGCCGGCCGCATCCGGGGCACCAAGAAACTGCTCACCACCGCCGCCGTGATCATGAGCGTCTTCCTGATCTGCACCAGCTTCATCACCACGCTCCTCATCCCGGCGCAGGAGTTCAAGCCGGGCGGCCAGGCCAACGGCCGCGCGCTGGCCTACCTGGCGCACCAGTACCTCGGCGGCGCCTTCGGCACGGTCTACGACGTCTCGACGATCGCCATCCTGTGGTTCGCCGGCGCCTCCGCCATGGCCGGACTCCTGAACCTCATGCCCCGCTATCTGCCCCGGTACGGCATGGCACCGCACTGGGCACGCGCCGTCCGTCCCATGGTGATCGTCTTCATCCTGGTCGCGTTCCTGGTCACCTGGATCTTCAACGCCAGCGTCGACGCCCAGGGCGGCGCGTACGCCACCGGTGTCCTCGTCCTCATCAGCTCCGCCGCCATCGCGGTCACCATCGCCGCCCGCAAGGCCCAGCAGCGGGGCTGGACGATCGCCTTCGCCGTCATCTCGGCGGTCTTCCTCTACACGACCGTCGTGAACGTCATCGAACGCCCCGACGGCGTCAAGATCGGCGCCTGCTTCATCACCGGCATCATCCTCGTGTCGTTGTTGTCCCGGCTGGCGCGCGCCTTCGAGCTGCGCGTCACCAGCGTGACCCTGGACGACCTGGCGGAACGTTTCGTACGGGACATCGCCAGCCGGCGGATCCGCTTCATCGCCAACGAGCCGGACAAGCGTGACATCACCGAGTACCGGGAGAAGATCGAGCAGATCCGGGCCGACAACGACGTCCCGGCCCAGGAGGACTTCGTCTTCCTCGAGGTCACGGTCCTGGACCCGTCGGAGTTCGAGGCGGGCCTGACCGTACGCGGTGAGGTCCTGCACGGCCGCTACCGCGTCCTGACCCTGGAGTCGTCCTCCATCCCCAACGCCCTCGCCGCGCTCCTGCTCTACGTCCGCGACGCCACCGGCTGCACCCCGCACATCTACTTCGAATGGACCGAGGGCAACCCCTTCGCCAACTTCCTCCGCTTCTTCCTCTTCGGCCAGGGCGAGGTCGCCCCCGTCACCCGAGAGGTCCTCCGCGAAGCCGAACCGAACCGCACCCGCCGCCCACGGGTCCACGTCGGCTAGGGCCGGTCCGGCGGCTCATGCCGGAGACGCGGGGTCCAGCACGCCCTCCTCCGCCCCTCAGCCCTCCTCCGCCGCCGCGCCCCCACCCACCGTGAACCCGATCACCGCGCCGCCCCCGTCCCGCCGGAAGGCGAACGGCTTGCCCCCATGAGCGGCAGCCACCTCCCGCACGATGGACAGCCCCAGCCCGGACCCGGGCAGACTGCGCGCCTCGGCGGCGCGATAGAAGCGGTCGAACACCCGCACAAGGTCACCGTCGGCGATCCCCGGCCCCCGGTCGAGCACCTCGACCCGGACCGTCCCGGCCCGCCGACCGGCCGTCGCGCCGGCGCCGGCGCCCGGGCCGGATTCGATCCCGCCCACGGCACTCGCCCCCGTCCCCATGCCCACCACCGCGATCTCGATCGGCCCCTTCCCGTCCCGATCGAACTTGGCCGCGTTCTCGACGAGATTGGAGATCGCCCGCTGAAGGGCGGTGGGCCGCCCGTCCACCGAGGTGTCACCGCTCACCCGCACGGCGATCTCCCGTCCGCTGCGCCGCCGCGCGACGATCGCGACGTCCTCCGCCAGCTCGGCGAGATCGAGCGGCCGCACCGGCTCGGTGTCGGACCGCCCGGCCGCGAGCGCGACCAGCTCGTTGACGAGGTCGGTCAGCTCGCGGGACTCCAGCGCGAGGTCGGCGACGAGCTCCTCGCGGGCGGCGGGCGGCAGCTCGTCGATACGGCGGAGCATGGAGATGTTCGTACGCAGCGAGGTCAGCGGCGTACGCAGCTCATGGCCCGCGTCCTGGACCAGGCGCCGCTGGTCCTCCTCGGACTGGGCGAGCCGGCCGAGCATCCGGTCGAAGGAACGCCCGAGCCGGGCCACCTCGTCGTACCCGGTGACCGGCACCTGAATGCCGAGCCGCCCGGTGCGCGCGACATCCTCGGCGGCCCCGGCCAGCCGTACCAGGCGCCGGGTGATCCGCCGGGCCAGCCACCAGCCGAACAGCCCCGACGCGATCACCACCGCCCCGACGAGCAGCACGGTCCGCTGCTGCAACTCCCGCAGCAGATCCTCCGTGTCGCTGAACTGCTGGGCCACCTGCACCGCGCCCCGCCCGCCGCCGAGCGCGACGGTCGCCACGCGGTAGCGGTCGCCGCCGACGTCGACCTCCTTGTGCTCCTCCACCTTGCCGGCCTTCGCGTCGTCGGCGATCGCCCGGTCGTGACCGTCCACGGGCAGCACGGGCTTCCCGTGATCATGGATCGCGCCCGCGGGCCCGAGCACCTGCACATCCGTACGGCTGGGCCGGATGATGTCGTCGAGCGGCCCGTCGTGGTCGGGATCGGTGGACGAGAAGTCGGCCGGGCTCAGCGACTGCTCGCGCACCTGGCTGCGCAGGTCCTGCACGACCCCGGCGAAGACGGTCTGCTGGTCCACGCGCACCAGCCGGGCGGCCGCGTCGTAACTCAGGAACCCGACGAGGACCGTGACGGCGGCTGCGACGGCCGCGAAGGACACGGTGAAGGTGGCCCGCAACGAGGACATACGCCGCAGCCGGGGCCGGGAAAACCGAGACGGCAGCCGAAACCGGGAGAACCTGCCGGAGCCGGTGGATCTGCTGGAGCCGGTGGAGCCAGTGGATCTGTTGGAGCCGTCGGAGCCAGGGGAGCCAGGGGAGCTGCTGGAGCCGGTGGATCTGTTGGAGCCAGGGGAGCCGTTGGAGCCGTTGGAGCTGCTGGAGGCGGCGGGGGCCACTCAGTCCTCCCTCAGGACGTACCCCACGCCCCGCACCGTGTGGATCAGCGCCGGTGCCCCCGGCTCGTCGAGCTTGCGCCGCAGATACCCCACGTAGACGGCGAGGTTCTTGGAACCGGGACCGAAGTCGTAGCCCCAGATCCGGTCGTAGATGGTGGCGTGGTCGAGGACGATGCCCGCGTTGCGGACGAGCAGTTCGAGAAGCTCGAACTCGGTCCGGGTCAGCTCCAGCTCCCGCTGCCCGCGCCAGGCCCGGCGCGCCTGGATGTCCATGCGCAGCCCGGCCGCGGCGACCTGCCCGTCCGAGGCCTGGACCTCCTTCGACGCGGCTCCCGGCACCTCGTCGAGGGCGCCGTTGCCGGTGCGGCGCAGCAGCGCGCGCAGCCGGGCGAAGACCTCCTCGACGTCGAACGGCTTGACCACGTAGTCGTCGGCGCCCGCGTCCAGGCCCGCGATGCGGTCGGCGGTCTCGACCAGGGCGGTGAGCATGAGGATGGGCGTACGGTCCCCTTCGGCGCGCAGCACACGGCAGACCTGGAGCCCGTCGATGCCGGGCATCATGACGTCGAGGACCAGCACGTCCGGTGGGGTGCGATGGGCCTGGGCCAGCGCCTCCACCCCGTCGGCGACGGCCGTCACCTCATAGCCCTCCAGCGTCAGTGCCCTTTCCAGGGCATGGCGGATGGCACGGTCGTCCTCGGCGAGCAGCACATTCTGGGGCACCCCACCAGTCTGCCAAGCCTCCGCCCGCATACCACCTGATGAACGGACCTCCATCCGCCCTTCTTACCGCCCTCTCACCGCCCCCGGTGTGTCGGAGGGCGGCAGAATCAGCCCCTCCCGGGTCCGAGAAGCGGGTGTCCGGGGGCAGCGCCCCCGGTACGGGACGGGTAGGGACGGAGGGGACGAAACCCCTCCCACGACCGCCCTACGGCCCTACCGCCCTACAGCGCTACCGCCGTGCAGCCCTACCGCCGCAACGCCGCCAGCTGCTCGGCGAACGGCACGACCTTGAACTCGTCCTTGAGCCCGTCCGTGAGCCCATCCTTGAACTCATCCTTGAGCTCGTCCTTGAACTCAAGCCCGTCCTTGAGCTGATGCCCGTCCCTGACCTCACGCCCGTCCTCGCCCTCGCGCCCGTCCTCGACCTCAAGCCCGTCCTGGACCGGCTGCGCGGTCGACAGGCCCCGCATCAGCCCCGCCAGCTCCCCCGCCGCCCGCTCGATCCGGCTCTCCAGCCCCTCGGCGCCCCAGTCCTCCGAGGCGGCGTACACGCCGGTCGGGACCACCACGGCCCGCAGATACGCGAAGAGCGGACGCAGCGCGTGCTCCAGCACCAGCGAGTGCCGCCCCGACCCACCGGTCGCCGCGATCAGCACCGGCTTCCCGGCCAGCGCATCCTTGTCCAGCACGTCGAAGAACGACTTGAACAGCCCGCTGTACGAAGCGGAGAACACCGGCGTGACGACGATCAGCCCGTCGGCCTCCGTCACCGCGTCGAGTGCGGCGCCGAGGGCACGCCCCGGGAACCCGTTCGTGAAGTTGTGCGCGATCTCCACGGCGAGCTCACGCACCTCCACCACCTGCACCTCGACCGGTGTCAGCCGGCCCACGGCGGCGGCCAGCCGATCGGCCAGCAGCCGCGTGGAGGACGGGACGCTCAGTCCCGCCGAGACGACGACGAGTTTCATACGGCGGTCACCTCCTCGGAGTCCTTCGCGGCGAGCAGCGACTGATGGGTCGGCGCCTCCGGCGCGTCCGCCGACCGCCCCTTGGCGAACTCCTCGCGCAGCACCGGCACAACCTCCTCGCCCAGCAGGTCGATCTGCTCGAGGACGGTCTTCAGCGGCAGCCCCGCGTGGTCCATCAGGAAGAGCTGGCGCTGGTAGTCACCGGCGTACTCCCGGAAGGACAGGGTCTTCTCGATGACCTGCTGCGGCGAGCCGACGGTCAGCGGGGTCTGCTCGGTGAAGTCCTCCAGGGACGGCCCGTGCCCGTACACCGGCGCGTTGTCGAAGTACGGCCGGAACTCGCGCACCGCGTCCTGCGAACTGCGCCGCATGAACACCTGACCGCCCAGCCCGACGATCGCCTGCTCGGCCGTGCCGTGCCCGTAGTGCGCGTACCGCTCGCGGTAGAGCTCGACCATCCGCTTCGTGTGGTCGGCGGGCCAGAAGATGTTGTTGTGGAAGAAACCGTCGCCGTAGTACGCGGCCTGCTCGGCTATCTCCGGCGAGCGGATCGAGCCGTGCCAGACGAACGGGGGTACGCCGTCCAGCGGGCGCGGCGTCGAGGTGAACGACTGGAGCGGCGTACGGAACTTGCCGTCCCAGTTCACGACGTCCTCGCGCCACAGGCGGTGCAGCAGGGCGTAGTTCTCGATGGCGAGGTTGATGCCCTGGCGGATGTCCTGCCCGAACCAGGGGTAGACCGGCCCGGTGTTCCCGCGGCCCATCATCAGATCCATCCGGCCGTCGGCCAGGTGCTGGAGCATCGCGAAGTCCTCGGCGATCTTCACCGGGTCGTTCGTGGTGATGAGGGTCGTGGACGTGGAGAGGACGAGCTTCTCCGTGCGCGCGGCGATGAAGCCGAGCATGGTGGTCGGCGACGAGGGCACGAACGGCGGGTTGTGGTGCTCGCCGGTCGCGAAGACGTCGAGCCCGACCTCCTCGGCCTTCTGCGCGATGGCGACCATGGCCTTGATGCGCTCGTGCTCGGTCGGCGTCCGTCCCGTGGTCGGGTCCGGAGTCACATCTCCGACGCTGAAGATCCCGAACTGCATGGTCGCTCATCCTCCAGGTTGTTGACGATTCAACTATACCCTCGAACCATCACCCCGCCGCAGGTATTCCGGGCCGGCATTCCGGCCCCCATTCCGGTCCGTATTCCGGCCCGCCTTCCTGGCCTCGTTCCGGCCCCCATCCCCGTCCGCATTCCGGGCCGCATTCCGGGCCGGATTGTCAGTGGGCCGTCCTACGATCCCCTCATGGCCGCCCCACGCCGTGACACCCGAGGCATCGTCGACGCCGCGGAGCTCTTCGCGCGCGTGAGATTCCGGCGCCGCGAGCCCGCCGAGCCCCTGCGCCCCTACCTGGAGCACTACTGGCTGATCGACTGGGACCTGCCCCAGCCGTACGCCTCCCATGTCGTCCCCCACCCGTCCGTGAACGTCGTCTTCCAGCAGTACGAGGGACACGAACCCTTCGGCGAGGTCTCCGGCATCGGACTCGACCTCTTCACACAGAAGCTGGAGGGGCGGGGACGGGTGTGCGGCATCCAGTTCCGGCCGGGCGGCTTCCGCCCCTTCGCCCCGGAGCACCCGGTGACGGAGTGGACCGGCCGGCGCATCAGACTCCCGGAGGTCTTCCCGGCGCCCGGCACCGCCCCCACGGCGATCCTCGCGCCGGACGACGAGGACGCCCGCGTCGCCGCCCTCGACACCTTCCTCCTGAGCCTGAAGCCCGAGCCGGACCCCCAGGCCGACCTCGCCATGGCCCTGGTCGACCGCATCCGCACCGACCGCACGATCCGGCACGTCGGGGACTTCGCCGACACGGAGGGCATGACGGTCCGCGCCCTCCAGCGCCTCTTCGCCGCGTACGTCGGCGTCGGCCCGAAGTGGATCATCCTGCGCTACCGCATCCACGAGGCCCTGGAGCGCGCGGAGACCTCCGGCTCCCTGGACTGGGCGGGCCTGGCAGCCGACCTCGGCTACGCCGACCAGGCCCACCTGGTACGGGACTTCACGGCGACGGTGGGCGTCCCACCGACGGCGTACGCGAGCGCGGTCCAGCATCCGTAGACGCACCCACTACGACACCGCACCCACCACCGCCCCCAACACCGCCGGCACCGCCGTACTCACCGCGCCCGCCGCGTCCGTGGGCGTGCCCGCCGCGGAGTAACCACTTCAACGGGCCACCCCGCGGGCTCGGCGTTCAGGGCTGAAGGACCAGCCGCCCGCGCAGCCCGCCCTCCGCCAGCCGGGCGTGCGCCTTGGCCGCCTCGTCCAACGCGTACGTCTCGGCGACCCGAAGGGTCAGCACCCCCTCATCGACGAGCGCCGCCAGCTCCGCGAGCCGCGCCCCGTCGGCGGCCACCTCCACCGCGCCGGTCCGCACCCCTCGTACGGATGCCGGCTGGGCCCCCGGAATCACGCCCACGAACGCACCGCCGTCCCGCACCCACTCCAGCGCCGTCTCACCGAGGAGAGCCGCGTCCAGCACCCCGTCCACGCTCCCCGCCGCCACGGCATCCGGCACGAACCGGGCCGCCCCCAGCGACCGTACGAGCTCCTCGTCGGCCTCCCGTGCCAGGGCGGTCACCGACAGGCCGCGATGCACGGCAAGCTGCACCGCGTAACCACCGACCGCACCCGCCGCACCCGTGACCACCAGACTCTGCCCCGCCGCCAGCCCCAGCAGGTCGAGCGCCTGCACGGCGGTCAGGGCATTGAGCGGCAGGGTCGCCGCGTGCGCCACGTCGACCGAGGCGGGCGCCGCGGCCACCGCGTCGGCGTCGACCACCACAAAGTCGGCGTGCGTACCAAGGGACTTGGCGGCGCCGTATGCCAGCGCCACCACCTGATCGCCCACGTTCCACCCCGTGGCCACGCCCGCCGCGTCTACGGTCCCGGCCACGTCCCATCCCAGCCCCAACCGCTTCCCGGCACCCCCGAAGACGCCCGCGCGCACCCCCGCGTCGACCGGATTGAGCGCGGCGGCCGCGACCTTGATCCGCACCTGCCGGGCACCCGGCTCCGGCACCTCGACCTCGACGATCTCCACGACTTCCGGACCGCCGAAGGCCGTCACCACCGCTGCACGCATGTCAACTCTCCCTCTTCGCAAGCGTTGTGCTCGGGTTCCTTTTCCGTTGCAACAACCCTATGAAGAGTTACTATCTTTCGGTAAGTAGGCACCTGAAGGTGCGTACGTCACCCGGAGGTGAGCCATGGCGACCACGACGGCGGCCCAGCGGCGCGAGCAGGCACGCGTCGAGTACGACGCGTTCATCAAGAGCTGCCCCACCAACCAGCTCCTCGACCGCATCAGCGACAAGTGGGTCAGCCTGATCGTCAGCGCCCTCGCCGAAGGGTCGATGCGCTACAGCGACCTGGGCCGCAAGATCGCGGGCGTCAGCCCCAAAATGCTGACGCAGACGCTGCGTTCACTGGAACGCGACGGCATCGTCGCCCGCACCGTCACCCCGTCCGTACCGGTCCGGGTCGACTACGAACTCACCCCCCTGGGCATGAACCTGAGCTGCCTGCTCTCCGCCGTCAAGGACTGGGCGGAACGCCACATCGAGGAGGTCAACGAGGCCCGCGACCGCTACGACGCGTCCTCCTGAAAGCCCGCACCCGTCGACGCACGGGAGGGGCCGTGCCGGTACATCCCATGCCCGTCGCGTACGTGGTCACAGCCAAGCCCCACCATGACAACGAACAGAAGTGTCCATCAGGCGACGGGCAGGATGTACCGGCACGGCCCCGACCCACCCACCGGCGGAAGGACGACCGGCGGAAAAGGGACCGCCACAAGCGCCCCCGACAGCACCCAGCGCACCCGCACCCGCACCCGGCAAGAAGCGCCCCGCTAGAACACGTACGAATCCCCGGTATCGAGCGCCAGTACCCGCTGTCGATCATTCCCATGGTTACGATCCGCGGCTCCCCCGCTCCACACCGTCTCGATCTCCATCGCCACCTCGGACGGCACCCCCCGCAGCCGCACCGTCAGCCCGATCGCCGCCCCAAGGCCGTCCGCCGCCAGCGCCCCCGTCCGGCACACCACCGCCCGCGCCCCCACCCGCGCACACGCACCCGGCAACCGCTGCGCGTCCGTGAGCGCCGCCGACCAGCTCAGCCGAACCGTCGCATCCTTGACGGCGCTCGGCCCGTGGTTCTGCGGGATCAACCGCACGTCGACGATCCCGCGGGTCATGGACACGCGCCCGTGATAGGCGAGATCGGCCTCGGGAGCGAGGACGGCCCCGGCGGGCGACGCCGCGCCCACCACCAGAACGGCCCCCACACCCACCGCACAGAGAATCCGCATGACGTCATTCCTTCGCTAGAAGCACCGCAGAAGTACCGCAGAAGCAGCGGAGAAGCACCGGAGAAGCACCAGGTCGATCCCCCGATGTATCCCACCCCTGACCACGGACAGGCGCCGTCCATCAGGTGACGCGATCCCCCACAAGGTCCCCCCGCGACCGCCCGCGACCGCATGCGAAAGTGACCGCATGCTGATCGTCCGCTCCGCCGCCCTCTTCGTCCTCGCCGCCCTCTTCGAGATCGGCGGCGCCTGGCTGGTCTGGCAAGGCGTGCGCGAACACCGCGGCTGGCTCTGGATCGGCGCCGGCGTCATGGCCCTCGGCGTCTACGGCTTCGTGGCGACCCTCCAGCCGAACGCCGAGTTCGGCCGCATCCTCGCCGCGTACGGCGGAGTCTTCGTCGCCGGCTCCCTCGCCTGGGGCATGGTCGCGGACGGCTACCGCCCCGACCGCTGGGACGTCACCGGAGCCGTGATCTGCCTGGCCGGAATGGCCGTCATCATGTACGCGCCACGCGGCAACTGACCCCACCGGACCGCGCCCCGCGACTCACCGGACCACGCCCCGCGACTCACGGGACCACCCTCCGGGCCACGTCCCGCAACTCGCCGGACCACCCACCGGGCCGTTCGACGCCGACGCCCACCTCCTGCCTATCCTGGCCAGGACTGCCGTACCAGCCCGAGAACACCGCGCACCGCCCGAGGAGCCCACATGACCGCGCCCGCCGCGCCCTCCGCCAACTCCCGCATCGCCGTCGTCACCGGTGCGAGCAGCGGTATCGGCGCGGCGACGGCCCGGCAGCTCGCCGCGGCCGGCTACCGCGTCGTCCTGACCGCGCGCCGCAAGGACCGTATCGAGGCGCTGGCGGAGGAGATCACCGCGGCGGGCCACCAGGCGACGGCGTACGCGCTGGACATCACGGACCGCGCCGCGGTCGACGAGTTCGCGACGGCCTTCAAGACGGTCGGCGTCGTGGTCAACAACGCGGGCGGCGCCCTGGGCGCCGACCCCGTCGCGACGGGCGACCCGGCCGACTGGCGGCAGATGTACGAGACGAACGTCATCGGCACCCTGAACGTCACCCAGGCCCTCCTCCCCGCCCTCACCGCGAGCGGCGACGGCACGGTCGTGGTGCTCTCCTCCACCGCGGGCCACGGCACGTACGAGGGCGGTGGCGGCTACGTCGCCGCGAAGCACGCCGAGCACGTCCTCGCCGAGACGCTGCGGCTGGAGATCGTCGGCCTGCCGGTCCGGGTCGTCGAGATCGCGCCCGGCATGGTCAAGACGGACGAGTTCGCGCTGACCCGCTTCGGCGGCGACACGGAGAAGGCGGCGAAGGTGTACGCGGGCGTGGCCGAACCGCTGACCGCGGACGACGTGGCCGACACCATCGCCTGGGCGGTCAGCCGCCCGAGCCACGTCAACATCGACCTGCTGATCGTCCGCCCCCGCGCTCAGGCGTCGAACACGAAGATCCACCGGGACGCGTGATGACGGAGGCCGGACCGGAAGCGACCGCCGACGGCGAGAAGAACCACCTCGCCTTGGAGAAGAAGCGCGAGCGCATGGTCTGGTACTACCTCGCGTACTTCCTCTTCGGTATCCACGTCGTGGCGTTCGTCATGATCTACGCGGTGACACACGCCAAGTGATCGCGGGCGTCCGTCCCAGTGATCGCGGGCGTCCGTACGGTCGCCGACCTCCGCGAGGCGGACCGACTGTTGCCGCGCCGTGCCACGTGGGCGGAGAGGCGAAGCGGTGAGGCGAAATCGGGTTGTGCCCGGGTCGATCATCGGCTTGGGTTCGTGCTCGTGGCTGCCTTGAGTGATCTCGTACGTCCGGACCGCTATCCGCGCTCTTCTCGCTATGACCCCGCCTGGTTGCTCGACCTCGACATGGGGCCGAACCCGTTGTGGCTGCTCGAGGACCTCGCCCGGGATCTTGATCTGCGCCCAGGGATGCGGATTCTCGACCTCGGCTCCGGCAAGGGCGCCACGTCGGTGTTCCTGGCCCGCGAGTACGGCGCCCGAGTCGTCGCGGCCGACTGGTGGATCGCCCGTGAGGACGCGGCAGCCGTCTTCGCCGACGCGGGTGTCGGCGACCAGGTGGAGGCCGTGCGAGCGGAGGCGCACGCCTTGCCGTTCGAGGAGGAGAGCTTCGACGCCATCGTGAGCGTCGACGCGTTCGAGTACTTCGGTACGGCGGACAGCTACCTGCCCTACTTGGTGCGGTTCCTTCGCCCTGGCGGACAACTGGGCATGGCGACTCCCGCCATGACGCGGGAGGCCCGTGAGCTCGGGGTCATCCCGCCCCACATCAAGGAGGTGGTCGGCTGGGAAGCGATCGCCTGGCACACGGCGGAGTGGTGGCGCTTCCAGTGGGAGATCACCGAGTTGGTGGAGGTCACGTCCGCGCGACTGCAGCAAGAAGCCTGGCGGGACTGGCTGCTGTGGGTCCGGGCGTGTGCCGAGCACCAGCCGGACGGTCGGAGCGCAAACCAGCCCGTCATCGACATGCTCACCACAGACGGCGGGGAGTTCCTCTCCTTCGCTCTGGTGACCGCACGCAAAAACTGAGCGGACGTCACTCCGTCGGTAATTCTGTCTCTCCGATCGTGATCGGAGAGACAGAACCTAGCCCTTCACGCAGATGAACTGCTTCAGCTTGGCCACGACCTCCACGAGGTCGCGCTGCTGGTCGATGACCTTCTCGATCGGCTTGTAGGCCCCCGGGATCTCGTCCACGACACCGGAGTCCTTGCGGCACTCCACGCCCTGCGTCTGGTCCTCGAGGTCCTTCGTCGAGAAGCGACGCTTCGCCGCGTTGCGGCTCATGCGCCGACCCGCGCCGTGCGAGGCCGAGTTGAAGGCCTTCTCGTTTCCAAGACCCTTCACGATGTACGAACCCGTCCCCATCGAGCCCGGGATGATCCCGTACTCACCGGAACCCGCGCGGATCGCGCCCTTGCGGGTGACGAGCAGGTCCATGCCCTCGTAGCGCTCCTCCGCCACATAGTTGTGGTGGCAGGAGATCTCCTGCTCGAAGGTCGGCTTCGCCCTCTTGAACTCCTTGCGGACGACGTCCTTCAGGAGCGCCATCATCAGGGCACGGTTGTGCTTCGCGTACTCCTGCGCCCAGAACAGGTCGTTGCGGTACGCCGCCATCTGCGGGGTATCCGCGACGAAGACCGCGAGGTCGCGGTCGACCAGACCCTGGTTGTGCGGGAGCTTCTGCGCCACACCGATGTGGTGTTCGGCCAGCTCCTTGCCGATGTTCCGCGAACCGGAGTGCAGCATCAGCCAGACAGATCCGGCTGTATCCGTACACATCTCGACAAAGTGATTCCCGGACCCGAGCGTGCCCATCTGCTTCACGGCACGCTCCTCCCGGAACTTCACCGCGTCCGCGACCCCGTCGAAGCGCCCCCAGAAGTCGTCCCATCCCGCCGTGGCGAGCCCATGGAACCGACCCGGCTCGACGGGGGACTCATGCATCCCCCGCCCCACCGGAATGGCCTCCTCGATCTTCGACCGAAGCCGCGAAAGATCCCCCGGCAGATCATTGGCCGTCAGAGAGGTCTTGACGGCGGACATCCCGCACCCGATGTCGACCCCCACCGCCGCCGGGCACACCGCGTCCCGCATCGCGATGACGGACCCGACCGTCGCGCCCTTCCCGTAATGCACGTCCGGCATCACGGCCAGCCCCTTGATCCACGGCAGCGTCGCCACGTTCTGGAGCTGGCGCAGGGCGACGTCCTCGACGGACGCCGGGTCGGTCCACATACGGATGGGGACCTTCGCCCCCGGAACCTCTACGTACGACATATCGTCCTCATTCCCCCGAAAAACCAACAGAAGTTTTAGATCGCAAAACTGGCGCCAAGGTCGACATATGGGACAACGGACCGGCGTGCACAGCAGTGCGTGCGATACACATTGTCTCCAGGGGCCGCCCCCACGCGGCAACCGAATAACCACAGGACACCCGGGCCGCAGCGCTGTCGGGAACCGTCGAGAGGAGCCTGACCGTGCAGCGGAAGGCGTATGTACCCGGCGTCGCCGTGCTCCTCGCGGCACTGCTGGCGGGCTGCACGAGCGGTTCGGCGAACGGCGGCACGGCGGACGACTCCAAGGGGAGCAACACCGGCACGACGGCGTCCGCGGCCGAGCCCGGCAAGTACCGCACGCTCCCCGAGGCCTGCGGCTCGGTCCCGCACGACACCCTGGACTCGCTCCTCCCCGGCATCAAGCAGATCACCGACGAACAGCAGCGCGAGAAGGCGTACGCGGGCGACGCCACGCTCACCTACGACACGGACCGGCGCGACGGCTGCCAGTGGAAGGTGGAGTCCACGACCGCCACCGACCACCTCCTCGTCGACTTCGAGCGCGTGGTCTCGTACGACAACGCGGTGAGCGACGACGCCAAGGCCACCGGCGTCTTCGCGGGCAAGGAGACGGCGGCCCACCTCCCCGAGCCCTCCGCCTCCAGCTCCGGCACGGACACCAGCCCGTCGGACACCGCCACCCCCTCCTCCCCGGCGTCGTCGTCCGGCTCCGCCTCCGACTCCGGCTCGGACTCCGCCTCCGCGAGCGAGACCCCCGCCGATCTCCAGCCGCGTACGCTCGACGGTCTCGGCGACGAGGCGTTCCTGAACGACAAGCTGAGCTCCGCGTCCTCGGCGGCCCGGCAGCGCACGGTGACTGTGGTGTTCCGCACGTCGAATGTGATCGTGACGATCGAATACGCCGAGCAGCCGACCGCGTCCACCGACGCTCCGGACAGCAAGGAAATGCAGGACAGGGCCCGGAAACTGGCCCAGAAGCTGGCGGACGCGCTCAACGGATAGCGGCACCGGGCCACCTCCCGGCCCCCTCGCTCAAACCCCTCGAACCGGAAACGCACAGCCGACTCACCGCGTACCGTGGCCCCTCGGACCCGACCGGTCGCACCCTCCATGTGCGGCCGCACCACGAGCGCCACGAGTGAAGGAACCATGCACCGACCAGTACAGCGAGTAGGCCGAGCACCACGACTCACCCGCATCCTCGTCAGCGCAGCCGCCGTCCCGGTGATGCTCGTCGCCGCAGGCTGTTCCTCGGACTCCGGCTCCGGTGGCGACGCGAAGAAGGGCACGGGCGCGAGCCCGGACGCGAAGGCGTCCGCGAGCGCCTCGGCGAACGCCGTCCAGCCGGCGGCGTACAAGACGTTGCCCGAGCCCTGCTCGGTGGTGTCGAAGAAGACGCTGGGCGAACTGGTCCCGAAGGGTGCCAAGTCCGGCAAGGAGGGCAAGTCGGACGATGTCGCGACGCGCGGCAACTGCTACTGGAGCAGCCTCGACAACAACGGCGTGAAGGGCTCGCAGTTCCGCTGGCTGAACGTGGCGCTGCTGCGGTTCGAGTCGAACTCGCGTGGCGAGGGCGACCAGCTCGCGCAGACGTACTACGAGAAGCAGGTCACGGGCGCGCGGTCGGCGACGGACGCGAAGAACATCAAGTCGGAGCCGGTGTCCGGGACGGGCGATCAGGCGACGGCGGTGAGCTACGACCTGAAGAAGAAGGAAGGCGCCTTCAAGCAGCAGACGATCGTGGCCCGCGTCGAGAACGTCGTCGTCACGCTCGACTACAACGGCGCCGGTCTGGCGGGCGAGAAGACCCCGAACGCCGCCGACCTGCTGAAGGCCGCCCAGAAGGCCGCGAAGGAGGCGGTGGCCGCGGTGTCCGCCGCGAACCAGGGTGGGGGCGGGGGCGCCAAGACGAGCGCCTCCCCGTCGAAGTCGCCCTCCTCGAAGCCGGCGTCCCCGTCGAAGTCGGCCTCCCCTTCCGCATCGGCGTCGAAGTCGGCCTCCCCGTCCAAGTCCGCGACGAAGAAGAGCTAGACGAGCCGGACGAGCGGCCGAAAGGCCGACCCGGTTCCAGCCGGGTCCGGGGGCCAACTCGCCTCCCCGTCAAGCCATTTGCAGGAGCCCGGCCCCCACGGGGACCGGGCTCCTTCCATACCGCGCGCCCGTACGCCGCACACATGTGCCACCCTGTTGGCCGCAACAACACGCAAGGGGAGGGGAGTACGGGTGGCCGCGCCCATTCAGCTCACACGTATGCACCGGGTGCTCATCGGCGTGGTCGTCACCGGTGCGGTCTTCATCGCCGGTATCGGCTTCGCCGGTTCGTACGCCGCCGTCCGCGAGCTCGCCCTCAAGAAGGGTTTCGGGAACTTCGCGTACGTCTTCCCGGTCGGTATCGACGCGGGCATCTGCGTCCTGCTGGCCCTTGACCTGCTCCTGACCTGGATCAGGATCCCGTTCCCGCTGCTGCGCCAGACGGCATGGCTGCTGACGGCCGCGACGATCGCGTTCAACGGCGCGGCGGCCTGGCCGGACCCGCTGGGCGTCGGCATGCACGCCGTGATCCCGGTGCTGTTCGTCGTCTCGGTCGAGGCGGCCCGGCATGCGATCGGCCGGATCGCCGACATCACCGCCGACAAGCACATGGAGGGCGTCCGCCTCACCCGCTGGCTGCTCTCCCCCCTCCCCACCTTCCTCCTGTGGCGCCGCATGAAGCTCTGGGAGCTGCGCTCCTACGAGCAGGTGATCAAGCTGGAGCAGGAACGTCTCGTCTACCAGGCCCGCCTCCGCTCCCGCTTCGGCCGCTCCTGGCGCCGCAAGGCCCCGGTGGAATCCCTGATGCCCCTGCGCCTGGCGCGCTACGGCGTCCCGTTGGCGGAGACGGCACCTTCGGGCCTGGCGGCAGCGGGCATCGAGCCCGCGCTGCTTCCCCCGGCCCCACGCCAGCCGGAACTGGACGCGGCCGCGGGCAGTCGTGCCGCTGGGGCGGCGCCCGACCCGCAGAGAGCGGCACCTCACAGCGAGCAGCGCCACATCCCCGACGCGGGCGAGGCCGCCGGGCGACTGGAACACGTACAGCAGGACCAGCAGCAGTACCAGCCGGACGGCAGCCCCTGGTTCGCGGCCCCCACTCCCCAGGAGATCGTCTACGAGGGCGGCTACGACCCCTCGTACGTCCCCGAGGAGCAGTACCAGGAGTGGTACGAGGAGCAGCAGGCCCAGGCGTACGAGCCGGGGCCGGAGGAAACGGGCAGCTTCCCCATCCCGGCGGGCCCCGGCCGTACCCGCCAGCTCGGCGAGGGCGGCGCTCCCGAACCCGAGCAGCTTCCCATCCCCGCCCCGCGGGAGGAGCAGTCGCCGCTCTCCGACGAGAAGGCCCAGGAGGAGGCGTACTACCAGGTGTTCCGCCAGTCGATAGACGGCAGCTTCCCCACGCCGCGCGTCCTCGGCGACAACATCGAGGCCACGTACGGCACCACCCTCAGCCCCAGCTCGCTGAAGAACCTCACGGACCGCTTCCAGAACCGCTTCAACGCGGAGCTGGAGGAGGACCACATCGCCTAGGCACGTCCGCTCGCAGGAGCTGGTACGAGGAGGGGGGGGGCGGGGGGGCGCCCGGGGGCCCCCCCCCGGCCCCCCGGGGGGAGTAACAAAAACCCCCCCCCCCCCCCCCCCCAGGGGGC